>NZ_JBHTTU010000120.1:0-13549 GCF_042794375.1 Kitasatospora sp. NPDC056531 | reverse complement strand
TCCCCGAGGTCCGGAAGTACCTGGAAGCGGAGGCCGCCGAGCAGCCGGCCGACGACTCCGCCGCCCGGGCGCTGCGCGAACGCCTCACCGGCCTGGGCGAACCGGAGCAGCGCACGGCCCTGCTCGAACTGGTACGGGCGGAGGCGGCGCTGGTCCTCGGGCACAGCTCCACCACCGCGATCACCTCCGCGAAGCCGTTCCAGGAACTGGGCTTCGACTCGCTCACCGCGATGGAGCTGCGCAACCGCCTGAACGCCGCCACCGGACTGCGGCTGCCCTCCACCCTGGTCTTCGACCACCCCACCCCCGCTGCTCTCGCGGCACACCTGCGCGGGCAGCTGACGGGCGTGGTCGCGGAGGTCGGAGCGCCCGTGGTCGCGGCCCGGGTGGACGACGAGCCGCTGGTGATCGTCGGCATGGCCTGCCGCTTCCCGGGGGACGTCACGTCGCCGGAGGACCTGTGGCGCCTCGTCGCCGAGGGCCGTGACGAGGTCGGCGACTTCCCGACCGACCGCGGTTGGAACGCCAACAGCACGCACGATCCGGCGCAGTTCACCATGACGGCCACCCGTCAGGGCGCGTTCGTCCATGACGCACCCGAGTTCGACGCCGCGTTCTTCGGGATCTCGCCGCGTGAGGCGCTGGCGATGGACCCGCAGCAGCGGCTGCTGCTCGAGTCCTCCTGGGAGGCCCTGGAGCGCTCCGGGATCGATCCGGCCTCGCTGCGCGGCAGCCGGACCGGGGTGTTCGTCGGCGGGTCGCCGCAGGAGTACAGCGCCGTGCTGATGAGCTCGGCGGAGGCGTCGAGCGGTTATGCACTGACCGGGTCGTCGGGCAGTGTGATGTCGGGCCGGGTGTCGTACGTGCTGGGGCTTGAGGGCCCGGCGGTGACGGTGGACACGGCGTGCTCGTCCTCGCTGGTGGCGCTGCACCTGGCGGTGCAGGCGCTGCGCAGTGGCGAGTGCGATCTGGCGCTGGCCGGCGGTGCGACGGTGATGTCGACGCCGGGTGCGTTCGCCGAGTTCTCGCGACAGGGCGGGCTGGCCGGGGACGGCCGGTGCAAGGCGTTCTCGGCCGATGCGGACGGCACCGGCTGGGGTGAGGGCGTCGGCATGCTGGTGGTCGAGCGGCTGTCGGACGCGCGACGCAACGGCCACGAGGTGCTCGCGGTGGTCCGGGGCAGCGCGGTGAACCAGGACGGTGCGTCGAACGGTCTGACGGCGCCGAACGGTCCCTCGCAGCAGCGGGTGATCCGCCAGGCGGTGGCCAACGCCGGCCTGTCGTTCGCCGACGTCGACCTGGTCGAGGCGCACGGCACCGGTACCACGCTGGGCGACCCGATCGAGGCGCAGGCCCTGCTCGCGACGTACGGTCAGGACCGCCCCGCCGACCGCCCGCTGTGGCTGGGCTCGATCAAGTCCAACATCGGCCACACCCAGTACGCGGCCGGCGTGGCCGGCGTGATCAAGGTGGTCATGGCGCTCCGGCACCGGGAGCTCCCGCGCACCCTGCACGTGACCGAGCCGTCCTCCCAGGTCGACTGGTCGACGGGTGCGGTGGAGCTGCTGGCCGACCCGCGGGAGTGGACGGCCCCGGACGACCGGCCGCGCCGGGCCGGCGTCTCCTCCTTCGGGATCAGCGGGACCAACGCGCACGTCATCCTGGAACAGGCACCCGAGCCGGCGGACTCCGAGGCGGAACCCGAGGACGGCACGGCCGCCACGGCCGCTCCGGTGGCGCTGCCCTGGCTGGTCTCCGGGCAGACCCCGCAGGCCGTCAGCGACCAGGCCCGCCGGCTGCTGGACCGGTTCGACGCGGATCCCGCCTCGGCCGACCCCGCGGACGTCGCCTTCTCACTGGCGACCACCCGTGCACAGCTGGCCCACCGGGCGGCGGTGGTGGCCGAGACGCTGCCCGACTTCCTGACAGGTCTCGCCGTGCTGGCCGAGGGAGGCTCGGCGCCCGGCGTGCTGCGTGAGGCGGCGACCGACGGCGGGCTGGCGGTGCAGTTCCCCGGCCAGGGCTCGCAGCGTCTCGGTATGGGGCGTGAACTGTACGATCGCTTCCCGCAGTTCGCCGCCGCCTTCGACGCGGTGTGCGCGGAGCTGGACCCGCTGTTGGACCGGCCGCTGAAGCAGGTCCTGTTCGCCGCCCCGGAGTCTCCCGACGCGGCGCTGCTGAACGGGACGGGCTTCACCCAGCCCGCGCTCTTCGCGGTCGAGGTCGCGCTGTTCCGCCTGGTCGAGGCCTGGGGCGTGCGGCCCGACGTGCTGATCGGCCACTCGATCGGCGAACTCGCCGCCGCCCACGTGGCGGGTGTCTGGTCGCTGGCGGACGCCTGCCGCGTGGTGGCCGCCCGCGGGCGGCTGATGCAGGCGCTGCCGGCCGGCGGCGCGATGCTGGCGGTGCAGGCCGGCGAGCAGGAGGTGGCCGAGGCGCTGGCCGGCGTCTCCGGCCAGCTGGGTGTGGCGGCCGTCAACGGCCCGTTCGCGACGGTGCTGTCCGGTGAGCTCGAGGCCGTGGAGGCGCTGGCCGATCACTTCGCGGCGGTGGGTCGCAAGACCCGCAGGCTGACGGTCAGCCACGCCTTCCACTCGCCGCTGATGGAGCCGATGCTCGCCGAGTTCACCGAGGTGCTCGCGGGGGTCGACTTCGCCCAGCCGCGGATCCCCGTGGTGTCGAACCTGACCGGCGCGCTCGCCGGACCGGAGCTCTGCACGCCCGAGTACTGGTCGCGCCACGTCCGCGAGGCGGTCCGGTACGCCGACGGGGTCCGGACCCTGTTCGACCGGGGCGTCGGTACGGTGCTCGAGCTGGGTCCGGGCGAGGTGCTGACCGCGCTGGTCCAGGAGGCCGCGGCCGAGCGCGGGCCGGCCGGGCCGGGTGCCGTGGCGGCCCTGCGCGGCAAGCAGGGCGAGGCGGCCGCACTCACCGCGGCCCTAGCCCGGGTGCACGCCCGGGGCGCGGCGGTGGACTGGCCGGCCTTCTTCGGGGGCCGCCGGCACCGTCGGGTGGGCCTGCCCACCTACGCCTTCCAGCACCGGCGCTACTGGCTGGCCACCGGCGCGGCCCGCACCGGTGACCCGTCGAGCGTCGGTCTGAGCGCGGCGGAGTACCCGCTGCTCGGTGCCGGGGTGGCGCTGCCGGACTTGGACGGCTTCCTCTTCACCGGGCGCCTGTCCCTGGCGAGCCACGGCTGGATCGCCGACCACCAGCTCGCCGGTCTGCCGCTGTTCCCCGGTACCGCGTACGTGGAGCTGGCCCTCTGGGCCGGCGAACAGCTCGGGTGCGACCTGCTCGACGAGCTGACCCTCCAGACGCCGCTGGTCCTCTCCGAGCACGGCGGCACCGCGCTGCAGGTGCTCGTCGGCAGCCCGGACGAGGAGGGCCGGCGCACCGTCAGCGTGCACTCGCGGCCGGAGGACGCGCCGCAGGACGGTGCGTGGACCTGCCACGCGCGGGGCGTGGTCGCCGTCACCGGGGCCTCGTCCGTGCGCGGGGAGGCCGTGCAGTGGCCGCCGGCCGGTGCGCAGGCCGTCCCGGTGGACGATTTCTACCAGGGCCTGGCCGACGACGACTTCGTGCTCGGACCGGTGTTCCAGGGCCTGCGGGCGCTGTGGCGCCGGGACGGCGAGCTGTTCGCAGAGGTCGAGCTGCCGGAGGCTGCGGGCGGCCCGGAGAACGGTTTCGGGATCCACCCTGCGTTGTTGGACGCGGCCCTCCAGCCGCTCGCCCTCGGCCTGCTGGGCCAGGACGAGCAGGGCCGGGGGACGGCGACGGTGGGACTGCCGTTCGCCTGGACCGGGGTACGGCTGCACGCGACCGGCGCCTCGGCCGTGCGGGTCAGGCTCACCCCCGCCGGTCGGGACGGCGCCGCGATCACTGTCCTGGACGCCGCCGGCGATCCGGTCGCCTCGATCGACTCGCTCACCCTGCGTCGGCCGTCGCCCGAACTGTTCGCCGGTGCCGAGCGCCCGGGGGGTGCCGTTGCCGACGACAACTCCCTGTTCAGGCTCGACTGGTCGGCCGTGCCGACCTCAGACCGGCCACTGGCCGGCCGCTGGGTGACGCTCGGGCTCGACCCACTCGGCCTGCGGCCGCACGTGCTGGCGGCCGGCCTCGCCGAGACCCCCTACCTGGACTGGCAGTCGCTGAGCGAGATGCTGAGCGCGGGCACACCGGCGCCGGACGGGATCGTCGTCTTCTGCGCCGGCGGCGTCGACGGCGGCACACCGCAGGCCGCACACGCGGCCGCGCGGTGGGCGCTCGACACCGTTCGGGACTGGCTCTCCGACGAGCGCCTCGCCGACAGCAGGCTGGTCGTGGTGAGCAGCCGCGCGATGGCGACCGGACCGGCGGACCCGGTCACCGACCTGGCCGCCAGCACCGCCTGGGGGCTGCTCAGGTCGGCACAGTCCGAGAACCCCGGCCGGATCGTCCTGGTCGACGTCGACGAGGACGAGGCGTCCTTCCGAGCCCTGCCGGCCGCCCTGGCCGGCGGCGAGCCGCAGCTGGCCCTGCGTGCGGGCGAGGCGTTCGTGCCGCGTCTGGTCGCGTTGCCGGCCGCGGGTCAGGAAGCGGACGGCGACCCCGACCGGCGGGCCGCGTTCACCGCGCACGGCACCGTGCTGGTGACCGGCGCCGGTGGCGCCCTCGGCGGCCTGGTGGCCCGTCACCTCGCCACCGGGCACGGCGTGCGCCAGCTGCTGCTGGCCGGTCGGCGCGGATCCGCCACACCGGGCATGGACGAGCTGGTCGCCGAACTGGGCGCGCAGGGCGTCCAGGTGACCGCAGCCGCCTGTGACGTCTCCGACCGGGAAGCGCTGGCCGCCCTGCTGGCCACGATCCCCGCCGAGCACCCGCTGACCGGGGTGGTTCACCTGGCGGGCGTCATCGACGACGGCCTGCTGACCTCGCTGACCCCCGAGCGGCTGGACCCGGTGCTGCGCCCCAAGGTGGACGCCGCCTGGCACCTGCACGAGCTCACCGCACACCTGGACCTGTCGGCCTTCGTGCTGTTCTCGTCCGCCGCCGGTGTGCTGGGCAGCCAGGGGCAGGGCAACTACGCGGCGGCCAACACCTTCCTCGACGCCCTTGCCGGGCACCGCAGGGATCGCGGCCTGGCTGCGCTCTCCTTGGCCTGGGGCTGGTGGGAGCAGGCCGGCGGCATGGCCGACGGGCTGGACGACCACCAGCGGGCCAGGATGGCGCGCGGCGGAATGCTGCCGTTCAGCGCCCAGCAGGGAATGTCCGCGTTCGACCTGGCGCTCGCCGCTGACGGGGAGTCGCTACTCGTGCCGATCCGGCTCGCCGCAGGGCGCGGGACGGTGATGCCGGGGCAGGAGATCCCGGCCGTGCTGCGCGGACTGGTCCAGCCGTCCCGGCGGCGGGCGGCGGCGTCCGGCCAGGGCGGCGGCGAGGAGCTGCGCAGGCGCCTGGCAGGGCTGGCGCCGGACGCGCGCGAGGCGGCGCTGCTGGATCTGGTCCGGACCGAGGCGGCCGAGGTGCTCGGGCACACCGACCTGGCCGGAGTCCAGGGGACGAGCGCCTTCGCGGAGCTCGGCTTCGACTCGCTGACCTCGGTCGAGCTGCGCAACCGGCTGAACGCCGCTACCGGGCTCAGGCTGCCCCCCACGCTGATCTTCGACCACGCGACGCTGACGTCGCTGGCTGGCGAGCTGCACCGGCAACTGGACGGCGCCGCACCGGCACCGACCGCCCCGACGGAGGCGTCCGCCCCCGTGGAGGACACCGCCACCGCGGCGGTGAACGGGGTCGAGGCGCTGTACCGCCGCGCCCTGGAGACCGGGCGGATCGACATCGCGCACAAGGTGCTGGCGACCGGCGTGGAACTGCGCCCGACGTTCTCGAACTCGGCCGAGGTGGTCGGCGGTCCGGGCCTGGTCCGGTTGGCCAGCGGCCCGCAGCACCCGCGGATCATCTGCTTCCCGTCGCCGTCGGCGTGGGCGAGCAACCAGGAGTTCGTGCCGGTGGCCACCCCGCTGCGCGGGATCCGCGACATGTGGTCGCTGATGCTTCCCGGCTTCGTGGCCGGTGAGCCGGTGGCCGCCAGTGCCGAGGCCCTGGCCGACCACTGCGCCCGTCTCATCGAGGAGAGCACCGACGGCGAGCCGTTCGCGCTGGCCGGCCTCTCCTCCGGCGGCAGCATCGCCTACATGGTGGCCACCAGGCTGGAGGAGCGTGGCATCAACCCGCTGGGCGTCGTGCTCCTGGACAGCTTCCTGGCCGGGACCAAGCAGGCCGACTACATCCTGCCGGTCATGGAGTCCAGGACCCTGGAACGGGAGAAGAGCTTCGGCCGCCTGACCGGTGTCAGGCTGACGGCCATGGCTGCCTACTTCTCCCTGCTGGGGGACTGGCAGCCGAAGGAGATCGCCACGCCGACCCTGCTGGTGCGGGCCTCGGAGATGGTCAACGCCGAGCCCGGTCAGCCGCTGCCGCCGGACGAGACCTGGAAGCCCTTCTGGCCGATGATCCGTGACGTCGTCGACGTCCGGGGCGACCACTACACCATGATGACCGAGCACGGCGAGAACACCGCGCGCACCGTGCACGAGTGGCTGGTCGCGCGGTAGCACCGCGCGACCGGGACACTGGTACCGCCGGGTGGGCCGAGCACAGGCCCGCCCGGCGGTCGTGCGTTGTCGTGCGGTGCTCCGGTGGAACGTCGGATCCGGACCGGCTGCCTCGCGGGCGGCCGGTCCGGACGCGTCGCCCGCGTCGCCCGCGTCGTCCGCCGGCCGTCTCCCGGGACGACGGAAGGCCGGTGCCCCTGGTGAGGGCACCGGCCTTCCTGGGAGGCTCCGCGGCGTCAGCCGCGCCCGGCCACGGCAGGCTTGAGGGCACCGTTGAGGTAGAGCTCGCGGCACGCCCGGCGCTGCACCTTGCCGCTGGTGGTCCGGGGCAGGACGCCGCGGCGGATGACGACGACCTCGTCCACCTGGAGCCGCTGGCCGTCGTGGACGGCCAGGCGGATGCGCTCGCGCAGGCCGTCCTCGCCGGTCCCGCGCAGGACGCGCCCGTCGGCCTCGACGACGACCACCAGCCGCTCGGTCTCGCCGTCGTCTACCGAGAACGCCGCCGCACAGTTGGGGTGCAGGCCGGTAGCCGCGCCCTCGACGGACAGCTCCAGATCCTGGGGGTAGTAGTTGCGGCCGTTGCGGACGATGACGTCCTTGAGCCTGCCCGCGACGAACAGCTCGTCCGCGTGCAGGAATCCGAGGTCACCGGTCCGCAGGTAGCGCGGGGCGGAGTCGGACCGGCCCGCGCCGGCCGGGCGGGCGTGGAAGGTCTCCCTGGTCTCATCGGCCCGCCCGCGGTAGCCCCGGGCCATGCAGGGGCCGCTGATCCAGATCTCGCCGACGGTACCGGACGGGCAGGGCTCCAGGGTGGCGGGATCGACGATCAGCACCCGGGTGGGGTGGGCCGGAAGGCCGGCACCGACCAGGGGCTGCGCGGTGTCCGTGTCGGCCTCCAGGAGTTCGAGGTGGCCCTCGATCAGCGCCGGGCCGGACACCCACAGGACGGTCGGCCGCCGATCCGGCGAACTGCCGGTGGCCTTCAGGGTGTTCTCGGCTAGCCCGTAGCCGGGCGACATGGCCTCAGGCGCGAATCCGGCTGGGCCGAACGTCTCGGTGAACGACTTGACGGCCCGCCAGCGGACCGGCTCCGCACCGTTGACCGCGGCCCGCCACGAGGACAGGTCGAGCCCTTCCGCCAGAGCCTCCGAACCCGCCTCCTCGGCCGCGCGCACGCACAGCTCGTAGGCGAAGCTCGGCGCGGCCGCATGGGTACCGCGAAACCGGGAGATGGCCTCCAGCCAGCGCAGCGGGCGACGGACGAAGGCGGCGGGTTCCATGAGGTAGGCGGGGACGCCCGAACAGAGCGGCAGCATGACGCCGAATATCATGCCCATGTCGTGGAAGAGCGGAAGCCAGTTGACGACCACGCCGTCCGGTCCCGACGGCCAGACCTGCTCGGTCTCCGCCACGTTGTGCAGGAAGTTGGCGTGGGAGACCATCACCCCCTTGGGGTGGCCGGTCGAACCCGAGGTGTATTGGAGGAGTGCGATGTCGTCGGGACGGGGCTGACCGACCGGCAGGTCCTCCGCCGGTGCGAGCGACTCGGCGTCGAGCAGGGTCAGCCCGGCCAGCTCCGGCAGCGTGCCGAACCTCTCCTCCAGGTCCCGCTTGATCTCGGCGGTGGTGAGGACGACGGTGGTTCCGGCATCGTCGGCGATCCGGCGCACCCGCTCCAGGCCGCTCCGACGCGTGGGAACCTGGACCGGGGCGGCGGCGACCCTGGCGTACATGCAGCCGAGCAGCGACTGGATGAAGTCCAGGCCTGAGGGATAGAGCAGGACGGCCGCGTCCCCGGCCGCGAGCCCGGCGGCCACGAGCGCGGCGCCGCGGGTGCGGGCCCTGGCCTCCAGCTCTCGGTAGGTGAGGGACCCGTCGGGGGTCTCACCGTCGCGGAGGAACACATAGGCGGTCTCGTCCGGTTGCTTGACGCTCCGGAGGTGGAGGGCCTCGGTCACCGTACTGACGTTGGCCGTCTCGATCTCTGCACCGGGCTGGTTCATCGTGGAGGTCCCTGCCTTCTGATGTCGCGGCCACTGGGTGATGCCCCGAGCGACCGGGCAACGGGTGTGTCGAGCGTGCGACCGCCGCCGATGGGCCGGCCGCCGATGGCGAATGGGCGCCACGCGCCAGGGGGGGCGTGCAGTGGACGTGGGCACGCCGATGGGCGGGCCGGACGAACGCTGGGGGTGTGAGAACGGCGAACCGCTTCCACACCCCCAGCTGTCGAGCCAGTGGCCTTCTCCTGGTGGCTACCAGGTGACCGGCAGCTCCTGGAGGCCGCGCAGCGCCGAGAAGGGCTTCATCTTGAGCTCCGACTCGGGCACCGCGATCTCCACGTTCGGCATCCGCTGGATCAGGCCGAGGAGGGCCTCCTGCAGTTCGACGCGGGCCAGCCAGGCACCCAGGCAGTGGTGCAGGCCGCCGCCGAGGCTGAGGTGCGGGTTCTCGGCCCGGGTGAGGTCCAGCGTGTCGGGGTCGGTGAAGACCCGCGGGTCGCGGTTGGCGGCCCCGGTGCCCGGCAGGATCAGTGCGCCGGCCGGGATGGTCACGCCGCTCAGGACCACCTCCTGCTTGGTGATCTTCGGCTGGCCGGTGCCGCTGGTACCGGTCTGCACGAAGCGCAGGAGCTCCTCGACGGCCGCGGGCACACCGTCGGGGTTGGCGATCAGCTGGGCGAACTGCTCGGGGTGGCGCTTGAGCACCAGCACGAACATGCCGATCGCGTTCGCGGTGGTCTCGTACCCGTTGATGAGCATGCCGACGCAGAGGTGGACGATCTCACGCTCGGTCAGCTTGTCGCCCTCGTCGCTGGCGGCGATCAGCGCCGTGATGAGGTCGTCGCCGGGCTCCGCGCGCTTGGTCTCGATCAGCGCGGTGAAGTACTCACGGAAGCGCAGGGCGGCCTCGTCGCGCTTGACCGGGTCGGTCATCCAGTCGCCGAGCAGGGTGTCCGCCCACTCACGGAAGTTGTGCTCGTCGGTGCTGGGGACGCCGAGGAGTTCGCAGATCACCTGGACCGGGAACGGCACGGAGAAGTTCTCCACCAGGTTGACCGGCTGCGGCATGGCCTCCATCTTGGTGATCAGCTCGCCCACCAGCTCGGCGATCCGGGGACGGAGGGCATCGATCCGCTTGACGGTGAACGCACGGGAGACCAGCTTGCGCAGGCGAGTGTGCTCCGGCGGGTCCATGCCGACCAGCGACTCGTTCATGATCGCGGTGACTTCGTTCTGCGGCATGTTGGGCATGGCGGGCATGACCCGGTTGCTGAAGACCGGGTCGAACAGCGCCTGGCGCACGTCCGCGTGGCGGGTCAGCAGCCAGGCGGACGTTCCGTCCGGAAGGGCCACCGGCGCGACCGGGCGGGTCTCGCGGAGGTCGTCCAGCTCGCGGATCGGCTGGCAGATGACGTCCCCCTCCGGGAAGGGGAAGGCGATCGGGGTAAGAGCATCGGTCACGGTAGAACTCTCTGGTAATGGCGGGTCAGCTGATGGGAAGGGATGAGCGGGCCGAACCGGGCTCTCGCACCGCGGTAGCACCAGGCGGTGCGATCGTATGAATTTGAGCCCCCTATTCGGGAACCCCTACGGCACCCCTGAAGCGGCGAACCGGTCCAGGGGACCGGTAGGGCGGGCCTCTTCGCCGTGCTACTGGATGTACCGTCAGATAACGTCTGTAGTACTGGAGTTGCTCATGGCGAGCCGGATAAGGGAGGCCGCGTCCATGGACAGGATGGATTCGCTGCGGTCCTGATGCTCGGCTTCCGAGCCACCGCCCGACCGGCCCTCGGCAAGCTCCAGCAGCGGGTCGAGCAGGCCGCTCTCGCGCAGCCGGACCAGCGGCAGCGCGAGCAGCGCCTCCCGGATCCTGGCGTCCTCTGCTGCCAGCGGATCCACCGCCTCCTCGGCCGCGGCCGGGAACAGTTCGTCGCGCAGGAACCCGGCCAGCACCTCCATCGTGGGGTAGTCGAAGACGGCCGTCACGGGCAACCGCACCCCGGTGGCGGCGTTGAGCCGGTTACGCAGCTCCACCGCCGTCAGCGAGTCGAAACCCAACTCCTTGAACGGCCGGTCGGTCTCGACGGCATCGGCCGAGGCGTGTCCCAGCACCGACGCGACCTGCCTGCGGATCAGTGCCACCAACGTGTCGTAGCGCTTTCCTGCGGACATCGCAGCCAGCTGTCCGCGCAGCTGGGCCCCGTTGTCCTGCCCGCCGGCGGCGGTCCGACGAGACCCGCTGGGGGCCAGCGCACGGAGTACCGATGGGAGTGCGCCGTCCCCGGCCTGCGCGCGCAGTGCGGCCGTGTTGAGCTTGACCGGGAACAGCACGGGCTCGTTCGAGCGCCAGCAGGCGTCGAACAGCCCGAGGCCCTCCTCGGACGGCAGCGGGACGACGGCCCGCATCGAGGTGTTGGCGAGCAGGGCGGCGTCGAACCGGCCGCCCATTCCGCTGCTTGCCTCCCACAGGCCCCAGGCCAGTGAGGTGGCTGCCAGCCCCTTGGCGCGGCGGTGCTGCGCGAGCGCGTCCAGGAAGGTGTTGGCGGCGGCGTAGTTGCCCTGCCCGGTGCCGCCGATGGTGCCGGCCACCGAGGAGAAGAGCACGAAGGCGGCCAGATCGGTGCCCTCGGTGAGCGCGTGCAGATTGACCGCCGCGTCGATCTTGGGACGGAACACCTCGTCGATCTTCTCCGGCGTCAGCGATGCCAGCAGGCCGTTGTCGACCGTGCCGGCACAGTGGACCACCGCGGTCAGCGGATGTTCGGCGGGAACACCCGAGAGTGCCAGGGCCAGCGACTCGCGGTCCGCCACGTCACAGGCCACCACGGCGGCCTCGGCACCGGCCTCGCGCAGTTCGTCCAGCAACTCGGCCGCACCCTCGGCCGCCGGGCCCCGGCGGCTGACCAGCAGCAGCCGGCGCACGCCGTGCTCGGCCACCAGCCGGCGCGCCACCATGGCGCCCAAACCGCTGGTGGCGCCGGTCACCAGGACGGTGCCCTCGGGGCCCAACCGGTCCGGCACGGGCTCCTCGGAGGCGTCCGGCTCGGCGACCGGCGGGAGGGCGCGGAGCCGGCCCAGCCGAGGCGTCAGGGCCGTTCCGGCACGTAGTGCCAGCTGGTTCTCACCGGAGGCCAGCGCCGCCGGCAGGGCCTGCCAGGACGCGGCGTCGCCGTCCACGTCGAGCAGCACCAGCCGGCCGGGGTTCTCCGCCTGGGCCGAGCGCACCAGACCCCAGAGCGGCGCCCCGGCAAGCCCGGTCACCTCCTCGCCGTCGCACGCGGCCAGCGCCTGGCGGGTGACCACGACCAGGCGGGCCGAGGACAGCCGCTCGTCGAGGGCCGGGTCCAGCCAGGCCCGAGCGGTGTCCAGCACCCGGCCGGTGGCCAGCCGAGTGGCCTCGGCCAGGCCGGTGAGGCCGACGGGTGCGTCGACCGCGGGATCGAGCAGCACGAAGTCGGGCGCCGCGGCCCCCTCTGTCAGGGAGGTGACCAGGGTGTCCAGGTCGGCGAAGGCCACCGGGCCACCTTCGGATCGCTCGTGCGCGAGTTCGAGCAGGTCCGGTTCCACCGGACCAAGCACCGCCCAGCGGGGGCCGGTGGCAGCCTCGAGGGACGCCGCCACCCAGTCCATCCGCAGGAGCGATTCCTGCCGGGCGCCAGCGGTGAACTGCTCCGCCGCGATCGGACGCATGGCCAGTGAATCCACGGACACGACGGGCACGCCCGCCGTGTCCGTGGCGAACAGCGAGAGCGAGCTGGCGCCGGTCGGCGCCAGCCGCACCCGGAGGGTCGAGGCCCCCGCCGCGTGGACCGACACGCCGCTCCACGCGAACGGGCGCCAGCCCGGCACGCTGTCGTCCAGCAGCCCGCCCAGGCCCACGGTGTGCAGGGCGGCGTCCAGCAGCACGGGGTGGAGGGTGTAGCTGCCCGCCCGCTCCAACTGCCCGCTCGGCAGGGTCACCTCGGCGAAGACCTCGGTTCCCCGCCGCCAGGCGGCGCGCAGGCCGTGGAACGCCGGGCCGTAGAAGACCGGTCCGTCGGCGGCGAGCTCGTACAGGTCGTCGACCGGCACGGGCTCGGCGCCAGGGGGCGGCCACTCGGAGAGGTCGGGGGCGGGCTGCCGGCCGCCGGCGGCCAGCAGCCCGCTGCCGTGGCACAGCCACCCGGCGTCTTCCTCGGCGTCCTCGTTCTGCGAGTACAGCTGGATCGTCCGGCGGCCCGCCTCGTCCGGCGAACCCACGGTCAGCTGGAGGCGGATGTGCCCGCTGGGCGGCAGCAGGAGGGGCGCTTCCATGGTCAGCTCTTCGAGCCGGTCGCAGCCGACCTGGTCACCGGCGAGCATCGCCAACTCGACGAAGGCGGTGCCGGGCAGCGGAACGGTTCCCATCACCTGGTGGTCCGACAGCCACGGGTGGGTGCGCAGCGACAGCCGTCCCGTGAGCACCAGACCCTCGGACTCGGCGAGGCGGACGACGGCGCCGAGGAACGGGTGACCCGGCGCGTCGAGTCCCACACCGGTGACATCGCCACCGGTGCCGGGCTCGGGCCAGAAGCGTTCGTGCTGGAAGGCGTAGGTGGGCAGGTCGATCCGGTGGGCGTCGCGGCCGGCGAGGACGGCGGTCCAGTCGACGGTCGCCCCGCGCACGTACGCCTCGGCCAGGGACGTGAGGAAGCGTGCGGTGCCGCCCTCACCACGGCGCAGCGAGCCGGTGACGACGGGTTCGGTGCGGGCGTCGAGGGCGTCTTCGAGGGTCTCCTGGACCGGGACGGTCAGGACGGGGTGGGGGCTGGCCTCGATGAAGGCGTGGATGCCGTCGGTGGCCAGGGCCCGTACCGCGGGCTCGAATTGGACGGTTTCGCGCAGGTTGCGGTACCAGTAGCCGGCGTCCATGACGGCGGTGTCGATCGGCTCGCCGGTGACGGTGGAGTAGAACGCCACCGAGGACGAGGC
>NZ_JBHTTU010000119.1:0-13774 GCF_042794375.1 Kitasatospora sp. NPDC056531 | reverse complement strand
GGGGCGTTCGCGCATCTTGCCGATGGTGCCCTTGGCGGTCTGCTTGATCGCGGTGAGTACGGCGAGCTCGGCCGGGTCGCCGGTGGTCTTGAGGCTGGCCATGGCGTCCAGGAACGCCACCGGGTCGGTGTCGGCGAGGGTGAGCGGGACGCCGAGGGCGGCCATCGTGTCCAGGTAGGCCTGGCGCAGGTGCTTGTGCCATGGGTCCAGGTACGGCCCGTGCTCGTGGCGCAGGTGCTTGTGCCACGGGTCCAGGTACGGCCCATGCTCGTGGCGCAGGTACGCCTCGGTGGGGCGCACGGTGGCGCCGAGCTCGACGGCGTAGGCGACTTTCACCGTGGAGTACCAGGCCGGTCCCGTCGGCCGCGAGCCGTCAGCGGTGAACGGCGACGGGAGCAGCGGGTTCGTGTCGACGCCGGACAGGTCGACCAGTCAGCTCCCGGGGGTCTTCGGGTCGAACACCGGGCCCGTCTCGTGCACCGGCCCGGACAGCGGCAGGGTGAGGCGGCCGGCGGCGGCGAGGAAGGCCATGTTGACGTCCAGTCCGACCCCGTACAGCGCCGTCTTCTTCTCGTCGTCGGTGAGCTCCCGGAACCAGTCCCACGCCTCGGTGACCAGTTGGCCGCCCGGCCCGCGGTCCTGGGCGAGCGGGTGCACGTCCGGGACCTCCGGCGGCGCCGGGTCGAAGGCGTCCTTCGGGCGGGAGCCCTCCACCGGCCCGGACGTCCAGCCGGCCTCGGTGCGCACCGCGCGGGTGGGCGGGCGCAGCGCGGTGACGAGCTCGAGGCCGGAGACGGCGGTGGAGCCGCGCGGGGTGAGGACGCGGGTGGCGTAGGTGCCGAGCAGCCGGGCCAGATCCGGGGCGCCCAGGCCCTCCGGGATCTGCCAGCCGCCGGACGCGAGGGCGCCCCAGCCAGGAATGCACAGCTGCACGCACACCCGCTTCCCGTCCTCCGGCGTGCGGAAGACCCGCGCCCACGGCCCGAGGCCCCGCTGGGTGAGCAGCCAGCCCGCCTTCTCCAACTGCTTCACGGCCTTGTGGTTCTTCGGCAGCTGCCCCCAGCCGGGGGACGAACTCCTTCTTCTCGTCCCGGCCCATCGGCGGCAGACCGAGCCCCGCGAGGGCGGCGTCGGTGAGGACCACCAGGGCGTCGCCGTCCTTGCCGTGCCGGTGCAGCCGCGGGGAGCCGAGCTTTACCTCGAGCGCCCACTCGACGACGTCGGCGAGCGTGCGGCCGGCCGGGGCGGTCGGCGCCACCGTGCCATCGGCCCGGTAGGCAACCAGCGACTTGCCGTCCTCGGCGATGTCCAGCACCGCCAGCGGCCCGGCCGGGAACCTGGCGGCGGCCGCCGCCTCCCAGTCGGCCGGGCCCGCCTCGGCGGCCGGCTTCTTCACCGCTGTCTTCCGGGGCCGCGACGGCGCACCGGCGGCGGGACGGGACGAAGGCCCGCGCCGAGCCGCAACGGGACCGGTCTGGCGGGGCGCAGCGACCGAAGCGACCGGGGTAGCCGACTCGGCGGGCGCGGCCGGGGCGGGCTGCTCTGCGGCCGGAACGGCGGGTGTCGGCTGTCCGGCCGGAGCGGGCGCGCACCAGCCGCCCATGTGGACCGGACGGCCATGCGAGCGGTACGGCGTCGGCCGGCCGCACCGCACGCACGGCTCGGGCGGCCCGGCGACCAGCTCCCCGGCCGCCGTCCGGTCGAGCTCCACCACCGCCTGGTCCTGCTGCCTACCGCCGAACGCCACCGGCACCGCAGGCGCCGGGACGGGAGCAGCGGCGGGTTCGGCCGGAGCGGGCTGCGGGGCGGTGGCCGTCCGCGCAGGCACGGTCTCGGTGGGCGCGGGGGTCTGGGCCGCTGCAATCTCGTCGGCGGGCCGCACGAGGCCGACGGCCTGAGCCCGGCGCAACCACTCGGTGGGCTCCACGGTGCCGTGCTGGAGCGCCAGCCTCGCGAGGAACCGGATGTACACCTCGCGCTTGGGCGGCCTGGGCTCCGTCGTCCCGGCCTCCCACCGCACGATCGTCTCCCGCCGGGTCTTCAGCGCGGCGGCCAGTTCCTCCTGGGTGTAGTCGCCGGCTTTGCGCAGCCGTTCCCGCTCGGCCGGGACCGGCAGGTCGTCCACCGGGCGCGGCCGCGCCAGCAGCGCGTCGATTGACGCGAACAGGTCGTCAGTCACAACCTCACCTCCACATCACACACCCGTTCGTGAAAGTCACTTTTAGATCGCACATTTTGGCGCACATTCGCCAGATCGAGGCAACACGAGGCCACCCGTCCCGTTGACGAAAGGCGTCCAAGTGGCCTGCACGCGAGGCCGGCGAACCGCACCCCAAGACCCGAGCCGGGTTCGCGGCGGCTCCAAGCTCGTTCGCGTCCGGCCGTTTCCGGGAAACGGGCCCCGGCGGGGCGGTCGCTCTGGCATGCTCACCCGAATATGCGACCGGCTCCTCGTGAGCGGAGCCTCACACAGCGTCAAGCCGAGACCCGGGGTGGGCAGTGCAGTACACGATCAGCGCGTCGGTGTTCCTCGCGATCGTCATCATCGCCCGCCTGCGGCGCACCACCCACGCCCGCAGCCGCGTCGACGAGGCCTTCACCGTCTTCACCGCCGTCGTCTTCGGCGTCCTGATCGCCGCCACCAGCTGGGGCCACGCCATCCTCCAGCTCGTCGGCGTCGCCGCGGACGCCACCCACTGACCCCGCCCGCGGCTCCGCCGACCGGCAGACCTACCCTGATCGACGACAAGGGGAGGGCGAGGACGTGGAACTGACGGTGCGCAAGCGCTTCATCGCTGCGGTGGGCTTGATCGCGGTCATGGTGTCGGCGTGCGACGCGAGGGAACGTGATTCCGCCTACCCACTCCCGTTCAAGCGGAGTGACGCCTCGGTCCTGCGCCGCCTCGCGCTCGCCGACCCGTCCACAAAGAACACAGCTGTGGCGGCGGACGACCGCACGATCTCGATGGAAGTCGCCTGGAGCGGCTGCGACTACAAGCCCGACCTGGTGGCACGAGAGACGGCCAAGCAGGTCACACTACTGCTCAGGCGCCGCGACGCCTCGGGCCCGAACATCGGATGCGAGGACGGCGGCATCGCCGAGCTCACAGTCGCCCTGCACCAGCCCCTCGGCACCCGGGCCCTGACCGATACCCTCACCGGCGAACCCGTCCCCCACACCCACGCCTGACACCGAGCTGCAGCCGGATCCCGGCAGCCCCGACGACGGACGGCGCCACCTGTACCCGATCAGCCGCTTGACAGGCCGCGCGGGCGGCGCCTGGAGGAGGCCCTGGCCGTGCGGGATGGGTCGGGCCGGTTCGGCCCCCGGGTTGTACGAGCGGTTCCCTGCCGCCGTTGCCCGGGCTGGACGCCTTGATCGGCCTGTGGAAGGACCTGTGATGGCCCGACGCTCGGGGACCTTGTGCAACTCGGCGCCGGCTTCTCGGAATTCATGGTGTCCGGACGCGGAGCCGTGTGTGGAGCCGCCGTTCCGGAGGACTGGGGTGCGTGAGCGGCAGGCGGCTGGAATTGCCCCTGCCGACCGGCCTGCGGAGTCTGTTGCCGAACGGGTGCGATGCAACCCCCAACGGGTCGGATTTCGCCATCCCGTTGAGCCGGTCCCCGTGATCGCCGTACATTCGCTGACACAAACGGAAGGTGAAGGAGCACTTGTGGACGGACACACGTTCGGCTCGGACAGCAGTGTGGGATCGACGCGGGCCCTCGTCGAGGCACGACTGCCGGCCGTGCGGGAGCAGCGGCGCCGGCTTGAGGAGCAGTTGGCGGCCCTCATCGTCCAGGAGGAGGCGATGGTGGCCGTGCTGGAGGGGTTGGATGTTCTGGCCCAGGCTCCGCTCGGGGAGCGGGACCAGGTGCAGGGCACCACGCGGGTAGGCGTCGCGGACGAGATGTCTGCCGCCCGAGCGCGGTCGGCGCAGGAGCCCTCCGAGTCCCCCGTCGCCGAATCCGACTCCGCGGGGGCACCGGCTGGTGGCCGGGGCGCGGGCCCGCGCAAGACCGTCGCCAAGAAGGCGGAAGCGAAGAAGACAACGGCCACGCGGAAGGCGGCCACCCCCGCGAAGCGAACAGCCGCAAAGGCCGCCGCGGGCAAGGTGCCGGCGACGGGCACCCGGGAACAGGACGCGACGCCCGCGCCAGCCCCGGCTGTGAAAAGGGCTGCCCGAGGCACCTCCAAGAGCGCGGGCACGACGGCCGCCCGAGGAAAGGCGGCGCCCGCGAAAGCCCCGGAGGGTGCGGGCAGCCCAACGACGCCCGCGCCCACGGCGGCGGGCCGTCGGCGCCTGACCGACGCGCAGAGTGTGCTGGCCGTCCTCGGACAGGCCAAGGGCCCGCTGCGGGCCAGAGAGGTGACCGTCCTGCTCGGACTCGACGACCAGAACGGAGCACTCAACGCGGTGCGCACGATGCTCGAACGCCTCGCCAAGACCGGGCGCGCGCAGCGGACGGGCCGCGGCTTGTACGACGCGGTGGCCGGCTGACGGCCGCCACCCCTGACGGACCCGGCCGATTCGGGTGGTGCCGATGGGCACCTCGGCACCACCCCGGCCCCTTGAGGGGATCCACGCGGACGCTCCTCCCGCTCCTTACGGCTGGTCGGCCCTTTGGCCCGGGTCTTGCGCTGGCACCACCGTCAGCCCAGCCGGAGGATGTCGATCACGTGCAGCCGGGAGCGGCTCTGGTTGGTCCAGTACACGACCGGTCAGCGGTGCGACGGAGGCCGCGCGCAGATCAATGACGTTCGGCGCGGTGGTATCCCACCGCCGCGCACGCGGACGAGGTCGCCGCCGACCCCGCGGGCTACCACGCCTGGACCACCCGGACCCTCCGCCCGTGGTTCGACGCCCAGGTGAAGGCCGACCAGACCAACGCCCAACGCCTCGCCGACGCCGCGCCCGCCACGGACGTTCGCGCCGCCGCCGTGGCCGAGTTGGTCTGGCAGGACAGCGGCGCCGGGCGGCCTCGGGCGCTGCCGGCGGACGGGGCGTTCTGCCGGCGGCTGGGTGAGCGGGTGGGGCGCCCGTGGTTGGGGCCGCTGGCTGCGGTCGACTTCGGCGGGCCGCTGATCGCGTGGATGGGAGCGGTGATCCGCCGGCGCCGCGGCGTGGCCGTGCCGCCCGGTCACCGGGATGGTCTGTGGTGGGTGCGCCGGGAGCTCCAGCCGCCGAGCATGGCGGCGCAGCTGCGGGCGCTGACGAAGGAAGCGAGGCAGCCGGGGTCGGGGACGGTGTGGCGCTCGGCGGTGGCGCCTGAACGGCGCGCGCTGATCGACAACTTGCTGGACGACGCGGAGGAGCAGCTGATCCAGCTGCGCGGGGCGCAGCGGGGCAGCAGTGCGGAGGCGGCGGAGCGGCTGCTGGAGGGCCTGGGTTACAGCATCGGCTGGCTGCAGGAGGCTGTGCGGGAGACGGCGGGTGCCGCGTTGGAGGCCGGAGTACGGCCCGAGGACGTGGCCGCATGAGCAGGGCTGCCGCCCGACGCACTCGCCGAGATACTCAGCGAGGCAGGTGGTGGGCAGTCCGAGCGGGGTGGCCGGGCTGACGGGAGCGGCTCATTGGTTGGCGGGAACGGCGAAGGGGCGGCCCGAGCGCGGGCCACCCCTTTCCACTGCTGCCCTGCCTTCCCTGGCGGCCAAATCCTGCCCCCGGCAGGGCCACGATCAGCCCATGTCCGCACCGCACCGGCGAGCACGGGCAGGTGCTACCGTCCGGCCTTCGGGGCGGCGGCCCCCGTCGACGACCACATTCATGAGCGGAGCAGGGAGTCACCCCGCCGCATTCTCCAGCCGTCCGAAGACTCCCAGCAGCGCCCCGGCCCGGCCGTTGACCATGTTTGTGGGCTCACTCCCGAAGGTTCTTCGACCAGTCCCCCCGAAAGCGATAGGCACGGCCGTCACCGACCTGCTTCGTCCCGCCGGGAACAACGCTCCCATGGTACGGATACCGCTCCGTCACCGCCGCCAGCAGGAACTCCAGGAAACCGCCCTCGAACAGGTCCCACTCCCGCCTCGAGTCGAACTTGGCGGCGACCGGCCACCGGTCCGCGTCCGGGCCCCGCATCAGCCAGAAGAAATGGTCCGAGTTCCCGTTGTTGCCCCACTTCAGCAACCCTCCCTCGGCCGGGAACAGCGGATACGGGCACTCGTCGAAGTCCCCGTCCTCGTAGGCCTGGGCCAGCATGGCGGTGTATCCATAGGGATCCGTCGTGCAGTACAGGAACCCCTCGAAGCCGAGCGGCTGCTCGGTCTTGTTACTGGGTGCTGCCGATGGTGTGTAGATGTGCAGCTCGTCACTGATGCTGACCATCCCGTACCGGTCGACGAACGCCCGGTAGTCCGCGGGCAGCTGGAAACCGAGCACCTCAGGCCCGAGCTCCCACGGGACCGGGACCACTCCGTCCACAGGCGGCGGTCCGATCACCGCGCCGAGCCGGTCCAGCATCTCCTCGATGTTCACGTCCACTCCCATCAGCCACCCGTTCTCGCCGGAGGCTATCCGTTCCCACTGACGTCGAAGACCGTGAGGCCCAGCCTCACGGTGTCCTGGCATCGCCCACAACACACTTCGGGCCCTCCAGCCGGTCCAGCCCGGCCTTCTCCCGCAACTCCAGCACCGAACCCGTCTCCGACGCCCGCTTCGATGCCGGCCTCGACTGGGCCCGGGTCTGGGCGAAGGAGCACGGTTCGTCTCTGGCCGCCGGCCCGGGCCTCGGTCGGTTCTTATCCGATCGGCACGTGGCTCTCCGAACTGCGGGCCGCGGCCCAGGTGCCGACGGGGGAGCCGGGGGCGCTGGCGCCGGAGCGGCGGGCCGCGTTGGAGGAGATCGACCCGTGGTGGTGCCCCGCCTGGCCGATCACCTGGCAGCGCACCTACGCCACCGCGCGGCAGTGGTGGCTGGAGTCCGACGGCCGGGTCGACTGGACTGGCTTGCCGGTGGAGACGGCGTTCGAGGGCGAGCAGTTGAGCCGGTGGGTGCAGGTGCAGCGGGCCGGCTGGGCCGAGCTCGACCGGGAGCAGCGGGACCTGCTGTCGGCGCTCGGGATCGGCGAGGACAAGGAGCTGGTGGCCGCGCGGGCGGCGGCCGCGGCGAAGCCGAAGGTGTCGCGCTCGGATCGGTTCGCGCAGGGCCTGGCGGCGCTGGCGGCGTTCGTCGAGCGGCAGGGCCACGCGCGCGTTCCGAGGTCCCACAAGGAGGACGGGACGTCGCTGGGCACCTGGCTCAACAACCAGAAGGCGAGGCGGGACAAGCTCAGCCCGGAGCAGCTCGGGCAGTTGGAGGCCCTGGGGGTTGGCTGGTAGCGCGCTGTGTCCGTTCGTAGAAGACGGGTTCCGGCCCCCTGCTCGGGCTGCGGAGACTGTGTCACACGGTAAGAGCGGCGCTGACTCGGGTGAGCCGGTCGTTGGGGAGACAGAACGGGTTGGCGGGGTTGCGGTAGGAGTAGCGGCCGTCGTTCACGCGCACCCTGTCCTCGGTGGTGCGCCAGTGGGCGGGCCCCGGTTGTCCCTGCTGGTCCAGGAGGAGGAGCGCGAGGTGCTCGGGGTCCTCGACAGCCGTGTGGGCGCGCAGCGCGGCGGCCAGGCGGGGAGCAGCGGTGCTCGGCGGGGCATCGTCACCCATGGCGGGCAGCAGGAGCAGCAAGCGGGCGTGGGCGTCACGGGTGTCTGCGTCGGGCGGGGTGCTGTCGGCGGCGGTGGCCAACTCGAGCCAGGACAGGGCTGGCCCCATGAAGTGGCCGTCGTCCTGGGCGAGGAGTTCCGCGGTGTCCCAGGTGGGGTGGTGCAGGAGGTAGTCGATGCCGCAGTCGCCGTCGATGGTGCGGTAGACGACGTGGAAGCGGTGGTCGGCGGTGAGTGCGACGGTGAACAGCGGCCAGTCTTCCTTGTCCCACAGGGCGCGGGAGAACTCCTCGGCGGCTTCGTAGTCTGCGCCGAACAGCAGTCGCTGGGCCTGCTGGCTGCGGGCGCACGAGCCGAGGTGGGAGAGCCAGAAGAGTGGTTCTTCCAGGAGTTCGGGGTAGGCGGTGAAGGGGCCGCCTTCGTAGCCGGGGATCCGGGGCGGGTGTGGGGCTGCGCTGTCGGTCACGCAGGTCATCATCGCGCTCGGGACGGACAGAACCGGTCCGGTCAGTCCTCTCCGACCTGCAGGAGCACGACGACGAAGCCCGCTCCTCTGCCGGCGATTACGCCGTCGAACGTGAACATCGTGACCGGGTCCCAAGCACGGCCGTTCAGCCAGGAGCCCTCGATGTTGGAGAACCACTCGGCCGTGGGTCCGAGTACGGAGACGACTCTCTCGGCCGCTCGCGCCGCGTGAGCGCGATCCCGGTGGGTGTGATTGGGGTAGACCAGGTTGGAAGCTGACAAATTAACCATCAGTTCGAGTGCGGCGTCCCGATCGACCGGGCCGAGGGCCGCCGCGATCTCGCTGACGGAGCTCGGCCCCATCGCCCCTTTCACGGCATCGTGGGCCCACTGTTCCTCAGCCACCTTGGCCGCTTCGAAGACGTGGTGTGCCAGGTCTTCGCCAGAACTCCAACACCAGCGTGAGTAGACACGTGGTGCCTTGGCCAAGGAGACAAGAAGCGTCGCCAGGAGATCCTCATCATGCATGGCCGGCATCGTCGCAAGTTATCCGCATTCACGCAGCGTAATTACCCGGCTGGCCGTGGGTGTGGCTATCGGCGCCGGGTGGGTGGGGGTGGGCAGCCTTGCATGTCCTCCATGAAGGCCCAGGGGAAGCGGTAGGGAAGCGGTAGTGGGCGTTGCTGAGCGGCCAGATGGTCTGCCGGAGTTGGTGGTTGGGGCGGGTGTGGTGGGAGTGCGGGCGGTTTCTGGGCGGCTGGGGCGGGCGTAGTTTGCAGGCTTCGGCGAGGTCGGTCAGGTGAGGCAGGCCGGTGCCTGCGAAGGGCGAGTCGAACAGCGCTGTGTTGCCGCCTGCTGCGATCGTGTGCTGGTAGGAGGCGGCGAGGAGGAGGGGGCGTGCCCAGGGTGGCACGGGGTGGGTCGTGCAGCCGTAGCGCAGGCCGTCGGGGTCGTGCAGGGCGATGGTGGCCGCGTCGGCGGTGAGGTCGGTGGGGTGGGCGGTGGTGAGTTGGGTGTCGGAGGCGGCGGTGAAGACGGCGGTGGCCAGGGCTGCCGCGAGGTAAGGGTTTGCCACCGCCGCCGCTGAATCAGGTCACCTACGGGGCTCTCATCAAACCCGCAACACCCGGAAAACGTCTCGAAGGAACAGCAACTCCCTCACGAAATCAGCGAAACCAGCAGCCCAGCACCCACCGGCCTCTCCGCCGGCAACACCACACACCCACCAGAACCCAACAGCCCGGCCCCCGCCCCGATCCGAAACCTTCTCAACCAACCCGCGAAACTCCAGGCTCGACATCACCCCAACCCGCACCCCCACCGCCACCCCATAGCGGAAGCGGACGCCGGCGACCGTTGGGGGCCGCCGACGTCCACGCTCCGCCGCGCCGATTACCGGGCGCGAGGCTCGTCACTCGTTGCGCAGGGCCTCCGCGATGGTGAGTCGTGCCGTGGCGCGGGCCGGGAGGTAGGCGCCGAGCACCGCGATCACCACGCCGGCGAGGCAGAGCAGGGCGATCCCGGGCGCGTGCCAGACGTTCATGAGCCGCTCGGGGATGTCGATCTGCGCCGCGCTGGTGGTCAGCGGCACGATCACGCGGTGGGCCAGGATTCCCAGCGGGATGCCGACCAGCCCGCCGGCCAGCCCCAGTGCCGCCATGGAGGTCACCATCATCACGACGACCTGGCGTGGCGTCATGCCGATCGACTTCAGCATGCCCAGGTTGCGCCGGCGCTCCCGGGCGTTCAGCACGACGGTGTTGAAGACCCCGAGTGCCGCCACGATGCCCAGCACCAGGGTCAGGACCGTGGACAGGCTGCTGACGACCGTCGGGTACGCGAACGTGTCGGTGCCCTCCGTCGCCGTGAGCCCCGGGTCGGCCGCCTGGACGGCGTTCATGTAGGCCGCGGCGTCGGTGCCCTCGGCGAGCTGGACGAGGTACTGGAACCGGAACATGGTCAGGTTGTTCGCCGACACCGGCTCGATGGACTTCAGCTCGGAGTAGAGCGCGTCCTGGAGCACGCCCATCACGGTGCCGACCACGGTGACCGTGGCCTGCTTGCCAGCCACCTCGAGCGTGATGCGGTCACCGACGGCCAGACCGAGCTTGTGCAGGTAGCCCGACGAGAGGACGGCCTCCCCCGGGCCGTTCAGCCAGCGCCCCTCGGCGAGCTCGCCCTGGAAGCCGAGCGTCGAGTAGTCCCCCCGGAAGAAGTCACCGAAGGCGACCTGCCGGTTCCCGACGACGGTGACGGGGGCCATCGCGTCGAGGGTCAGGTGCTGGGTGCCGGGCTGGGAATGCAGCAGCGCCTCGATCTGCGCGTCGCTCAGCTTCGTCGGAGTCCCCTCCCGCGGATCGACCGAGCCCACCTGGACCTGGTAGGCCCCGGTGCGGAGCACGGCGTTCCCGTACTGGGTGACACTGTCGGCCATACCGGTCGCGAACGTCGTGGTGGTCACCCCGAGGATGATGGCCGCCAGCGTCAGCGCGGTGCGGCCGGGCCGGGCGAACGGCAGGCCCAGGCCCAGACTGACCGCGCGCGGCAGCCGGGTGCCGGAGAGCCAGCGCTGGACAGCCAGAGCGCGCCCGGGCTCCGGGGCGCTGCCCGCGCTGATCGCCTGGGAGGCGGACAGGCGCTTCGCCTTCAGCGCCGGCACCAGCGCGGCCAGGATGACCAGCAGGGGCATCGCGACCAGCGCCACGACGTCCACCCAGGGGGCGACGCCGATGCTCTGCCGGTCCATGCCGCTGCCCTGGAACGCGATGTCCAGCAGCGGATCGGTGGCGAAGTGACCACCGACGATGCCCAGGACGCAGCCGAGGACCGCCGGGAGCGACATCATCAGCAGATAGACGGACACCACCTGCCACGGCGTGAACCCGAGCGACTTGAGGACCCCGATGTGCCGCAGCCCGGAGACCACCGCGCCGCTGACCACATTGGCGACGATCAGCACGGCGACGATGACGCCGAGGATGCCGAAGACCATCAGGAAGGGCACGTAGGTGCCCGGCCCGGCGGCGACGGCGTGCTTGACGGTGAGGTAGGACTGCGAGCCGGCCAGCGCCTTTTGCGGCAGCCCCGCCGTGACCGCGGCGACGTCGGCGTCGATGTCGGCGCCGGTCTGCGCGGAGTCGAAGCGGTAGAGCATCTGGGTGGCGGCCGGATGCAGCGCCCTGGCCTGCTCGGGCGTCACCCAGGCACCGGCGGTCTGGCTCACGCTGTAGGCGTAGCCGACGACGGTGAAGCTCTCTCCCGTGGTGCTCGGGACCTTCTGGCCCTCCATGCCCTTGGCCATGCCCGGGTAGGGCTTCAGGTTGACGACGATCTCACCGGGCGCGGCGGCCCAGCGCCCCGCCCACAGGTTCAGGTTGTCCACCGCGCTGTCCGGACCGGGCCGGCCCACCACGGTGAGGGCGCCCGGCGGGACCGGGTTCTTGAGCTGGCGCGGCGGGACGGTCAGGGTGGCCTGCTCGAAGGGACCGGCACCAGCCGTCACCCCCGGACGGTCCGCGGTCTGCCGCAGCTGCTCGTCGGTCACCACGGCCTTGTCATAGGTCGCGGCGACATGGGCCCCATGCTGCTTGTCGAAGACGCGGTCGAACGGCGACGAGGCCGCGTCCATCAGTCCCATCGCGACCACCAGTGTGGCGGTGGAGAGGAGGACGACGAAGCCGATGATGACCGTCTGGAGCCGGCGGCGCGCCACGGCGGCGCGGGCGACCCTCCACACGGCGCTCATGCGTGCTGCGCCAGACTGCGCTCGTGGGCAATCCGGCCGTCCTCGACCTCGATCAGCCGGCTGGCGCACCGCTCGGCCAGGCGTGGGTCGTGCGTGACCATCAGCAGGGTCTGGCCCATCTGGTTGAGGTCGATCAGCAGGTCCATCACCTGCTCGCCCGAGCGGCTGTCCAGCGCGCCGGTCGGCTCGTCGGCCAGCAGCAGCGCCGGGCGGTTCATCAGTGCGCGGGCCACCGCGACCCGCTGGCGTTCGCCGCCGCTGAGCGAGGCCGGGTACACGTCCTTGCGATGGGCGACGCCGAGTTCATCCAGCAGCTCAAGCGCCCGGCGGCGCGCCTGCTTGGCGCTGGTGCCGGTCAGCTGGGCGGCCAGGGCGACGTTGTCGAGTGCCGGCAGGTCGTCGATCAGGTTGAAGAACTGGAAGATCATGCCGATGTGGCGGCGGCGGAACAGGGCCAGCCCGTTCTCGTTCAGCCCGCCGAGGTCCTGCCCCTGCACCCGGACGGTGCCGGAGCTGGGCCGGTCCAGCCCGGCCACCATGTTCAGCAGGGTGGACTTGCCGCACCCCGAAGGGCCCATCACGGCGACCGCCTCGCCCGCCCGGATCCGCAGGTCGACGCCGTCGAGCGCCTTGGCGTCGCCGAACTCCTTGTGCACCCCGGACAGCTCGACGACGAACTGCGCGTCGTCGGGCCGGGTGGTCCCGTCGTGGTCGTTGCTCATGGTCGACGACGGTAGGCGCGGCGGCCCGGGCCGGGCGTCCCACCCCAGGTGTAACCACAGGCCGCCGTAGTACCAGGGATGTACGGGGGCGGCACCCCCTGTGGATCACGGCGTGAGCTGGGAAGCTGGCAGGGTGTGGGGATCGGAGACGGGCTGGATCCGCGGCCCTGGTGGCGGCGGGTGCGGCCGGCTGGCTGGCTGGCTGGCTGGCTGGCTGGCTGGGGGTCGCGCTCGGCCGGCGCAGCGGGCCTCTTGAGCCTCTCTCACGATGATCCGGTCCAGGCAGAACTCAGCCCGGACCCAGCGGTCGACCACGGCGCGCACGTACGCTCCGGCGGGCCAGCGACTGCCCATGGCGTGGCGGCGCAGCGTGCGGGGGTGGAGGTCCATTCGGTGGGCGAGGGAGCGGATGGCTCGGCAGGTCGGTCGGTCGAGGGGCCGGCGGCGGGTGAGGCAGGGCTGTTGCAAAGTCGCGTGATCTCGCGGGTGCCCTGGGTCGAAGTGGCCTCGACGCCATGTCCGCTGCCCCCTATCGGTGTTACTGTCGCGCCATGTCCAAGATCGAGATTGACGCGATAACCGCCGAGTTCTTCGGAGCCTTCGACAACCGCGGTGGCAAGGCCGCGGACGTGGCCCGGATCCGCCGGCTGGTCATTCCGGGTGGTGTGATCGTGCTGACCGGGCCGAAGTACACGGTCTACACCGTGGACGAGTTCATCGAGCCGCGCGAACGCCTGCTCGCCGACGGCCGGTTGGTCGAGTTCTCGGAGTGGGAGACCTCCGAGCGAACCGAGATCGCGGGCGACATCGCGTCGCGCTTCGGCGAGTACCGCAAGGCCGGCGTCCTGGACGGCGAGCCGTTCGAGGGCAGCGGGACCAAGACCATCCAATTCGTCCGCACCCCGGAGGGCTGGCGGATCGCGGCGTTCTCCTGGTACGACCAGCCCTGAAGGTCCGCAGGTCGCGGCGGTCCAAGGAGCACAGGCCCGGGCCGTCACGCACGCAGCGAAGCTCCGGTTGAACGGGGTGACCTTCACAAGTCGCCTCGCACCTGCGCGATCTTGGTGGCTAATTTCAACTTCTAGGCTGTGAGGCTGAGTTGGAGTCTGACGAGGTGGCTGTGGTTGGCGCGATCGAGGGGTCTGCCGTTCCACCAGGCGTGGAGTCGGATGAGGTTGAGGGCGGTGGCGCTGGTGGTGTGGTCG
>NZ_JBHTTU010000118.1:0-14466 GCF_042794375.1 Kitasatospora sp. NPDC056531 | reverse complement strand
GTGGAGGGGGGGGTGGGGGGGGGGGGGGTGGGGGGGTTTTGTTGGTGGGGGGTGTCCCGGGGGGTCTGTCGTCCCCCCTCCCCAGGGAGGCCCCCCCCCACCGCTCAGTGGCGATCAGAGGAGCCCGAAGTCGAACTCGCCGGTCGCGACGGCGCGGATGAAGGCCTCGTGCGCCGCGCGATCGAAGGCCAGGGCAGGGCCGGATGGGTCCTTCGAGTCGCGGATCAACGAGGCCGATCCGTCCAGGCAGGCGACCTCGACGCAGTTGCCGGAATCGTTGCTGCGTGAGGACTTGCGCCAGGTGAGCTTCAGGGCAGCCGCGTTGGGGTGGAACGTCATGTGAGCTTGTCTCTCTGGTCAGTGATGATGGCGAGCGAGTCGTCGAAACCGAGGGCGTCGGCCCGGATTGCGTCGAACTTCGCTCCGTAGATCTCTACGTCGGTGACCTCTTCGACCCAGAGGTTGCTCAAAGTGCCGTCCACCATGACGACATCGAGGTCTTGGCGCTGCGGAAAGCCGAGAATGGTGAAGGCTCCACCCATTCCGTGGTGGGCCTGCGCGCCGATCGGCATGACCTGGATGTTGATGTTCGGCTGGGCAGCGCGATCGATTAGGCGGGACAGTTGTTCGGTCATGCCGGCGGGGCTGCCGACACCGGACCGGATGGCTGCCTCGTGGATGACGGCCCAGAGTGTGAGTGGCTCGGACCGAGTGAGAACACCTTGTCGGGCCATTCGAACGTCGACCAGGGCCTCGACGTTGACGTCGGGCCGCATATTGAGCTTCTTGATGATCTCGCGTGCGTATGCGGGAGTTTGGAGGAGGCCTGGGATGAACGCGCCTTCGTAGGTGCGAACGGACGAGGCGCTGGCTTCCAAGGTGATCAGATCGCCGAGTTCGGGGCTGATGTGCGCCGTAGTTCTGCCACCACATGCCGCGCTGCGATCCGTTCTTGGCCATGTCGACCAGCGCTGAGATCAGATCGGTGTCGTCGCAGCGGTACAGCGCGAGGAGTCGCTTGACGTCATCCACCTTGGTGGCGCCACGGCCGTTCTCGATGCGGGACAGCTTCGGCTGGCTCATGCCGCTGAGCGCTTCGGCGACTTCTTCGTGCGAGAGGCCGGCTTCTTCTCTCCTGCGGCGCAGCTCGGCTCCGAGTTGCCTTCGTCGAACCGTCGGACCTGTTGTTCCGGCCATCCCCGCCCTCTCTGAGCCTCGCGGACCAGTCTGCCTCTCCGGCGGTCTCGTTCGCCACCGGCAACTGCCACTGTAGGAGCCCGATTTGGCGTTCGATTTGGATATATCCAAAATTCCGAGACGAGTTGCGAAGAGGGGGTCACTGGCTCCATGCCGAGCGTGACGAGCTGAGCACAGACGGCAATTGCCATGTGTAGCTGTGCGCTCGCATCACGATCACGCTCCGAACTGTCTCTTCTGATTGATCATCAATCGCTCGGAGGTATCTCTCGACTCTCACGGAGGTTCCTTCGTGTTCTCCCTCGAACTCCCCCCTGACTGGTCGGCCGCGCGCGAGGAGTTGCGCGAAGCCACCTCGCGCGCCGGGCGGAAGCCCGACCTGGTCGCCGACGCCGAGATCGCGCTCCTCGAACTCTTCGTCAATGCCTGGCGCCACGGCGGCAGTGCGGCGCCCGTCGTGGTCGTCGTCATCCTCGATGGCGTCCTCCGCGTCTCCGTCAGCGACGGGAGCCCCGCCCGCCCCATCCAGCAGGACGGCTCCAACCCCTACGCCGTCTCCGGCCGGGGCCTGCACCTCGTCCGCTCGCTCACCCACCGCTTCGGCACGGACCCCCGGAAGTCCGGCAAGTCCGTCTGGTTCGAGTGCGCCCTGAAAGCGCCTGGTTGTATTCCCGGTAGAGCCGGGAGGAATTTGGAGGATATTCCTGGGTCCAATGGCTTACCTGGCGTCGAAAGGCAAAGGGGACCGTAGCATGCCAGAGAAGCGGCGACCGGGTCCAGATATCAGGGACGGTGCGCCGCGGGACCCGCGCGATACGGTGAAAGCTGGATTGCCTGAATCCCAATCTCCAGTCGATTCAAAGACAGATCCGCCGGAAAGATATCCGAAACCGGTGCCGCTTCCTGTATCAGGTCCTTCGAACGCCGATGCAACTCCGGGGAGCGGGGCGATGTCCAGCGAGGTCATTCAAGGAGATGAGTGGGGCACCTGAGTCGCGCTAGTACGTACAACCAGGACGAACAGGGGATCACCTAAAGGGCGCGAGCCCCATGGTGACGGAGTGTCCGTAGTAGTCGCAGGAGTCACGACCTGCCAAGGAGGACGGGAAAGCCGTCCACAGGGCCAAGGGGCACAGGTGACCGGATATCAGCGAGGCCGGGAGGTATGCGTAATGCAGAGCGCCGAAGCGGTACTTGATATCCTCCGTGAACGCGGCAGGCGGGGCCTGCCGTGCAATGAACTCTATCGACAGATGTTCAACCCGCAGTTGTATCTCATGGCCTACGGGCGCATTTACTCCAACAAGGGGGCGATGACACCCGGGGCGACAGGGGAAACCGCGGACGGTATGTCGCTGGCGAAGATCGGGCGCGTCATCGACGCGATGCGTCACGAACGCCACCAGTTCAAGCCGGTCAAGCGGGTCTTCATCCCGAAGAAGAACGGGAAGCGAAGGCCGCTGGGGTTGCCGTCCTGGACGGACAAGCTGGTCGGTGAGGTGATGCGTCTCCTGCTGGAGGCGTACTACGAGCCGCAGTTCTCCAGCCAGTCCCACGGTTTCCGTCCCCGTCGGGGCTGCCACACCGCACTGCGCGACGTGGTCCGCACCTGGACCGGGACGAGCTGGTTCATCGAGGGCGACATCGCCCAGTGTTTGGAGTCATCGACACACTGCTCCCTTCGTTGATGGAGTGGGTCAGAACAGGCCGTCTGTGGGGGCGGGCAGCTTGATACGCAGGCCTTTTCGGCGTCCGGAGCGGACGTGGACGGCTTCGAGTTCGCCGCGCTTGACACGCTGCAACACGGTCTGGCGGGAGACGCCGAGGGCGAGGGTGGCCTCGAGCATGGGCAGCCAGCCGGGCGGTGCCTGGTCGGTGAAGCGGGACCGCAGGTCATCGGTGAGTCGGATCTGCCAAGGGGCGCCGGGGGTGACCTGTTCCCCGGCGATGAAGCCGTCGTTGAGCCACCGGTGCAGAGTGGAGGGTGCGATGCCCAGCTCCGCAGCGGCCCTGGCGATCGTGACAGGCTCGGGGCCCTGGGCGGGTGGTGCGTCGTCGGGCCGGTGGCGGGGGATCTTCCAGTGATTGCGCAGGCTGTTGACACGGTTGTAGTCGAAGGGCAGGCCGCGGGCGGTGGTGCGGCCCTGCCGGTTGAGGATCCCGGCGATCACGGCGTCGGGGTAGTGGACGGCCAAGCGGCGCACGAGATCGACGGTGTCGTCACTGGTGCGGATCTTCGGTGGTTGTGAACGGGGCAGGGCGACGGTGAGGTCGGTGAGCGCGCCGCCTTTCCAGCGCAGGGTCAGATCGGCGCGCTTGCTGTGGCGGTCGAGGCTGATGACGACCTCTTCCAGCAGGGTGTGCAGAACTTCCTTGCGGTCGCGGTCGGTTGTGGTCGGAGCGTGCCAGACGCCGGGCAGGTCGTTGCCCAGGGCGAGGACGCCTGCGCGTTCCTCGGCGGTCAGGGTGGTCGGGCGGCGGGTCTCGCGACGGGCGAGTTCGGCTTCGGCTGCGGCCAAGGCGGTGAGGGTGCGTTCCCACTCGGCTTCCAGGCCGCGGGCGACCAGGCGGTTGTCGGGGTCGACGGCCAGGTAGCGGCGCTCGGCCTTGGCAGCTTGGAAGCGGGCGCGTTCGACTTCGCGGCGCCACTGCGCGAGAGCGGTGTCGTGGCCGGCCTCGAGTTCGTCGGCGGCGGCCAGGCACGCGTCCAGGGCGGCGGGTTCGATGGCGGCGAGGAACGCCCCGGCAACGGCGGCGTCGATCTGCACTCCGCCGACGGTCAGGCAGCGCTGGCCGCGTCCGGCGACGAGTTCGGCGCCGTGGCAGTGGTAACCGGGGGTGGCCCGGTGCTTGCCGCGGTAGTGGACGGCGAGCTTGCGCCCGCAGTGGCCGCAGACGGCCAGGCCCTGCAGCAGCGCGCATCCCTCGCGGACCGCGCCGGTCCCGTCCCCGTGGCGGTCGGGGCGGGTGTTCTGGCCGATGCGGGCCTGGTTCGCCTCGAACGTCGCCCAGTCGATGAACCCCGGGTGGTGGTCGGGCAGCAGGACCTGCCACTGGTCGCGGGGCAAACGGCGTGCACGGGTGCGGAGTTGGCCGTCCTGGTCGAGGAACCGCTCGTGCCTGGTCTTGCCGTAGACGTATGCGCCGGCATACGCGGGGTGGGTGAGGACCTTGTGTACCGCGTGGTAGGTGGGCGCCACCCAGCGGATCTCCGCCTCGCCGGTCCTTTGCAGCGGGAAGGACAGGCCTTGCTCGCGCAGCCACAGCCAGGTGGCCCGAGCCGAGCCGCACTCGGCGAAGTGGGTGAAGATCGCCGCGATCACTCCGGTGACGGCTTCGTCGGGGTGGAGGAGGATCTCGCCGTCATCCTCGCGCCAGACCAGGCCGACCGGCAGGGCCCGGCGCAGTTCTCCGCGGGCGGCCTTGTTGCGGATCCCGCCGTCCAACCGGGCCCGCAGCACGTGCAGTTCGGCTTCCGACATGGTCCCCTTGAGCCCCAGCAGCATGCGGTCGTTGAACAGTCCGGGGTGGTAGAGACCGTCTGCGTCCCCGATGAGGGTGTTGGTCATGCCGGCGACGTCGAGCAGGCGGTACCAGTCGCTGTTACTGCGGGCCAGCCGGGAGACCTCCAGCGCCAGGACCAGACCGACCTCGCCGAGCGCGACCTGGGCGGTGAGCTCGGCGAAGCCGGAGCGGGCCGAGGTCACCGAGCCGGACACGCCCAGGTCGGCGTCGATGACCCGCACCGCCGAGCGGGGCCAGCCGAGCGTGACGGCCCGCTCGGCGAGTGCGTACTGCCGGTCGGTGGACTCCTTGTTGCGCTCGAGCTGGCTGGCGCTGGACTGCCGGACGTAGATCACCGCCTGGCGCCGCAGGTGGGCGGCGGTCACCTTGCCCGGCTCACTCATCGCCGTCCTCCTCGTTCCAACTTGGCGGTGTCGCTGCGGCTTTGGCGATCAGCCTGGCCAACGCCGCGACTGCTGCCCGCTGTTCGGTGACCGCTAGGCCGCCGAGGATCCCCGGCTTCGCCGCTGGCGTCACCGGCGTTCGTGCGTCGGCGGGCACCAGGCTCAACTGCACGGCGTGCAGCACGCGTGTCTCCCTCCCCCGGGGAGCTGCCGGACGGCTCGCCGGCGTCGGCACGCGCCGACAGTCCGGCTGTGACCGTCACAGCCCGCATGAGGTCGGCGAGACCACCGAGCGTTGCCGCCGGAGCCGACGCACCCTCGTCGACCCCGCCCAGGTCCGTCCATGCGGCCGGAACCAGGCTGCGGCTGCCGTCCGGCAGCACCAAGACCAGTTCCAGACTGCCGTGCCGACACATCTTCCCGAGGACTTCCAGGTCACACCCCTCGAAAGGGTGACGAGGACGGACGATCCGTACCCGCGCGGGGACGTCGTGGAGACGGGCATTGTGTCGTGGTGTCGTTCGACATGCTCGACCATCGGGTGATGCTTGAAACGCTGGCCGAGAAGATCCACGACAACCGGTTCCTGCGGCTTGTGCGCAACATGCTGAAAGCCGGATATCTGGAGGACTGGAACTGGAACGCCACGCTGAGTGGCGCTCCTCAGGGCGGCGTTCTGTCGCCCGTCCTGTCCAACATCTACCTGCACCGGCTGGACACTTTTGTCGAGAAAGTTCTCGTGCCGGAGTACACCCGAGGGGAACTCAGGGCGAGGAACCCCGAGTACCGCAGGGTCGAAGCGGATATTCAGCGCGCGCGAAGACGCGGAGACCGCGCTTCCGTGCGCGCCTTGCGTAGGCGGCTTCATTCTCTCCCGAGTCAGGATATGAACGACCCGGGATACCGCCGCCTGCGCTATGTGAGATACGCCGATGACACCCTCCTCGGGTTCGTCGGACCCAAGGCCGAGGCCGACGGGATTGAACAGCGCCTCGCACAGTTCCTGCGCGACGACCTCAAACTGGAACTGTCCGAGGAGAAAACCCTGGTCACCCATGCCAGAACACGGGCTGCCAGATTCCTCGGCTATGAGATCAGGACTCAACGGGACGACGGAAGGTCCGAGCGGAAGAAGGGAAACCGGCGGCTGCGCCGTTCGGTGAACGGAACCATCGCCCTCCACGTTCCGAAAGACGTGATCAAGGCCAAAAGCGCGCCCTACCTGACGCGCGGAAAACCCGCACACCAGCCGTCGATGTACAAGCATGACGACTACAACCTCGTCAACATCTTCGGCGCCAGGTATCGCGGGGTCGTCCAGTACTACCTGCTGGCCGGCGACGTCCACCGACTGAACCGGCTGCACTGGGTCATGCAGTCCTCGCTGCTGTGCTCCCTGGCGAACAAGCATCGCTCGACCGTGTCGAAGATGGCCCGCAAGTACAAGGCCACCGTCGATACGCCGGCCGGGCCACGCAAGTGCCTCCAGGTCAGCATCACCCGTGCCCCGAGCAGCAAGCCACTGGTCGCCCGGTTTGGCGGAATCCCCCTCCAGCGCAGAAAGGACGCGCTCCTCAAGGACCGCGATCCTGACCGAGCAGTCACCGCACCACGCCAACGCAGGCTGGTCAGAAGACTGTTGGCCGGTTTCTGCGAGCTGTGCGGAGCGACCGAGAACATCGCGGTCCACCAGATCCGCAAACTCGCCGACCTCGACCTCTTCGGGCAGAAGCAACCCAACTGGGCCGCTCTCATGGCCAGGAAACGGCAAAAGACTCTCGTGGTCTGCCCAACCTGCCACGACGGCATCCACGTTGACTGCGCAAGCACACCCCACGGAAGTCACTGGAGAGCCCGTTGCGGTTAACGCCGCACGACGGGTTCGGGAGGAGGCCGCTGGGAAAAGGACCAGCCCACACGCTGGCACCTCGCCCGGCGGCCCACCTCGCGCTGGACGCCGCCGCGTGACCGCCGACGACCGCAGCCGCCGCCCGATCGAGCCGGCCGACCCGCTCATGCGCACCTACACCGAACTGGAGGTCGCCTATCTGATCGCCGAACTCCAGGATCTCGGCCGTGAGTTCGGCCTGCTCTGGCCCTCCGCCACCACCGACAGCGTCGTGGACGGCCGGGTCCTCGTCCGCTTCGGCAACGCGCCGGCCAGCACCGTCCTGAACCTCCTCGCTCTGCTCCGCGACCGTGAGCACGAGAAGACCGAGGACGACGAGCCGTGCGACTCCTGATCGGCCTCGCTCTCCTTCTCCTCCTGCTCCTCGCCATCGCCGTCGTCGCCCTCGGCGCGGTCGCCGTCCTGCGGATGCCCCACCGCCCGGACGACACCGTCTGATCCGCGCGATGCCGCTCAGGCCGTCCGGTCAGACCCGCCGGGCGGCCGGCGCCGCTGCCCGGCGCGATGTTCCTGGCCGCGGGGCTCGCGCAGCGCGGACCGGACAGTACGGGAGCCGGGTCCGTTTGCGACCTAGTGACTCGGCTCGCATCGTTGACCAGGTAATCGACGGGCGGGACGCTTTGCTGTGAGTGGTTGGCCTGCCTGTGGGGCCCCGCTTAACATCACCTGCCATGACTGCTGAATTCCGTCCCCCGGCGGAGCCCGATGTCACGCTCACCAGCCCGGCCGAGTTGTTGGCGGGCTATCTGGATTTCTACCGTGACGCCGTGCTGCGCAAGCTGGACGGCCTGACCAGCGAGGAGCTGCGGGACAGCCGGCTGCCATCCGGGTGGGCTCCACTGGAGCTGTTGAAGCACCTGGCGTATGTGGAGCTGCGCTGGCTGGAGTGGGGCTTCGCCGGCCAGCAGGTCGAACAGCCGTGGGGCGACATGGAAGCCCGTGGCGGCACATGGCGTGTCGAGGCGGGTGAGACCGTCGAGGAGGTGACGGCGTTCTTCCGCGCCCAGTGCGAGCGGTCCCGCGCGATCGTCGCCAGCGCGCGGCTGGAGGACCGGATGGCCACGCTCGGGGGCCGGGTCCCGCCCGAGGAGGAGCGGCCAACGCTGATCTGGGTTCTGTTCCATTTGCTCCAGGAGTACGCGCGGCATGTCGGGCACCTCGACATCGTCCGGGAGCTTGCCGACGGCGTCACTGGCGAGTAGTCGGAACCGGCGTTTCACCGGCTCTCGACAGGAGAGGTCGTCTGTGACGACCTGTTGGTAACCGCCCATCGATTACCCGGTCAACGATACGAGCCGAGTCGCGAGTAGGGCTTGGTCAGGTCTGTATTTGCGTGGGAATGTTGCGGTGGCAGGTGGGGCCGGCGCCGGCTCAGGTGGCGAGGAGAATCTGCAGCTCGCGGACGACCTGGTAGAGGCTCGGGCCGGTGCCGTTCCTTTTGGGGCTCGGGCCAGCCTCCGCAGGGTGCAGAAGCCGTGCGCCAGGGCGACGAGGGTGACGTGGTGGTGCCAGCCGGTGAACGTGCGGCTGGGGCGGCCGCCCTCTCAACCCAGTGGTCTGACCGCCCGCCCCGTGATCGTCGGCGGTCCAGCCGAGCGGCCTCACCCCGGGAACGAGCCCGGTCAGGGCGTTTCGGGCTTGCGGGCCAGGAGGCAGGCATGCGGTCTGTTCGCGAGTCCGCCGGGCTCCTGTTCCAGTCGCGCGGTGACGACGAGTCCGGCCTGGTCCAGCAGGTCGACCATGTGGTCCAGGGGCAGGAGGTGCGACTCGTAGGACACCGGACGGCCATAGCCGTGGGTCGGCTGCAGCCGCTCATTGCCGACATAGTCTCCCCAGAGCAGGTAGCCGCCGGGCGCGAGCGTGCGGTGGAACTCGGCGAACACGTCCGGCAGCCACTGCGGGGGCGTGTGATGGGTGGAGTACCAGGCCAGGATGCCGCCGAGCTCGTCGTCCCTCGTCTCCAACACGGTCATCGAGCCCTCGGTGAACCGCAGGTTCGGATAGGCATGCCGGGCCAGCTTGACCATCTTCGGCGACAGATCGAGGCCGAAGACGGACACCCCCAGTCCGGCCAGGTGCGCCGTCACGCGGCCGGGTCCGCACCCCAGGTCCGCGACCGGCCCCAGACCGGCCGTCCGCACCAGTTCGGCAAACCCCGCCAGCATCGCGCGGGACAGCGGGTCCATCTCGGATGGAGGCGGGACGCGTTCGACGTAATCGGCGGCGACCGTGTCGTACGACTCGCGGACAGCGGTCAGAAAGGAGGGCTCAGCCATGCGTGCGACCCTAGACCAGGCAACTGACAGACCATGGCACGACCTTCAGCGGACCCGCGCGACACCCACCGCTGCCGACACCCGGCCGTCACACCATGCCGGTGATCGTTTGCGGTCGCGGCACCTAGAAGGGCGGCCAGTCGGAGCCGGGCGGGGGAGTGACCTGCGGCCGCTGGCGCTTCTCGCCCTGCGGGTCCGTCGGCCAGCGTCGGTCGATGACGATCGCGGCCTCCTTGCAGGCCGTGCAGGCGTCGTCCCGGCCCGGCAGCCAGTAGTACGGGGAGGCGTGCAGGCCCTCCTGCCGGATGCCGCACAGGGTCGTGCCGAAGTACCCGTAGGCGTGGGCGACATCGGCGGGCAGGTGCTCCGACTCGGCCCGCTCCCAGCGCCACTCGGGCGGCTCGTAGCGCGGGTGTGAGACCTCCTGGGGGCCGTGCCCGAGCTCGGTCCAGGCGTAGCACCAGGCGCAGAACCACCTCTCCTTCACCGGGAGGGCCCAGTCCGGCCGAGGTTCCGATACCGGCACCGGCCGCATCTCGTGGTCGCACACATCGCAGGTCACAGCCGAACTCTCCCAGGCGCCACTGACAGGGCGCTCAGGGCTTGGTCCAGGTCAGCGAGTAACGCCGCAACACGTGCCACCGGTAGCGCACTCCGGGCAGCACCCGCCGGGCGGTCTCCCGCACCTCGCGGTAGCTCATCTCCGGCGCGGCCATCGGCATGCCCTCCGGGGCGCCCGTCCGCCGCACCGCCTTCACCGCCCGCACCAGCGGCGCGGCCGCGATCCGCCGGGCCCAGTCCGCCGCCGTCGCCTCCCGCGCCAGCCCGACCACCACCAACACCCCGCCGGGCCGCAGCAGTTCCCGCATCCGGGTGAGGGCCGCCTCGAAGTCCATGTGGTGCACGGCCGTGACGGAGCAGACGAAGTCGAAGCCCTCGCCCGGCAGGTCCAGGGTGAGGAAGTCCCCCTCCAGAAAGGTGGGTTCGGAGTAGGTGGCCCGCGCCCGCGCGACCATCTCACCGGAGAGGTCCACTCCGACCACCCGCCCGCATCGCCGCGCCAGCCTCGCCGCCAACAGCCCGTCCCCGCACCCCACGTCCAGTGCCGCCCGGCACCCGGGCGGCACTGCCCGCAGGATCCCGGGGTGGCGGGCCACATTGGTGTTCCAGTACGGGACTTCGTCGTGCATGCCCCCCACGGTAGAGGTCCTGTGCCTCCAGCGGCGCCCGGCGGAACCGGCCGGGCGCCGCAGCGGGGTGGGGTCAGGCCCGGGTGAGGTGGCGGGCGAAGAAGCGGGCGGCGCTGTCGGCCTCGAAGCGGGGCAGCTCCTTGTGCTTGCCCGAGTTCACGTGCAGCGACTTCTCCTTCGAGGCGAAGGCGTCGAACAGTGCGAGGCCGGCCTCACGGGAGATGTGCTCGTCGTCCCACTGCATGTCGTACTCGATCGGGATGGTGATCCGCTTCGCCTTCTCGGCCAGGGTGTCGGGCCAGTGCTGGCCGAAGACGGCGGCGGTGATGCGGGGTTCGGTGGCGACGAACGGCAGTCCGATCGCGGTGCCCATGTTGATGCCCCAGAAGCCGACCGGCCCGTCGGTGCCGATCTCCGGGAGCTGCTGGAGGGCGTCCAGGGTGGCCCGGTACTCGGGTACGGCGAGTTCGGCGAGGTGGTCGTTGTAGCGGACGACGATCGGGCCTTCCGGCTCGCCGGCCGCCCGGGCCCGGAACAGCTCGGCGATTTCCGCCTCGTCGTGGGCCGTGCGCGGCCGGTCGCCGTGGCCGGGTGCGTCGAGGACGGCGACGTGGAAGCCGGAGCCGGTCACGAGGAGTCGGGCGCGGCCGGACATGGCCGGGTGCTTCTTGTGGTTGCCGCCGCCGTGGGCCATCAGGACCAGGGGTGCGCGGTCGGCGCCGGAGGTGGGGGACCAGAGGACGCCGGGGGCGTCGCCCAGGGTGAAGTCGCGCTCGCGAATGCCGTTCGAGGACGACTCAGAGGTGAACTGGAGAGAGTACATAGCGTGTTGCCTTTCGGGAGTGCCCAAGCGTGTTCGGGGGCTCCCGGCGGACAGCTACGTCTATCGCCTGACCGTGACGGCGAGGGGGAGCACCCACATCGATACAGCGTTCACGGGGTCTCACCTCCTCGTTCGGTGTCGCGGTCGAGGGAGATCTTGCAGCCTGCACGCCCTCCCGCGCAAGCCCGTTTTCTCCTCACCGGCCGTCAAGTGCCGTGTCCACGGCAGCCTCCGCATGCAGACGAGCGGTGGGGAACACCGGGACCGGGCTGTCCTCCGGCCGAATCAGCAGTTCGATCTCGGTGCAGCCGAGGATGATCCCTTCCGCCCCGGCCGAGACCAGCTCCTCGATCACCCGCCGGTAGGCCGCCCGGGACTCCTCCCGGACCTCCCCCACGCACAGCTCCTCGTAGATCACCCGGTGCACCAGGGCACGCGAAGCGGCCGCCGGCACCAGGACGTCGAGGCCGGAAGCGGCCAGCCGCCCCCGGTAGAAGTCCTGTTCCATCGTGAAGGCCGTCCCCAGCAGCCCCACCCGTCCAACGCCCGCCGCCCGGACGGCGGTCGCGGTGGCATCGGCGAGGTGCAGCAGCGGCACGGAGACCGCCGCCGAGACCTGGTCGGCGACCTTGTGCATGGTGTTGGTGCAGATCAGCAGCAGGTCCGCGCCCGCCGCCTCCAGTGAGCGCGCCGCGCCGGCCAGGATCGAGCCGGCCTCCTCCCACCGCCCCGCCGCCTGCAGCTGCTCGATCTCGGCGAAGTCGACGGAGTAGAGCACCAGTTGGGCGGAGTGCAGTCCGCCCAGCCGGTCCCGGGTGAGTTCGTTCAGCAGGCGGTAGTACTCGGCGGTGGATTCCCAGCTCATGCCGCCGATCAGCCCGAGGGTCTTCATGGAGCCAGTTATAAGTCAAATCCGAGCATCGAGGCAAGTGTATAAGTATACCTTTGAGGTTCTCCCGGCCCTACCGTGGCACCCGGTGCTGCCACTCCCGGGCGAACACCACCGACCCCGCCTCCAGCGCCCGCACCTGCACGACGCTGATGAAGTTCCCTGCATCGCACCGCAGTTGGGTGCGGGTTTGGACGGTGACGTCCCAACCGATGTCCGGCCGTTCCAGCCGCACCGTGCGGTCCGTGCGGGCCTGGGCGCTGAGTGGGGCACCGGTGAGCACGCGGTACGCGGTGACGGTGTGCTCGTCGCGGACCAGCCCGTCGGGGTGGGTGCGGGTGCCGTCGGTGGCGGGGGAGAGCTCGATGCGCCACTCGTGGCGGCCGATGTCGTGGATGGTGACGTGCTCGGGCCGGGCGGTGAGCGGCTCGGTGAGGTGGATGTCCAGCGGGTCGGGCAGCGAGGGCGCCTCGAAGGTGACGGGCGCGGCGCCGGTGTCCGCCGCGAGGTGGCGCACGGGCAGGCTGAGGGTGGAGCGGGACGGGTCGAGGGCGTACCCGGTGTCGTCGGCGGACGGCCACACCCATGGCCAGTAGACGGAGCAGAGGGCGAGCCGCAGCCGGTGCCCGGCCGGAACGGCGGCCGCGCAGGCGGCGAGCTCGACCTCGGCGTCCGGCCCGGTGGCGGTCAGCACGCCCCGGGTGAGCAGCTGCGAGGTGCCGTCCGGGCCGACCGTGCAGAGCCGGGCCACGACCTGGACGGACCCGCCGTCCTCGCGCAGCCGCAGTCGCAGCCGCGCCGTCGGGGTGCCGAGCAGCTCGATCGGTTCGGGCAGCGGTAGGGAGTCGAAGCAGACCGAGCGGCCGTCCTCCTCGCGCTGGTCCGGCGGCTGGTCGGCGGGGCGGCCGTGCGGGACGTAGGCGCCGGCGTTGAGGCCGGTGTGCTGCGGGGAGCGGACGTGGACGTAGCGGTCGTCGGAGGCGGTGCCGGCGGTGCGCAGTTGGCCGTCCAGGTCGTAGTGGATCTCCCGGACGTCGGGGGAGGGCCAGCTGTCCGCGCCGGTCCAGCGGTTGCTGATCCAGCTGCGCAGGGCCGGTTCCTTGAGGGCGCCGGTGTCGACGCCGCGCAGCCAGTGGTCCCACCAGCGCAGGGTCTCGGGCAGGGCGGCCTCGGGCAGGCCGTGCGGCCAGGGCCCGAGCAGGGCGTGCGCGGTGGGGGACTCGGCCAGCAGGCGCAGCACGAAGGAGCAGGACGGGTCGCCCCAGCCGGCGACCGCGAATACCGGGACGGAGACCGGCACGCTGGTGTCCCCGGCGGCGAGCCAGGCGTCGACCGGGGGTTCCAGCGACTCCAGCCGGGCCAGCCAGCCGGACCGCCAGGCGTCGCCGGTGTGCCGGGGGTCCGGCGGGAGGGCGGCGTCGGCGACCAGGGCGGTGAGCCGGGTGTGCAGGTCGGCGGCGAGGACGGCGCCGCCGAGCCGGTGGCCGCCCGCGGGGCAGCCGGCGACCACCGCGCCGACGGTGTCCGGGGTGCGGGCGGCGAGCCGCAGTGCGGTGGTGGCGGCGGCGCCGACGCCGAGCAGGCCGACCCGGCCGTTGCACCAGGGGCGGCGGGCGAGCCAGTCGACGACGGCGGTGCCGTCGGTGAGTTCCTGCTCGCCGTCGGGTTCGGCGGGCAGGCCGCCGGAGTTGCCGTGGCCCCGGGTGTCGACCCGGACGGTGGCGTAGCCGTGGCCGGCGTACCAGGGGTGGCGGCGGGCGTCCTCGGCGGCGGTGCGGTCGGAGAGGCGGTCGGCCGAGTACTCCAGCAGGGCCGGGACGGGCTCGTCGCTGACCGGGCGCCACAGCCGGGCCGTCAGCTGGGTGCCGTCGGGCAGCGGGATGCGGACGTCCTCGCGGGTGGTGTGGAAGGGGTACGACGGCATGGCCGCTCCCATCGGGTACCGGGCCGGTGAGTGTCGAGCGGCCCGCGGCGCGCACGGGGTCGCGCCGCGGGCTGTCGGCATTCCGACCCTAGGGGAGGAAGCGGTGGATTTCCTGATGAGATGGGCGAAGTGGCTGTGCCCGGCTCAGCCGGGCGGTGGCGTCGAGGGGCGGGGCGGAGACCAAGCTGTAATTGCGTATGACTTGCAACTACTCGTTCCAAGAGGGAAGGATGGCCCAGCTCCGCCCGCAGCACCCGAAAGACATCTCACGTGCCTAACAAGTCAAGCCGCGACGGCCAGATCCGTTGATGAGGAGGTGAAGGCGTGATCTTCGTCGAAGAGTTGCCTGG
>NZ_JBHTTU010000117.1:0-14758 GCF_042794375.1 Kitasatospora sp. NPDC056531 | reverse complement strand
GCCCGGATCTGATCGACGGATGCCTCACCCAAGCCGGACTGATCATGGATGGCTGACCCCGGCCAGCCCCCGACACCACTCATTCAATTTCAGTAGCGTTCATCGACGAGCACCGGGGCCGCTTCGGCGGCGTCGAGCCGATCTGCCGCGTGCTCACCGAGCACGGCTGCGGTATCGCCCCCTCCACCTACTACGCCCACCGCAAGCGTTTGGCCTCGCCGGCCGCCCGCACCGTGCGCGACGAGGAACTCAAGGAGCTCATCAAGGAGGTCTACCACGCCAACTACCGTGTCTACGGGGCCTGTCGGGGTACGACCTCATGTGCAGAGGTGCGTACGGGTTCAAATGCAGAGGTTTCCCGGCGTGTCGTGATGTCGGGTTCATGAAGTGGGTCACCCTTCGCTCGGGTGTGTGATGAAAGGAGCGAAAGGTGACCCGTCTCTATGATCCTGCAGACGGAGCGTTGGATGGACCTACGTCGTTTCCGGGCCCTGCGTGAGGCCGGGATGAGCATTGCCGAGATCGCCCGGGAGACCGGGACGAACTGGCGGACCGTCAAGAAGTACCTGGATCAGCCCGGGATCGTGGTGCCCGAACGCGGGACGCCGCGCAAGGGCTGCATCCCGCAGGTGATCGTGCCGTACGCGCCGGTGGTCGACGCCTGGCTGCAGGCGGACATCACGCTCAAGGGCACGGTGATCCACGAGCGTCTGGTCGACACCTACGGTTTCACCGGCCACTACCAGCGGGTCAAGATGTACCTGCAGGAGGCCCGGCCGCGCATCGCGGCCGAGCTCGGGCTGGGGCCGGCGGACATGGACGGACTTCACCGCCGGTTCGAGGTCTTCCCCGGGGCCCAGGCCCAGGTGGACTGGGGCGACGAAGGCGGGATCCTCACCCGGGCCGGCATCCGGAAGGTCTACTCCTTCCACATGGTGCTGTCCTACTCGAGGGACCCGTTCTGCTGCTTCACCACGAGCATGGACCTGGCGACGTTCTGGGACTGCCACCGGCGGGCGTTCGCGCACTTCGGCGGTGTCCCGAAGACGATCGTCTACGACCGCACGAAGACCGTGGTGCGGCGGCACGTGGCCCCGGGCCAGGCGGTCCCGCTGCATCCGGAAGCGGTCGCGTTCGCCGGGCACTACGACTTCGACATCGATGTCCTGGCGGCCTACCGTCCGACCGGCAAGGGTCGGGTCGAGCGGCAGGTGACGATCGTGCGCGACCACGTGCTGGCCGGACGCGGCTTCGCCTCGCTGATGGAACTGGACGCCGCGTTCGCGGCGTGGGTGCCGTTGCGGCGATCGCGCACCCACCGCACCCACGGGGAGGTGATCGGGGTCCGCGCGGCCCGCGACCACGCGGCCCTGCGGCCACTTCCGGCCCGTCCCTACATCGTCGCCGACCGGCACCTGCGCTACGTCGGCAAGGACTGCCTGGTCGCCTTCGAGGCCAGCCTCTACTCGGTGCCGGCCCGCCGGATCCGCCCCCGCCAGCTGGTCGAGGTCCGTTCTGGCCACGACACTGTCTCCCTGCACCTGCTGACCGCCGATGCGACCGGCTCCACCCTGCTCGCCGTCCACCCCCGGGCCGCCGTCCGCGGCCAGTGGGTCATCGACATGTCCCACTGGGGCGGCCTGCCCGACGGCCACACCCGGGCCGTCACCGCCGGCGACACCGCCGAACGGCACGCCGGCCGGGCCTCGGTGTCCTCCACGAGCCCGCTTCAGGACCTGCTGCACCGCACCGGAGCCGACCAAATCCCGGTCGGCAGACGTCCGTTGCAGTTCTACGACGAGATCGCGGGCGTCCGCCCGATCCGCCTGGCCCCGGTGCCGGGCACCACCGGCGCCACGACCGAGAAGGAAACCGCGTGACCGACCACCACGACCAGGCCGCCGCCCTGCCCGGCACCCCGGAGTACTGGCGGGAGTGGGCCCTGAACGCCGCCCATCTCCTGGAACTCACCGAGGAGTTCTTCAGCCGGGCCGGCGAGGACGTCCACAGGGCCCTGACGGGCTTCCTCACCGCCCGTGGGGAGCGTCCCGCCACCGCTCCAGGGGGCTTCACCGACGCGCTCGGCATCACCGCGCTGGCCATCCGCGACGATCTGACGGCTGGTGGGGCACGGTGAGCGAGCTGGTCACCCACCGCATTCGGGCCACCGCCGCCAAGCTCGGCCTGCCCCACCTGGCCTGCAGTCTGGACCACCTCACCAGCCGCGCGGACGCCGGGAAGATGGGCTACCTCGACTTCCTCGACCTCGCCCTGTCCGAGGAACTCGCCGTCCGCGACGACCGCCGCTTCCGCCAGAACCTGCGGCTGTCGAAGCTGCCACATCACAAGACACTGGACGACTACGATTTCGCCTTCCAGCCCGACCTCGACGCCCGCAAGGTCAAGGACCTGGCCACCCTCGCGTTCATCGAGACCCGCTCCAACGCCGCTTTTCTGGGCCCACCCGGGGTGGGCAAGACACACCTGGCCGTCGCCCTCGCGGTCGCGGCCTGCCGGGCAGGCTACTCGGTCTACTTCACCACCCTCGACGACATGGTCCGCAACCTCCGCGCCGCCGACGCCGTCGGTCGGCTCACCACGAAGATGCGAACCTATCTGCGCTCCAGCGTCCTCGTGATCGACGAGGTCGGCTACCAGACCCTGACCCGGGACGACGCGAACCTGCTGTTCCAAGTCGTCTCGAAAAGGTATGAAAAGGCCCCGATTCTGCTGACCTCGAACAAGACCTACAGCGAGTGGGGCCAGGTCTTCGGCGACGAAGTCATCGCCACCGCCATCCTCGACCGGCTCCTGCACCACTGCACCACACTGCCCATCAACGGCCAGAGCTACCGCCTGCGCAGCCAGCTCTCCACCCTCGAAGGCGCCCTGGCCGGCATCTGACCACCCGCGGTCACACCTCGGCCGAGGCGATCCACCCGCGCAGAGCCCACGCTCAACCTCGGTGGGCTCGACAGGACGATCACCTCGGCCGAGGCGCGCCAACACACGGACCCCAGTAATCGCTACTCGCAGCACCCCGTGCCGCATCCGCCAGCCGCAAGATCAACTATCGGAGCGGTCCCGGCCCGGATCGGGCGCGGCATTCGGCACGAAGAGGCTCCGCCGATAGGTGGTCGGCTGCATCAGGCGCCCACAGAACGTGTCCATTCGCACCGCCGTCCAGTCGATCTGCGTCTCCGACGCCCGGAGGCCGTGGATGTGAGCGCGCCATTCCGACTCGTCCTGTGTCTCGAAGAGCACGTCCCAGCGGCCCGCGCCGGGCGCGAAGCGATCGGCAGCCCGCCGCATCTCGTCCTCCTGCTGACGCCTTCTCTTCCGCTGCCCTGGCATCGGCCCAGCATCGCTGCCCTCCACCATCGCGGCAAGGCCATTACCTACCACCCGAGACCAGCAGGACGTTGATCACTTGCCCGACAGGACGAGAAGGCCCCGCGACGACGACCCCAGGACAGGGCCATAACTCATAATTCGTCACATATCAAGCACGTCGGCCCAAACTCTGCATATGAGCTTGTACTTCACTCTGCAGATGAAGTCGTACCCCGACAGGGCCCGGAAGATCTGGCGGGAGCTGGGCCGGCAGGGCCACGCGGTGGCCCGCTGTACGGTCGAGCGCCTGATGCGCGAGCTCGGCATCGCCGGCGCCGTGCGCGGCAAGAAGGTGATCACCACCATCGCGGAGCCGGCCGCCGAGCGCGCCCCTGACCTCGTGGACCGCCAGTTCGTCGCCGGCGCGCCGAACCGCTGCTGGGTCGCCGACTTCACCCACATCGCCACCTGGGCTGGAGTCGTCTACGTGGCCTTCGTCGTGGACACCTTCTCCCGGCGCATCGTCGGCTGGTCGGCCGCGACCTCCAAGGAGACCCGGCTCGTCCTGGACGCGCTGGACATGGCGTTGTGGCAGCGCGACCGTGACGGATTCCCCCACCAGCGAGGCGAGTTGATACATCACTCGGACGCCGGGTCGCAGTACACGAGTTTCCGGCTCGCCGAGCATCTGGACGCCGCCGGCATTGCAGCCTCGATCGGATCCGTCGGCGACGCCTACGACAACGCTCTGATGGAATCCACCATCGGCCTCTACAAAACGGAGCTGATCAAGCCCGGCCGACCCTGGAAGACCCTCTCCCAGGTCGAGCTCGCCACAGCCGAGTGGACCGACTGGTACAACCACCGGCGACTCCACGGTGAGATCGGCCACGTCCCACCCGCCGAATACGAGACCAACTACTACCTGGCGACCACGAAACCCCTGGTCACAGCCACAACCTGAGATCTCTACCGAACCCGGGGCGGTTCAGTCTGAGCACCACTCCGCGAAGCTGGAAACCCGGAGCCAGAAACGCCCCAGCATTCATCTCCCTGGATCCGGCAGGCCACTACAACATCTGGTCCGGCGATCCCTACACAAACTCGCCGACCCTGGTCCTCGAAACCCAAGATCCAACACAAGCCGCCGCCCAGCTCGAACAACTACTTGCCGCGTGGGCATGAGCCACCGAGAAGATCTCAACCTACGGCTGCCGTAGTAGGTGCAGGGTTGGAGCCCACGTAAACGGCGAGCATGCAGTAGTTCAGAGAAGCCTGTGTCAGGTGCCCTATGCTCCGCCTCGACCTGGCCCAGGAGCCCCGCCTGCTGGAGATCGAGACCAACACGCGCCAGCGCCTGGGAGAGGCTCAACGGATGCAGTGGCTCGGTGAGGTCGCCGGCCTGCAGGAGAGCCTGCGGCACATCGCCGACAAGAAGCAGCAGGCCGAACGTCTCCGAGCCCAAGCCGACCGCAAGGAAGACGGGGTCGCCGCTCTTGGTTAGTGCCACATCCGGCAACGCCGCCACCGTGAGGATCGGCTGGGTCCGACCACCGACCTTGCAACATTCATGCAGGTAGATTCTGCTCGTGAGCACTGACGCGCTTCGCCGCTTGACCGACCGGGAGTCCAGGGAAGTCTGGGACCGCTTCGACGAGAGGTTCGACTTCAAGCCCAGCATGAATGCCTTCCCCGCGATCACCGAGCCGATTCCGTCGGTGACCTGGAGCCTGGACGCACTTCACGACGATCCCAGTGACCGGAAACTCGATCACCTGGTTCGCCTCGTCCAAGACGGCCTGGCCACCTGCACCCCGCCCAGCACGACGTTGCTCGTCCTGGAATGGCAGCACACCAGCTACCGCCTGCGCCCCGACCTTCCCGCCTCCGACATGTTTCTGCCCGACGCACTGGGCGGCAACTTCCGGCCCGGGTGGCCACGCAGTCCCTATCCGGACGGCGACTACCCCATCTACCTGGCCGAGGACCTCACTTTCGGCACCTTCGGCCACCCGTGGGAGCACTCGCTCTGCGTGTTCGGAACCGACCTGCTGAATGAAGTTGCCACCGATATGGGCCAATTGCTCCTGACGGTTCTGCGCCGAGACGGCCAACCTACGACGGGCTGATCAAACGCACCCCAGCAACGGCCCCGGTGCGCAGAGCGTGGCGCCCTCCAGACCGAGGACTGCGCTGAGCTGCAATAGTTGGCGCCGAGCCAGGCGAATAGGCATGCGAACCGCAGGGGGAAAGAGTGGAGCGGATCACCGAGGACCAGGTCGCACAGCTGGTCCGTTTCGTGTTTGCACGAATCCCCGACCCGGCCTCACTTCAAGGCGAAGCCCGCCGCACGGCCACAGCCCTTCGCCTCGCCGCAGAGAAGCAGGTCGCGGCGGTGCGCTTCCACCGAGCCTCCCCGCCTGAGCAGGCGGCGGAGACCGAGCTGCACGCAACCGCATCATGGAACCTTCTGGTTGCCTTCTCCCAAATCTGGCACGACCACCCGGAGTTCCCTGCCGACGCCGCCATGGAGACCTTTGAGTTCGACTCCGAGTCGCCCCTCTCGACAACCGCGCACCGAAACCCGTTGCACGAGCGATAAGCCCTACGGGATTTGGTGCAGAGAAGCGTCTTCGCGTCCTGCGGGCAGGAGGCGCTCTTCGAGGGTCACGTGCACGCGCTGCGGACGCTGGGCGGGGTTCCGCGGAGCAAGGTCCGCTACGACAACTTGAAGGCCGCCGTCGCCCGGGTGCTGGGGCTGAGCCGGGCGCGGGTGGAGGCCGACCGGTGGATCGCCTTCCGGTCGCACTTTGTCCATGTTCCCGTGGGTTCATTGGTCGTGCCCAGTCCCGTGATGGCCTCAGCGGCTGCCTGATCTGCAGGTCTGTCTGGGCGGTACCCGCTCCAGGGAATGTCGTCTATACTTCAGGATTTCTGAAGTCTCCTCAGCTGTTATGGTGATGCCGCCGAAAAGCTGAAGGGGAGGGGCGGATGGCACTGGCTGTCGTGCACGACCTGCGGCCCAGTCTGCGGCTGGAGTCCGCCGAAGAGGTCGCCGCGTTCGAACAGGACCTGCTGGCGGAGTTCGTGCTCGCCCGCGCTTCCGCCGGGGTGTTGGACGACACGATCCGCGCGGACGTCGGCGGGGTCCTCGGGCTGCGGGAGTGGTTCGGCCGGCCGTTGTGGGAGATGCAGCCGCAGGACCTGGACCGGTACTTCGGCCGGCATCGCCGCGGCTCGGCACCAGGCACGAAGGTCCGCCAGGCCGCCGCGTTCGCCGTCTACTTCGAGTTCCTGGAGCTGAGACACAAGGCGACGATCCACGCGGCCACCGGCATGGTCGTCGAGTCGCCGCTCGACGAGGTCAACCGACCTCGTGGTGGCACCGCGTCCCGCCTTCGGATCCCGCCCTCGGCCGGGGAGACAGCAAGGCTGTTCTCGGGTTGGCGGGAAGACATGGAGGCCGCGCGCAAGTACGCGCCGACCGCGCGGAACTACACGGCCGCCCGTCTGACCAGCCTGATCGGCCCGCGAATCTCGGAACTGTGCCTGCTGAGGATCGGCGACGTCCGATGGGACCTCGGACGGTTCGGCAAGATCCTGTTCAAGGGCAAGGGAAGCGTCGGCCGGGGGAAGAAGGAACGGCTCGTCCCGCTGATCAACGGGTCTCGGGACCTGCTGGAGTGGTGGGTCACCGGCCCTCGCTGGGAGTTCGACGACAAGGCCGAGGACCCCTTGGCCCCGCTGTTTCCGTCCGAGCGCCGGTACGGCGACGGATCCAGCCGCGCGGTGACCGACGACGCGTTGCGGTCCGGGCTCGCCGAGGCGGTCGCACGCCATCTTCCGTACCAGACAGGCCAGTTGACGCCACACGTGCTGCGGCACTTCGCGGCCTCTGACCTCTACCGCAACGGCATGGAGGTCGTGGCCATCCAGGAGATCCTCGGCCACGAGTGGCTCAACACCACCATGATCTACGTGCATGTCGAGCAATCCCACGTCGAGGACGCGTGGGTCCGGGCCGGCCAGAGGGCCGCCGCGCGCTTTGGGAGGACACGGTGAAGTGGAACCTGCGGATGGTCGCCGCCCAGCGCGACGTCTGGAAGGCGTCCGAGCTGCAGAAGATGCTCGCGGACGCCGGATTGGTCATCTCGGCGGGCAAGATGTCGCACCTGTGGTCGGGGCGCCCACTGACCGTTCGCCTCGACGATCTGGACGTGATTTGCGCGGTGTTGCAGTGCACACCCGCTGACCTTCTGGTCCCCGAGCCGATCGACAACCGGCAGCTGGACGGCGTGGAGGAACAGGCCGAGCGGAAGGTGGTCGGCGGCAGCCCGGTTGTCCTCCGGCGCCGTCCCGGCCGGTCCGGGCCGCCGCTGTGAGCACGCCGATACGTCGCCGCCGTCCCTGGGCGACCCGCAGTTGCCGGGACTGCTTCGGCTGGGGTTGGCTCGATCGCCCGCGCTGCAAGGCGTGCTGGGGCTTCGTCGCCAAGGCCACCGGCGGTCACTGCGAGGTCTGCGACCGCCGGTGGCCGCCCAGGACGGCGTCTGCCGGCTCTGTCGGCGACAGGCCACCCTGATCGCCGGGCCGGACAACAAGACGCGCGTCGACTTGACGGCCGCCGCCCGCACCGGCCATCAGCTGTTCATCGTCGGCACCCTGCGTGCGCGCGGCGGCCCACGGCCCCGCCCGGAGCACCCCGCGGACCAGTCGCCGGGGCAGCTGCTGCACTCCGCCCGGTCACGCTGGAGGCAGCTACCGCTGTTCGAGATGGCCCGTGACTTGCGCGGAGTCAGCAGCATGGCACCGCTTCTCGATCCCGAACTGGCCGCCGTCCTGGAAGCACGCGCCGGACGGATCGCCGAGCTGAGAGGCTGGCCCCCTCGCACACTCGGCTCCGTCCGCCGGGGAATCCGCATCCTCTGCTCGGTTCATGCGGCCGGCGAGCCGATCAGAGCGTCCACGATCGCCCAGCTCACCCATAATGCGGTCCCCTCGAACCATGTCCTGGAGGTCTTCGAGGACCTGGACGTGCTGCTGGACGACCGGCCCGACACAGTGCAGGCCTGGTGCGACACACGCCTGGAGTTCCTCGCGGCCGGGATCCGGGCGGAGGTCGACGCCTGGGTCGCGATCCTGCGCAACGGCAGCCGACGTCGGCGCCCCCGCGCCCGGTCCACGGTCATCACCCAGCTCAGGTTGGTCCAGCCGTTCCTGCGCGAGCGGACGGCGGCTTACACAACCCTGCGTCAGGTCACCCGCGACGACATCACGAGCTGGCTCTCCGACCGCCCCAACCGAGTGCACGAGGCCAGTGCCCTGCGGAGTCTATTCGGCGTGCTGAAGAAGGAACGGCTCGTCTTCGCCAACCCAATGCGAGGGGTGAAAACGAGCGGGAACCACGTCTCGGTACCGGTTCCGCTCACCGGCCAGGAAGTCGACGCCGTCACTACCGCAGCTGAACAGGATCCCGCCCTGCGGGTGGTCGTCGCTCTCGCGGGCGTCCACGCGTTGCCCGCCCGCCGCATCCGCGCGCTTCAGCCGGACCAGGTCGACCTGCCCGGCCGGCGCCTGGATCCGGCTGGAAGCAATCGCCCGTTGGACGACTACACCGCCGAGGCGATCACCGACTACCTGGCCCACCGGCGTCGGCGCTGGCCCAACAGCACCAACCCCCACCTTCTGGTCAGCCGCAACACGGCCACCACCAAGACGGCCGTCGGCAATTTCTGGCTCGACCGGCTGGTCAATCGGCTCCCCGTCAGCCTGGACCGGCTCCGACAGGACCGAATCCTCGAAGAAGCCGCCGCCACCGGAGCCGACCCGCTCCACCTCGCCCACGTCTTCGCCCTCAGCGCCAAGGCAAGCCTCCGCTACACCACCGCAGTCGCAGAATCCGTCGCGGAACAGACCTGATGCAAGCCCTGAGCAGCCACTTCGACGCCCCGCTGGCAGCACGACCGAGTCGGCGCGGCATCATGTCACCGCAGTGACATCAGCCAGGGAGAGCATGTGATCGAGTTCATCGTCCACGACGACCCGGTCGGGCGCGCTCAGAGCAACTACATCGCCCATGCCGATCTGGCCCCCTTCGGGCTGGACGGGCAGAAGGAGCAGTTGTGGCTGAAGCCTCTCGACGACGGGACCTTCTCGATCGCCTGCATCCCGTTTCGCACCTACGGGCTGGCCCCCGGTGACCAGGTCGTCCTGTCGGACGCTGACGAGGTCGCTGAGGTGGTCGCCCTCTCCTCCCATCGTGTTCTGCGGTTGCTCTTCGTCCCGGGCCTGGCCCCGGCACAACTGAACGGGGCAGTCCATCGCATCAAGAACGAGATCGGTACGGCGGGACTGCTGAGTGAGTGGAGCGGTGACCGCCACGTCGCCGTCGACATCCCGCCCAATACGGATGCCTCCCGACTGTTCGCGATCATGGAACACGAGGTGACGGAGGGCCGAGCGTTCTGGGAATGGGCCGACGCCATGCCGTTCTCCGCACGCCCCTGAGCCGACCCACCAGTCCCGACTTCTTCCAGGTGTCGGCGTACACGGAGAAGTGCTCAACCGCCTACTGCTGAACGTGCTCACCTGTCGGCTTCGGCAGGATCCCTCTCACGCCGCCTGGTGGACCGGCTGTGAGTGGCGCGGATCAGTACGGTGATCAGAGCTGCCAGGTCGAGCGCGCCGTCCGGATCGTCTGCGTAACGCGTTGTCTGCAGCGGTCCCACTTCGTCCAGGCGTACCCCTTCCCGGTCCAGGACGTGGGCGAGGACCAGCAGTGCCAGGCGAGCGTTGCCGTCCGGGTAGGGGTGGAAGAAGGCGATGTCGAGGTACACCCTGGCGGCGCGGGCCGGCAGGGGCAGCGACGGATCGGCGCTCTGGCGCAGGTATGCGGCGAAGTCCTGCCAGGTGCGGGGCGTGAGCCCGTAGCGTTCCCGGCCGCCCTTGGCGTAGGCATCGCTCCGGCGCAGGTGAACCTCGTCCGCGCCGAGGACCAGCTTCTGCCAGTCGGCCAGGAGGGTCGTGGTGAGCGGTTCGCCGCGGGCGGCCGCGGCCCGGGATGCGGTCATCGCTGCGAGCAGGCGGTCGGCCCGGTTGGCGTTGCGGAGGCGGACCGGGCCGTTGAACCAAGCGGCGAGTCCGTCCACGGCCGGGCGTACCGGTGTCAGGTCCACTTCGGCGGCCGAGGACCAGTCGACCTGTTGCCTGACGAGGCACCAGGTGGCCAGCGCGTCATCGCTCACGGTAGAACCCGCGGCCGGTCAGGCCGATCGCCAGGTCCTCGCCGACCGTGTCGACCAAGGTCGTTGCAGGGGCGACGTGGCTCTTGAAGCGGCCGCCGATGGCAGCGTCGACCGCCTTCCGGACCTCGTCCGGTTCCAGGCCGGTGGAGGTGAGGAACCAGGCCAGCGTCGTCTCGCAGAGCCGGTACCACCCCCCTTCAGCATGGGTGCTATTGACGACCGCGGTGACCAGGCGGGTCACGGCGCGTTCCAGGTGCCAACTGTGGTCCTCGGCGTTCGCGTCTGGATGCGGTGCGAGTTGCTTGAAGCGCTCAGTGATGTCCTCCAACCAGTCACGCCACTCAAGCAAGCAGGCCACGACGCGCTCGGCGGTCTCCTCCGCCTCTCCGACCGAGTGCGAGGGGCAGCACCAAGTCTCAACGGGACCCCCGAAGTGGTTCGAATAGTCCCAGCCGCAGGCCCATCGGCCGTATCGGGACACCAAGAGCGCGGTGACCCGGTCGGTGAAGCGCCAGTCTGCCATCCGGTCCGGATCGGCCGCGTGGTCAGCCTCGGAGGGCACCATCGGGACGATCAGGGCCGTCAACCGTGCCGCCTCGCCCTCGTCCCAGTCGAAGGCGTTCCGGTGGGGGTCTGCGGCGGGCCACGGCAGGTCCCGAGCGAGTTGAATGGTCGTGGTGTGCCTCCGGAGTCGCACGTGACGGAACAACCGCCCGATCATGCCCACCAGGCGGGAACCTGTCACCCCAATTACTTGGCCCTGCCGCCGGCTGCCTACGGCTACCCGGGCGCGTTCACGTGTACCCGCCTGAGCACAGCCTTGCGTACGCCGATATCCAGGCCGAACACGGTCTCTCCATGCGGCAATCCCGCCCGAGCTTCCGTGGGTTCGTCCGGCCGACACTTCAGAATCCCTGAACTCGCGGAAGATCGGGATCGAGAGCTTCTACTGCCGGCCCGGCATCGAGGGCGCCCACGAGAAGGGCGGCGTCGAGGGGCAGATCGGCTACTTCCGCCGCAACCACTTCGTGCCGGTGCCGGAGGTCGAGTCGCTGGCGGAGCTGAACGAGCTGGTCGAGCACTGGGACCGGCACGACGGGCGGCGCCGGATCGGGTCCAGAGCACGGACGGTCGACGAGTACTTCGAGGACGAGCGCCCGCGGTTGTTGCCGCTGCCGGAGGAGCCGTTCGAGACGGGCCGGGTGTTCACTCCGCGGGTCGACCGCTACGGCCAGATCGTGGTCCGCACCAACCGCTACTCGGTGCCGGTGAGGCTGATCGGCAAGAAGGTCCGGGTGCTGCTGCACGCCTCCCACCTGATGGTCTACGACAAGAACGTGGAGGTGGCTCGGCACGAACGGCTGATCGCCAAGGGCAGCTGCCGGCTGGAGCTGGACCACTACCTGGAGGCCCTGGTCCGCAAGCCGGGAGCCTTCCCCGGCGCGACCGCGCTCGACCAGGCCCGCTCCGCCGGGAAGTTCACCCCGGTCCACGACGCCTGGTGGGCCGCGGCGGTCAAGGCGCACGGCGACGCCGAGGGCACCCGGGCGCTGATCGAAGTGCTGCTGCTCGGCCGCCACCTCGCGCACGAGCACATCGTCGCCGGCCTGGCCACCGCGTTGCGGGCCGGGGCCCTGACCGCGGACGCGGTCGCCTTGGAGGCCCGCAAGGCCGCCCAGACCGACGACGAACCCGCGGTCGCCGTCCCCACACCGCGGTCGACCACCGGGCCAGGGACGGCGACCGTGACGTTCCTGCACGAGTGGAAGCTCAACCACCTTCCCCCGGACACCAGGCCGCTGCCCTCAGTGACCCACTACGACCAGTTACTCCGACACCGCCGCGCCGGCGGCGGTGACCTGCGAGAGGGAGAAGCGCCATGAACCTGCCCCGCCAGCGGAACCTGACCGAGCAGGCCGCGACCACGGCCATCGACACCGCCTGCCGGCTGCTGCGGCTGCCGTCGATCCGAAACGAGTTCGCCGACATCGCCGACCGGGCGGTCAAGGACCAGATGACCTACCGCGGCTTCCTCGCCGAGCTGCTGATGGCCGAGTGCGACGACCGCGCCCGCCGCCGCTCCGAGCGGCGGATCAAGGCCGCCGGGTTCCCCCGCGACAAGTCGCTGCGGACCTTCGACTTCGACGCCAACCCCAACATCGACCCCGCCGTGATCAACACGCTCGCCAGCTGCGAGTGGATCAAGAAGAGCCAGCCGCTCTGCCTGATCGGCGACTCCGGCACCGGCAAGTCCCACATGCTCATCGCCCTGGGCACCGAAGCCGCGATGCAGGGCTACCGCGTCCGCTACACCCTCGCCACCAAGCTGGTGAACGAACTGGTCGAGGCCGCCGACGAGAAGCAGCTGAACAAGACCATCGCCCGCTACGGCCGTGTCGACCTGCTCTGCATCGACGAACTCGGATACATGGAACTCGACCGCCACGGCGCCGAACTGCTCTTCCAGGTCCTCACCGAGCGCGAGGAGAAGAACAGCGTCGCCATCGCCTCCAACGAGTCGTTCGGCGGCTGGACCAAGACCTTCACCGACCCGCGCCTCTGCGCGGCCATCGTCGACCGCCTGACCTTCAACGGCACCATCATCGAGACCGGCACCGACTCTTACCGGCTCGCCTCGACCCGGGCGCGGGCAGAGGAACCGGCGAAGGCCGGCTGACCGCCACGGGAACCTGCTCGACGGCCCTCCGGGCGGAGGGCCGTCACCCCTTCCGCTATGTTCTTCCGGGCTCGCGCCGGCGGGCCAGACGTGTATTTGAGGGGGAAACGTGCCAGGTGAGCGGCTTGATGCGGAGTGGGTCCGATCCTGGCGGGAGCAGGCCGACGCGGCGCTGACGAAGCTGATGCAGTCGTTCCTCCCGACGCACGGATTCCCACCCGGCCACAACGCCGTGACGCTCGCAACCGACGACAGCCACCAAGCGACGAGCGCGCTCGTGGACCTGAAGCCGATCCCCTCCGACCTGACCACGCTCTACTGGGTGATCAGCGAGGTTTCCCTGCCCGATGTCGATAGCGGCTACTTCGTCCACTCACCCGCGACGGTTGCGGAACACTTCCGCGAGTACGGCCCCGCACCGATCGACGGCGAGTGGATCGCACTGGTATTCGCCAGCGACGGCGGCGGCCACCTGTTCGCGATCGGCGACAGCGGGCAGATCTGGAAGTCCGCCACGGCTTCCTGGTTCGACGACTTTGACGTCGCCGCAGCGAGCTTGCAGGAGTTCCTCGAACAGCTCGGTGGACGGATCACCAACCAGCTCTGATCATCGGCCGAAGCGCAGACTGCTCTGGTCGCCGTCGGGTGACGTCATTTCTGGTGAACATCCGCAGCACTCAAGATCGCCAACTGCTGCCCAAACTGCTGACCAATCGCTGCTACTTCACGTGAACGAAGCCAGTGAGCGGCATCGTGGACCGCTGGCAGACCTGCATGGACATCGCGACCGAGAACGACGGTCTGACCACCCGCCCCTGGGACGACGAACCTTGGTGGCACCCGCTCTGGGTGCCCTGGGCCGAGAGCGCCGACGGCGGGGTACAGGTGATCGACCAGCGTCCCGGCCCGGACGAGGGGCGACTCGGCTGGGCCGGCCACGGCGGCGGGGGCGACTTCACCGACTCCTGGCCCGGCCTGGCAGAACTACTTCACGCCGTCGCGCGAGCGTTCCACGGCGGTGGAGGTGTCCGAGGACTGCACCCTTACCTCACCGCGCAGGGCGAGCTGTGGTGGGACGAGGAAGACTGCCACGAGCTGGACGGTCAGCCGCTGACACCCGCCCCGATCGGGCTGTCCTGACCGACAGTCACGACTCGAACTCAGCCAACCGCTCTTACTTCCCACCAACACCGAGCGGCGATCGCAGCACCTCGCGCTGCCAGCTCTCACCAACAATCGCTCTTCGTTCTCACCTACGCAGCCAGCCGGTTTGGGGTTCGCGCCTGCGGCGGACCGGCGGACCGGCGGCCCGCATCGGCTGCACATAGGCGCCACCGTTGGTGCGCTCCCGGCCACCACCTCGATGTGGTGGGCAGGGGCAAGTCGAGCAAGGAGTCCGCCATGACGACCACCCCGGCCGCGGGGCCGCCCACCCGAGACCCTGATCAGCTCTGGCGGGTGTGCATCGATGCGGTGTACGTCCCCCGCGAGACGCTCACCTACG
>NZ_JBHTTU010000116.1:12649-15246 GCF_042794375.1 Kitasatospora sp. NPDC056531 | reverse complement strand
GGCGGATCATCAGGGCGGTGTCGGGGGCGTAGCCGTTCATGCCGCCGGGCGGCAGCTCCTGGGCGCGGGTGACGTAGGGGCGCATGCGCTCCTCGTAGCGGGCGAAGGCGGCGGCGAAGTCACCTGCGGCGGCGGCGAGTTCACCGGCCAGCAGGTAGCCGCCGACCAGGGCGAGGCTGGTGCCCAGGCCGGTGAGCGGGCTGGGGCAGTAGCCGGCGTCGCCGAGCAGGGCGACGCGGCCGCGGGTGTAGTGGTCGAGGTGGATCTGGCCGTAGGAGTCGAAGGCGAAGTCCTCGGCGGTGGACATCCCGGCGAGCAGGCGGTCCACCTCCCAGCCGGCCCCGGCGAAGCGCTCGGTGAGCAGCCGGCGCTGGGCGGCGCCGTCGCGGCGGTCGAGGGGGAGCGGGTCGCAGCGGAAGCTCAGGGCGGCCTTGACCTCGCCGGGCAGCCGGCCCGGGCGGGCGGCGGCGACCAGGCCGCCGGGGGCGTTGTACATCAGGAACCAGCTGTCGAGGCCGCGGGCGAGGGCGGGGTCGTGGACGGTGAACCAGGCGGTGTAGCCGCCGAGCGGGCGGTAGTGGTCCTCCCCGGGGCCGAAGGCCAGGCGCCGTACGACCGAGTGCAGGCCGTCGGCGCCGACGACGAGGTGGAAGCGGCGGGCGGGGGCGTTCTCGAAGTGGACGGTGACGCCCTCGGCGTCCTCGGCCAGGGCGGTGATGCTGTCGTCGTAGAGGTACTCGACGTCGTCGGTGGCCTGGCGGAGCAGGTCGGCGAGGTCGCCGCGCAGGATCTCGATCTCGGAGACGATGCCCTCGCCCTCGAACAGCTCGACGGGCATCCGGGCGGTCAGCCTCCCGCGGCGGTCGACCAGGGCGATGCCCTTCTGCTCCACGCACAGCGCGCGGGCCCGCTCCATCAGGCCCATCCGCTCGATGACGGTGCGTCCGGCGCCGCGCAGGTCGACGGCCTGCCCGCCGGGGCGCGGGCCGGGGGCGCGCTCGACGACGACGGGGTTGAAGCCGTGACGGCGCAGCCAGTAGGCGAGGGCGGGGCCGGCGACGCCGGCGCCGGAGACGAGGATGTCGGTGTTCTCCATGCCCACAACCGTACGCCGTACGCATTGTGCTCAACAAGCCCTGTACTGCGGTTATTTGAGATTGGAGCACTAGTGCACTAGGGCGCTTCGGGGCAGCTCGGGGGCGGTTTCCCGGGCGGTCTGCGGGAGGTTTTGCGGGCTTTGCGCAGGCCGGCGGCCCGGCGGGGTGCCCTCGTGTCGTTCTCCATCCTTCGCCCTTGCCCTCTCTCCCGCGGCCCTCTGTGACCGCGGCAGAATGCCCCAGTCCGCACCCGGTACGGACCGGGTGCGGGCGCGGGTGTGTGGGAGATGCGGGGGCGTCAGGAGGTCGGGTTCGCGGGCGTGCCCATCAGGGTGTGCAGCAGGTCCTCGCCCAGGCCCAGGCCGCTCGGAGACTCGTCCGACAGGCCGTAGTCGCGGTACCACTCCGAGGGCGCCTCCGGGTGCGGGCCGCTGACCGCCACCCGGCCCGCGCCGTAGGAGGCGACCACGGCGGCGGCGCGGTCGTTGGTGTAGCGGGCCAGCACGTCCACGTCCGGGCCGTCCACGTCGAAGTACGGGCCGTCCTGGAAGTACATCCGCCGCGGGTGCCCGCGCCAGGCGACGTCGACCAGGTGGTCCTGGTCGTCGGTGACGGTGGCGCCCTGGGAGCTGATGTACTGGCCGGAGTCGCCCGGCAGGAGGCCGTAGCCCGGGTCCTCGCCGGCCAGGTAGCCGCCCATGCACAGGCCCAGGTAGCGCCCGCCGCCACGCACGTAGGCGCGCACCAGCTCCGGGGAGAAGCCCCGGTCGCGCTCCAGCAGGCCCCAGGCGGTGGTCACCTCCTGGCCGTTGGTGCCGCCCGGCTGCACGTACAGGGCGGCCCCGGCGAGCGCGTCCGGGCCGAAACGCGTCTCCTCGTCCGGGCCGATGTAGCGCACCGTGAAACCGTCGTGCTCCAGCATGTCGTGCGCCGCCTCCGGGCAGCCGTCGCAGGCCGCCGGGCCCCGGTAGACCAGGGCGAGCGGGCTGCCGCCCGGGACCACCGCTCCGGGGGTGCCCCTGCGGGCCCCGGCGTCACCGCTGTCGTCGCCCCGCTCGCCGGCGGACGGCGGCGCCCCGCAGGCCGACGCCACCAGCACCGCCGTCGCCACCGCCAGCGCCGCCGCGCTCCGCCGCAGCCCAGCCCACATCTCCCGCACTCCCGCCGCCCTCCCCAGGCCCTCCGCCGTACGCCGCCACGACGCTACGGCCCGGCAGCGCCGCGGCGCACACCGGCCCCCCCTGATCGGGTGAATGCCGGTTCGCGGCTTTGACGGCCGGGGCGGGGCAGGGGCCTAGCCCCGCTGCAGCGCCGTCACCACCGCCGACAGGTCCCGCTCCGTGATCGACGGGTCCGCCAGCAGCACCTGACGGGCCGCCGCCAGCACCGGGCCGCCGCCCGCCAGGGCGAGGTCCTTGGCCGCCAGGCGGACGGGGAAGTCCGACTGCGTGCTGCGCGCCCGGGCCACCACCCCCGCGAGCGGCCCGGACGCCAGCGCCT
>NZ_JBHTTU010000116.1:6121-12639 GCF_042794375.1 Kitasatospora sp. NPDC056531 | reverse complement strand
ACGCCCAACTCCCCGGCCGCTGCCAGCACTTCGCCCACCACCGTGACCGAGGCCACGATCGCGCCGATCATCACCACCTTCAGTGCCGCCCCCGCACCCGGGCCGCCGCAGCGCCGCACCCGGCCCAGGTGCTCCAGGACGGGCCGGGCGCGCTCCAGGTCCGCGTCCTCGCCGCCCGCGTACACCGCCAGGTCCCCGCTGGCCGCCGGGCCCACACTGCCCATCACCGGCGCGTCCACCATGCCCACGCCGTCCGGCAGTTGGGCACGCAACTCGGCGACCGCGCGCGGCCCGACCGAGGACATGTCGATCCACAGCGTGCCCGGAGCCAGGGCGGCCGTGAACCGCCCGGCCACCTCGGCCAGCGCCGCCGGGTCGGACAGCATGGTCACCACGACGTCCGCCCCGGCCACCGCCTCGGCCGGGCTCCCGGCCTCCGCGAGGCCCTCGGCACGGCCGGGCGAACGGTTCCAGACGGTCAACGGGTAGCCGGCGGCGGCGAGGCGACGGGCCATCGGCTGCCCCATCCGGCCCAGCCCCAGAAAAGCGATCTTCTCCATGGCCACCACGCTAGGCAGCCACCAGCCAGGCGACAAACGAATGTCTCGCATGATAGCCATGCGGAATGGACATGGCTTGGCTGGACGTCTTCCGCACCGTCGCCCACCTGGGCTCCTTCACCGCCGCCGGGGAGCGCCTCGGCTTCACCCAGTCCGCGATCTCCCGGCAGATCGCCACCCTGGAAACCGAGTTGGGCACCCCGCTGTTCGACCGACTGGCCCGCGGCGTACGGCTCACCGAGCACGGCCGCACGCTGCTCCCGCACGCCGAAGCCCTGCTGGACCGCCTGGACACCACCCGGCGCGACCTCGCCGCGCTCACCGACCTGAGCGCCGGACGGCTGCGCGTGGGCGCCTTCGACAGCGCCAACGCCGAACTCGTCCCCCGCGCCCTCGCGGCCTTCCACGCCGACCACCCGCACGTGGAGATCGGCCTCACCGAGGGGCTCTCGGCACACCTGCTGGACCAACTGGCCGACGCCGCGATCGACCTCGCCGTGGTCGCCACCTACGCCACGGACCCCGAAGACGCCTACGACACCGCCCAGTTCGACCTGCGGCCCCTGCTCGACGACCCGGTGCTGGTCGCCCTGCCGCGCGGCCACCGCCTCGCCCGCCGACGCCGCCTGCGACTGGTCGAACTCGCCGACGAACCGTGGATCGCCGCCCGCCGCCACCCCGAGACCACCCTGCTCGCCGCCTGCCTGCGCAGCGGCTTCCAACCCCGGATCGAGTACGCCGTCGGCGCCTGGACCGCCAAACTCGGCCTGGTCGCCGCCGGGATGGGCCCCACCCTCATCCCCTCCCTGGCCGCCCGCGCCGCCCGCCCCGACATCGCCCTGGTACCCCTGCACCCGGACGACACCCCCGTGCGGCACGTCTACACCGCGACGCGAAGGGGACAGCGCACGGCGCCGGCGGTCGCCGGGTTCCTGCGGTTCCTGCGGGCGGGGGCGAGGAATTAGAGACCGCGCTCGCGGCCGTGCTCCTCCCCGGTTCCGGAGTCCTCGAATGTGTTCATGGGGCCGTCAAGCAGCAGGCGGTAACTCGATGGCGGGAGGAGGCCGTTGCGGGAGAGCATGCGAAGTATGACCGAGCAGACCGAGCGATGGACCCAGGCGAGCGTCTACCCCGACATGTGGGCCGATCCGGCCGACGACCCCCGCGACAGCGACGGCCCCCCGCCGGACGGCGAACTCGCCACACTGGCGGAATATCTGACCAACTACCGCATCACCGTGCGGATGAAGTGCGAGGGCCTGAACGCCGGGCAGCTGGCCCGGCGCTCGGTGCCGCCGTCGACGATGTCGCTGCTCGGGCTGGTGCGGCACCTGGCCGAGGTGGAGCGCGACTGGCGCAACTGGATCACCGACGGCGAGCCGCTGCCGAAGCTGTACGGCGCGCGGGACGCCGACTTCGACGAGGCGGTGGCCGATGCGGCCGTGGTCGAGGCCGCGTGGCGCGACCTGGCGCGGGAGCAGGCCGCCACCGACGCCGCGCTGGCCGAACACCCCGACCTGGGGGAGCGGTTGGGCAAGCGCGGGATCGCCGTGCGGGAGCTGCTGGTGCACCGCGTCGAGGAGTACGCCCGGCACTGCGGGCACGCCGACCTGCTGCGCGAGTGCGTGGACGGCCGGGTGGGCCAGTGAGGGCGGCGCTCAGCAGGTGGCGTCGGCCGCGGGCAGGGCGCCGGTCAACAGGTAGGCGTCGACGGCCTGTTGGGCGCACGGACGGTATCCGTTGAGGTAAACGGTGTGGACCCGGCCGGGGACGGTGAGCAGCCGGGAGCCGTTCATCCGGGCGTGCAGGGCGAGGGCGCCCGGGTAGGGGGCGTGGGTGTCGCCGGTGGACTGGATCTGCAGCGCGGGCACCGCGTTGCGCACCTCGACGAACGGCTCACGCGGGGCCCGGCGCCAACTGGCACACGGGGTCGGCGCGTTGAACACCGGGCCGAAGACCGGCTGGCTGGGGCGGGAGCGTTCGACGGCCTCGCGGTACCACCGCTGCGAGCGCGGCATCGCGACATCGTCGCACAGGATGCCGATCGCGGCGGCGAGGTCGGCGCCGCCGTCGGGGTCCGGGACGAGGACGGTGGTCAGCAGCTCGTGCAGGGCCGGGCTCGCCTGGACGGGCTTGCCGTCCGCCGCGTCCAGCAGTTGGCGCAGCACGCCCGCGTAGTCGGCGCTGTCGCGGTCGTCGCCCTGACAGACGGTGAGCAGGAACGGCAGCAGGTAGCCGTCGAGTCGGAAACCGTCGACCGCGATCGGCGCCGCCTGCGCGCGGCGGACCAGGCCCTCGACACCGGCCCGCACCGCCGCCGGGGTGGCGCCCAGGCCGTACTGGCCGTCGCGCGGCGCGGCCCAGGCGGCGAAGTCGTCCAGCGCCCGTTCGTTGGCCGCGCCCATGTCCTGGAACGCGTGGATGCCGTACCGGGCCGGGTCCAGCGCGCTGTCCAGGACCAGGCGGTCGACGCGCTGCGGGTACAGCTGCGCGTACACCGCGCCCAGCAGCGCCCCGTAGGACTGGCCGAAGAAGGAGGTGCGCCGCTCGCCGAGGGCCGCGCGCAGCAGGTCGACGTCGCGGGCGATGTTGCGGGTGCTCAGGTGGGGCAGCAGGTCGGGGTACTTGTTCCGGCAGGCGTCGGCGTCGGCCTTGGCGAGGCGCCAGGCCTGCCGGAAACCGGCCGGGTCGGTGCCGACCGAGCGCAGCCAACTGCCGTGGTTCAGACCGCAGTCGAGTCCGCCGCTGGCGCCGACGCCGCGGGTGTCCATGCCGATGATGTCGTAGGCCGCCGCCGTCTCGGGCGCCATCCGCTCGCGCAGTGCGGCGGGCATGTCCAGCCCCCGGTTGCCGGGTCCACCGGGATTGGTCTGCAGGATGCCGCGCCGCTTGGCGGGGTCGGCGGCGCGGATGCGGGAGACGGCGAGCGCGAGGGTGCGGCCGGTGGGCTCGCGGTAGTCGAGCGGGACGGTCAGCGTCGCGCACTCGGCCCCGGCAGCGGCCAACTGCGGCCCCTGGCAGGGCTTCCAGGCGAGCTCCTGGTGGCGCAGGCGGTCCAGCGGATCGGCGGCGGTGGAGGCCGAGGCGGAGGCGGAAGGGGCGGCGAGGGAGGCGGACAGGGCGAGGGCGGCGGCGAGTACCAGCGCGGTCTTCATACCGCCCACTTTAGACAGCTCCGATGGACCGTCAGTTATGGCTCTTTTCACCACCGTTGACGGCAGCCGCCGAGGCGGCGGCCCGGCGGGGACCAGGGCGGCGGCCCGGGAAGGCAGGCGGAACCTAGAGCCCGGCCGCCCCCGCGATGCTCCGGCAGGCCTCCAGCAGCGGCGCCAGCCGGCGCGAGGACGCGGTGGGGCGCACGGCCAGATAGGTCCGCAGGGCCAGCGGTTCGGCGAAGGGGCGGAACACCGTACGGCCGCTCGGCAGGACCTCGGCCTGGGAGGCGTAGAAGACCGTCCAGCTGGGCCGGCCCGCGCCGATCGCGGCCAGGGTGTCCTGGTCGGTGGTGAACTCCGGCCCGAGCAGCGGCTCCACGCCCGCGGCCCGGCAGGCGCCGGTGACCAGGTCCACCAGGTGCGGGTTGGCCTCGCGCGGCGCGATCCGCGGCGGCAGCGCGGCCAGATCCGCCACCGCCACCGCCTCGGCCGCGGCCAGCGGGTGGTCCGCCGGCAGCGCCGCCACCAGCGGATCCGGCCACACCGGCAGCAGTTCCAGGCCCGGGCTGCGGTCCAGGCCGCGCACGAAGGCCGCGTCCAACTCCCCGTCGCGCACCTGCTGCAGGCGCACCGACGCCCGCGCGCTGCACAGCTCCACCGCCAGCTGCGGGGCCTGCTCGGCCAGTGCCGCGAGCAGGCGCTCCAGTCGCGCGCCCAGCCCGATGTTGGTGCCGATGCGCAGCACCTGCGCCAGCTCGCCACGCTGCTCGGCCATCGCCTCGACGGCCGCCCGCTCGGCCGCCAGGATCGCCCGGGCGTGCGGCAGGAACGCGCCGCCCGCCGCCGTCAGCGCCACCGCGCGGGTCGTGCGGTCGAACAACTCCACACCCAACTCGCGCTCCAGACGCCGCACTTGCTGACTCACCGTCGGCTGGACGATGCGCAGCCGCTCGGCCGCCCGCCCGAAGTGCAACTCCTCGGCGACCGCCAGGAAGTACCGGACCTGCCGCAGCTCCACACCCGCCCCCTCATTGATCACGATTCCTGATGAGTGTAGGAGCCGGATGCGCCTTGGACAGGCGCGCCCCACGCGGTGGACTGGACCCCGTCAGCAAGAACCCGGCACACCGGCCCGGCACCCGGGCCGCGACCGACCGAAGGGGCACCGACCATGCCGTACGCGACCGTCCAGGGCACCCGACTCTTCTACCGCGACCACGGCGCCGGCCGCCCGCTGGTGTTCGTCCACGGCTGGGCCACCAGCGGCCAGGTGTGGGAGGCCCAGCTCGCCGACCTCGCCGCCGACCACCGGGTGATCGCCCTCGACTGCCGCGGCTGCGGCCGCTCCGACCGCCCCGAGGACGGCCACACCCTGGCCACCAACGTCGCCGACCTGCTCTGCCTGATCGACATCCTGGACCTCGACTCACCCGTCCTGGTCGGCAGCTCGATCGGCGCCACCTTCGCCCTGGCGGCCGCCGCGGCCGCACCCGAACTCGTCGGCGGGGTCGTCTCCGTCGACGGCTCCGGCCACTGGCCCGGCACCGGCATGGTCGCCGAACTGCGCGAACTCAGCGCCCGCCTCGCCGCCGACCGCGCCGCCCTGGTCCGGGAGTGGATCCCCACCTGGTACGGGACCGCGGCAAGCCCCGAACTGCACCAGCGCACCATCGCGCAGATCCTCGACTCCAGCCCCGCCATCGACAACCTCTTCACCGAAGCCGCCACCTACGACCCGCGCGGCCTGCTCCCCACCCTCGACCTGCCCATCGCCTTCCTCCACGGCGACCAGGAGACCCAGATCCCGCTGGAGGTCTCCCGCACCCTCGCCGACCTCGCCCCGCACGGCAGCCTGCACATCGTCGAGGACTCCGGCCACATGATCCACGAGGAGCAGCCCGCCGCGTTCAACCGGCTGCTGCGCGCGGTGGTGCGGGACATGGCGGGCGCGGCGGCCGGGTGACCCCCGGGCTCAGGCGGGCCCGGCGGCGCGCCGGCGCTCGAACCCCTCCGGGGTGCGCAGGCCCAGGTCGGCGCCGGTCTGCCACGGGCCCCGCGAGCGGAATTGACCCGCAGAAATGATGATCGATTGCCCCATCGTCATGGGTCTTTCCCCGCCTAGCCTGGTCACATGACGACGATGAAGAACACCGCCCCCGCCCCCGCCCCCGTCCTGGCCCGCCGCGCCGAGGCCGAGACCTGCGCCGACCCGAGCGCCACGATGACCCTGCTCGCCGAAACGGCCCCCGGCGAGGGCGGCTTCACCGTCTACCGCTCCACCTTCGCCGAGGGCGCCGTCGGGGCCCCCGCGCACCTCCACACCCGGGCGTGGGAGCTGTTCTTCGTCATCAGCGGCTCGCTGCGGGTGCTGGTCGGCGAGGAGGTCACCGTCCTGGACGCGGGCGACTTCCTGGCCGTGCCCCCGCACACCCCGCACGCCTTCGCCGCCGCCCCGGGCGCCGAGGCCGACGTGCTGTTCATGTTCACCCCCGGCATGGACCGCTTCGACTACCTGCGCCTGCTGGGGCGCGTCATGCGCGGCGAGAGCGACCCGGGCGCGATCGCCGCCTCCGCCGAGCGCTTCGACAACCACTACGTCGACAGCCCCGCCTGGCGTGCCGCCCTGGCGGGCACCACCGCCTGATCGGGGCCTCGACGGGCCGGGGCGGGCCGGGTGTGGAACGGTGGAAGACCCGGGGGACCCGGTCGCGAGAGGAGTCGCCATGTCGTCGAAGCGCCGCCGCAAGAAGAAGGCCCGGGCCAGGCGCGGGGCCAACCACGGCCGCCGCCCCCAGTGCTGAGC
>NZ_JBHTTU010000116.1:0-6111 GCF_042794375.1 Kitasatospora sp. NPDC056531 | reverse complement strand
GGCCGCTGCCCCCGTGTCGGAGGGGTGAAGCCGCGGCGGCGGCGGCGGGGGGTGGCGGGGGGACGATCCGCGCCCGCGCCCGGCGGGGCCGCCGCGCGCCACCGTGTAGTACGTGCAGCCCTCCCGCCAGTCGGTGCGCAGTTCCAGCTCCAGGACCAGCCCGCCCCCGTCCGCGCGGGCGGCGCTCAGCACGGCGGCCGGGTCGGCGTCCTCGGGCGTCTGCTCGTTGCGGAAGCGGACGCTGCTGCGCAGGCGCTTCCAGTACGGATCCGGGCGTGGGACGCCCGGCAGGTCCCAGGACAGGTACGCACCGGGACTGGTCAGGCCGGGGGAGTCCATCCGCCATCCCTCGGGGCTGAGAGCGCCGTCGCGGTACCAGCGCAGCGCGTGCGCGACCGTACCGCTCCTACCGTCCGGCGAGCCCCAGTCGGCCAGGCCCGCCGCCTCGACCCGTTCCAGTACGACGGCCATGTCCTCCCGGGTGACGAAGTAGGCCGTCGCGGCCATCCGGCAGAGCAGCGCGGCCCGCCCCTCGACCGTGGTGCCGAGCGCGCCGAGGGAGGACGGGCGGTCGCAGTGGTCGGCGACGCGGGTCAGCAGGTGCTCCACTCCCTCCACCGCCCCCAGCGCCTCGACCAGCCGCCGGATTCGCTCGCGCTCCGCCGCCCGCAGCGCCTGCGCCTGCGGCGACTCGGCCAGTGCGCGCAACCGCCGGTCGCCGGGCCAGCGCTCGCGCAGCGCGTCCCGGGCCCGGACGGGCACGTTGAGCAGCGCGCCGAGCAGGTACTCGAAGGTGTTCACGGGCCGGGGTCCTCTCGGGTCGCGCACACGTCTGCGCCACACCCTGTCCCGCCCGCCCCCGGGCCGGCAACCCGCTCCCGTCCTCAACTTCCGCGCCCTACAGGCATGGCTGGGCCCATCGCCGGCTACTGGGTCACAGGAGGAGAGGCCCACCAGGTCGAGAGCGTCGCGGCGGTGTAGCCCAGCGACTCGTACAGCGGCCTGCCCAGCTTCGAAGCGGTGAGTGTGACCGGCAGATCCGCCAGGTCGGCGAGGGAGCCGAGCATGACGGCGCGACCCACGCCACGCGACCGGAATGCCGGTGAAGTACCGACCCAGTAATGGCTGCCGACGCCGTCGTCCACGAGCCTGACGCAGGCTCCCGCGGCCACGCCGTCGTGCGAGGCGACGAACACGTCCACGCCCGGCTGCCCGATCAGCGCCGTCGGGAACAGCTCGCCGGGGCGGTAGGGCTCGAATCTGGCGAGCTCGAAGCCCTCGATCACGATCCGCTCGGCCGCCTGGAGGTCCTCGGGCCGCCGTACCCGGATCACGTCCAGCACCGGTTCGCCGACGGGCCCGGGCGGGCGCAGCATGATCGGCATCTGCCAGCTGCGCATGCCCAGGTGGCTCAGGTCGGTCGAGTTGAACGGATCCTCGGCGTTCACCGGGCCCGCGGCGTGGCGGGCCAGCTCGCTCACCTCGGCCAGTTCGCCCGGGTCGAGGTCGGGCTCTTGGATCAGGATCCGCAGGCCCGCACGCTCGTCGCCGTCGACTGCGACGAATCCGCGGCGCCGGATCACCTCATGCCCCCGGCATCGGCCGATCGCGGTCCAAAAGCCGGCGGAGTTGCGGGCCTGACGCATCGGCGCCTCGGCCACGGACGTGGGCTGGTCGGTCGAAGTGGATCCCGTTGTCATTGTGCCTACGGTAGTGCGGAATTGACCCATCGCACGGTCCAATTCCATGCGAGCCGACTGGGCCACCTTCGGTCCGGGCCGGTCCGTCGCGACTCCCGGAGGGGTTAGAAGCCCCCGGCTTCAGCCGGGGAGGAGTCACGCTCCTGAGACAGGGGTTCAGGCGTCGCAGCAGGGTCGGCAGTCGGGGTCGGGAGCCTTCAGGGGCTGGGCACGGGAAGCATTACTGTAGGAACGCCGACCGGAAATTCCGCTACCGGCTGATTGCCTGTGATTCTCAACGGGAGCAACGAATGTTCTTTTCACAGTCCAACCGTCCGAAGCCGGCCAATCTCGAAGTGCTCAGAGCAGCTCTGCAGGCTGCGCTGGACGCCGCTGGCGAGGAAGAACGCCCAGGTCTGCGCCGTGCGATCCACATCGTGGACGGCATCGTCCCCAGTACCGGTCCGGCCGGCAGGGAATGGGCGCGAAATGTCCTGGAGCTCGCCCGTATCGACCCCCGCACGTCGGAGATCAAGGCGGTCAAAGAGCTCCGCTCTGCGAGTCCCGGCCTTGGCCTCAAGGAGGCGGTCGCACTGGTCCGGGCACTTGTCGCACAGTCCGGCTGAGGAGAGCGCAAAGCGGTCGGAGTTGCTCGCAATCGCCTGACCGAGTCGTTCGGGGGCGTAACGGACCCGGCCCGATCGCGGCTGACGCCGCCTGCCCGTCCGGCGCTACGGCTGGGCGAGGTAGGCCGCGACGAAGGTGTTCAGGTCGGTGAGGGCGGCGGCGAGGTCGGCCCGGGTGAGCTGTTCGGCGGCGGCGCCGGTGGCGAGGAAGTGGCCGAGGGCGGCCTGGCAGGTGGGGACGGGGGCGGAGGCCGCGGGGACGGTGCAGGTGATCTCCTGGGCGGGGCCGCCGGGGGTCTGGAAGGTCAGCAGGGCGACCGTGCGGTCGGGGCCCCCGGTGGTGGGCAGGTTCGGCTCGCGGGCGTCGGGCGGGACGCCGACGGCGGTGAGCAGCAGGTTCGGGGCGTGGGTGGGGACGGGGTGGAGCTGGTCGGCGGGCAGGCGGGGCGGGGCGTTGCAGGTGTTGGGGGCGGCCCCGGCCCGGGGGATGAAGCCGCAGGCCAGGTCGATGTTCGTCTGGGCGCCGCCGCTGATGAAGACGGCCTGGACGACCGAGGTGAAGCGGGTGTTGGCCGGGTCGGCGGCGGGTGCGCCGGGGTGGACGTAGGCTTCTTCCCCGCCGTCGGCGGAGAAGAAGACCACGTCGCAGGTCCAGCCGCTCGGCGCGACCAGGTAGTGCACCTCGCCCGGGTAGCGGGCGCCGTACACCGCCGCCGTCGGGGGCAGGGTGACGCCGTCCGGCAGCGCCACCGAGGCCGGTACGGCGCCCAGCGGCGGCAGGCCGGGGCCGGTCTGCTCCGCCGGGCAGGCCCGCACGGGCACCGTCACGGCCGCGGCCGCTGCCGCGGGAGCGGCCCAGGAGGAGAGCGGCCCGCCCGCGCAGAGCAGTGCCGCCGCGGCCAGGACCCCCGTTCGGCGGCGACGGGGTGTGCCACGCATGCTGCACCTCCGGGAACGCGGCCAAGGCTCCGCGACCAGCGTAGGCACGCCGCCCCCGTCCCCGCGCGCCGGACGGCCGCCCGCCCGCAGGCCCTGGAACTGACATTTCGCCAGGGTCGTCGAGCCCTGCCGCTGTGGGTGGGCGACGGGCCGGCGCCGGAGCGGGGGTGCCGGAGCTCGTCCGGCTGGTCACCGAGATGCTCGGCGCCCGACAGCCCGGACACGGCCTCGATACTGGTGGCCGTCCGTAGTCGCCAGCGGCGTATCGGCGTAGGCGCACAATCCATCCGGAAGTCCGTGGACCAGTCGATTCAAAGGCACTGAAATCATGATCAATTGACGTACCATCGCTGCGTGAACGCTGCGTGGTTCGGTCTGATCGGGGTCGTGGTCGGCGGACTGATCTCCACCTTGTGGGGATGGCTCTCGGTGATCCGCCAGGAACTCGCCGACGGTCTCGTAGGCGCCCGCCTCGTCGACGACGACCTGGCCCGCCTCGAAATGGGAAGCGATGGTGCGGAAGCTGGTCATCAGCCACTTCCAACCGCGCAGACGTGGGCGGAGAACCGGGTCGCACTCGCGAAGGTTCTGGGTTTTCGGCAATGGAGCACGGTTTCCGCCGTCTATCGCCGTAGCGACCCGTCGTCGGCTCACACCTGGAGCGGGCGGGACCAGGAGCTCAGCGCGGCTCGCGAAGCACTCGCGCCGTTGGCAGCAGGTAAACGCCATGTCCTCAGCCAGCGCTGGCACAACGTGTTCGGTCCACACACCGACGACTGACTGCGCATGGCCCGGGGCGCTGGTGAGCGGGTCGTCAACGCGATGCGACCTCGCCCGCGTGGACGGCACGCATGGCGCGCTCGACCGTCTCCTGGTTCTCGCCGACCGGAGCCACATAGGCGATGACGTCGCGCGCAGCATCCTCCCCGAGCATTCGGGTGATCACCCACGCCGCGAGATACTGGGATGCCAGGCAACCGCCCGCCGTGGCGATGTTTCCCTCGGCGTGGAACGGCGCGTCCAGCACGGTGACGTCGCAGGCTTCGAATGCGCCGGCACACGGAAGTGGTGAGGGCGTCGATCTGACGGTCGAGCGGGTCCACGGTCCAGCCTTCGGCTCGGGGCTGGCGTACGACGTCGGCGATGTCACCGCAGGGCCCCCTCGGCGCCGGCCCGCCCGTCCGCGCGGGCCCGGGCGCGGGCGCGGGTGCGGACCTCGGCGACGGCGGGGCAGGTGGCGTAGACGCGGGCCAGGTGGGCGAGGTGGTCGGCCTCGCCGTCCAGGGCGCGTGGCGGGTCGGCCTCCGCGACTGCCCCCGATGGTGCGCCGCCTTCCGGCGGGGCGGCGGGGTGCGGGCCGGCGTCGGCCGCGGCGCGTTCCAGGGCGGCGGCCAGGGCCGCGGCCTCGGCGGTGGCGGCGGCGTGGGAGGAGGACGGCGGGAAGCGCCGGGTGGCGAGCTCCAGCCACTCGGAGGTGCGCGGGTCCAGGTGCTGGCGCAGGATCAGCCGGGCGTCGTGGATCTCGATGATCCGCCGGTACAGCGCGAACTGCGGGTCGCGCGGAGGCAGCGGCAGACGGCGGGCCGGGTCGAGGGCGATCTCGGGCAGCACGGTGTGCAGGTCGCGCCAGAGCGGGGCGAGCGCCCGGTAGCGGCGGTGGGCCCGCAGCCAGCCGCGCACCGCCCCCGACACGGCCGGCCACAGCGTGCTGCCCAGCCCGGCCGCGATCAGTGCCGCGCACAGCGCGCCCAGGACGGCGCACAGCGTGTCCTCGGGGCCGTCCTGGGCGCCGGTGGTGGCCGCGCGCAGCACGTCGTCCACGCTCCAGGCGTTCCACAGCAGTCCGGCCGCCAGCCCTCCGGTGAGCAGCCGCAGCCCGGTGCCCAGCCGGCCGGGCCCGGCGGCGCGGGCGCGCCGGAGCAGCTCGCGCAGCAGTGCGGTCAGGCACAGCGCGGTGTGGACCATGCCGACGGCGGTGTAGCCGGCCAGCGCCAGGCGGGCGGACAGGGTGGGCGCGACGGTCAGGCTGTCGCCGGACAGCCGGGGCGCGGCGACGGCGATCAGCACCACCCGCAGGCCCAGCACCGCGCCCAGCAGCGCCAGCCGGGAGCGCACGGCGCGCCGGGCCGGTTCACCGCGCGAGGGCCCGTCGGGCCGGGGCCCGCCGAGCAGGGGCTCGGCACGCAGGGGCTCGGCGGTGCGCAGCGCCAGCGCGAGCAGCCGGATCGCCGCGGCCGCGCCGTCCCGCAGGGCGTCGCCGAGCACGATCGCCGCGATCGCGAGCACCGGCACCCCCGCGTCCTGCACCGCCCGTACGGTCGGCGGGGCGAGCACCAGCAGCGCGGCGCCCAGCAGGGCCGTCCCGTAGCAGGTGTAGCGGGCGGCGGCGCGCGGGTTGATCCGGCTGCGGGCGAAGTGGGCGGCGCTGAGCACGAAGAACAGTCCGACCGGGTAGAGGGCCAGTTCGCTCACGGCCGCCGCGCCTCCGGTCCGTCACCCGACAGCAGGACGCCCAGCGCGTCCAGGGAGCCCGGCGAGCCGGGAGCGGGCCCGGGCGGCCCGGCCGCGTCCGCCCGCGCCGCCCGGCTCAGGATCAGCGAGGCCAGCAGCTCCGCCTCGCGCTCCTGCGGCTCGTCGTAACGGGTGCGCCCCAGCACCCGCCGCACCAGCGCGGGGGACAGGTGCGGCAGCAGCGCGGCGGCCGGGTCCAGCGGCGCGGAGCCGGCGTGGTCGAGCATCAGGTGGGCGATCTCGTGCACCAGGATGTGCCGCTGGTGCAGCGTGCCGGTGTCCGCCGTGTAGACGATGGAGTCCGCCTCCTGGGGGGAGACCAGCAGCCCACATGGGGTGTGCGGCCGGGCCGGCAC
>NZ_JBHTTU010000115.1:0-15253 GCF_042794375.1 Kitasatospora sp. NPDC056531 | reverse complement strand
ACTGAACGCCTTCGAGATCACCTTCGACGGCCGACTCTCCATCGGCCGCCGGTAATACAAATCAACCTGAGTTACACCGTTGGCTGGACACACCCCTCTGACCGCACAGGTCCACCGGGTTGGCGGTGGAGGAGGCGGGGGCGGCCCGAGGCGATCGCCCCGGGCCGCCCGTTCAGCGGTGTGCGTCAGTAGCTGGTCGAGACCGTTACGCCGCTGAAGTCGGTCTGGGCGTAGAGGCTGATGTAGCGGTAGCCGGCGGTGGTGTTGGTGACGGTGATGGTCTGGGTGGTGCCGTTGTTGGTCGAGCCGCTGGTGTGAGCGGAGGGCGTGGCCCAGGAGCCGGGGTTGTAGTAGAGGTAGGCGGTGCCGGTGCCGCCGGTGCTGGAGACGGTCAGGGTGGTCTGGCCGGCGGGCAGCCAGAGGTAGAAGTAGTCGAGGTTGCCGGCGGTCGCCGACTGGTTCGCGCGGTAGCAGTTGCGGTCCAGCTGTCGCGGGTCGGCTCCGGTGCAGGGCGCGGTCACGGTGACGGCCTTGCTGGTGGTCGCGGTCCGCCCGTTGCCGTCGGTGACCGTCAGGGTGACGGTGTAGGTGCCGGGCGCGGTGTAGGTCTTCGTCGGGCTGGCGGTGGTGGCGGTGGTGCCGTCGCCGAAGTTCCAGGCCCAGGAGGCGATGCTTCCGGCGCCCGACTCCGTGGAGCGGTCGGTGAGTCGGACGGTCAGGCCGGAGACGGCCGCGTCGAAGGCGGCGGTCGGGGTGCCGGTGCTGCCCGCGGTGCAGGCTCCGGCGGCGCAGGCGTCGAGCCAGCTGTTGAAGTCGGCGTCGTAGCCGGTGCCGACGGAGTTGTAGACGGCGTAGCCGCCCGCGTAGTCGCCGGTCCGGAAGTGGCCGAGCATGGCCTGGATGTCCGCCGGGTGCTTCTCGAGCATGTAGCGGACGGCGAGGTAGCCCCACGGGTAGGTGCGGACGGTGTCGCTGTTGTCGTAGGTGTTCTGGAACAGGGTGCTGAGCGCGTAGGTGTGCTTGGCGGCCTCGGTGACCGCCTGGGTGTCGGTGACACCGCGGTAGGTGTAGGAGACGTACTCGGCGACGCCCTCGATCCACCAGACGTCGGGGACGGAGATCTGCTGCGAGAAGTTGCCTTTCATGTCGTAGCGGGCGTCGAGGGCGTGCGTGTACTCGTGGTTGAGGTTCCAGACCCGGGCGGTGAAGCCGTTGTCGGTCGGGTGCCGGTAGGTAATCGAGAGCGGCTGGTTGGCGGGGTTGGCCGGGTCGCCGGTCAGGGTCATGCCGCCGTTGTTGGTGTCGATGCCGTAGATCGGTCCGGCGTAGGTCTGGTAGTCCGCCGGGCTGGCGAAGTTCACCAGTTGGAGGGTGGACTCGTACTGGCCGGGGATCGGGCCGTTGTCCTTGACGAGGTTGTGGACGAACGGGTCCTGGTTCTGCAGGCTGGCGCAGACGGCGGCGAGGTCGGCCGCGGTGAGGTCCTGCGCGCGGATGGTGTGCGTGGCGTCGCAGGTCTGGCTGATCGGGAGTGCGGCTGCGGTCAGCTGCTGGGGCAGGTTGCACACTCCGTAGTACGAGCACTGGGACTGGTCGTAGAAGGCGGCCAGGTTGGCGACGCCGACCCAGAGCGGGGCGGTGGGGCCGGTGATGGAGGAGGCGTCGAGGAGGCCCTTGGCGAGCGGCCGCACCTTGGCCTGGAGCGCCGGGTGCTCGATGAAGCGGGTGGTCTCCACGCCGGCGTTGGCGTCGAGGAACGCGTTGCCGGTGCCCAGCAGGTCCCGGTGGTTGAGGGCGAAGGCGTCGAGCGTGTCGATGAGGCTCGGATCGGCGGTGACCGCGTCGACGTAGTCCTGGTTCTGGTGGCCGCGGAAGACGGGGGTGAAGACGTCGTTGACGAAGTTCACCATGTACCAGGAGGCGTTGTACGAGCTGTTGTAGCCGTTCAGGATCCGCTGGTAGGTGCCGAGGTAGCGGGCCTGGAGGTTGGCGCTGTCGCTGAGGACGACGACCTCGCCCGCGATCTGGCCGTTCGCGTCGCCGACGTCCTGGAGGTGCGGGCTCGCGAAGAACGCGTCGAGGCCGCCCGCGACGGCGTTGGTGAGCGCGGAGTCGTAGGGGCCGACGTCGGCCGGGTGGTTGTACTGGACGTAGTACCCGGCGCGCAGGAAGAGGGCGAGGGGCAGGATCCCCGTCGAGTTGTCCCCGGGGTAGTCGGCCGCGACGCTCTGGAAGGCGTTGGCGACCGTGACCATCTGGCTCTCGCGGAACACCCCGCCGGCGTCCGCCCCGCCGACGCCGAACAGCGTGTTGACGCAGTCGGAGGTCGAGGCCTTGACGAAGGAGACCAGCGCGGCCCCGGTCCGGCTGCTGAAGTCGGCCGGCTTGCACGACGCGGCGGCCAGCGGCGCGACCCCGGGGCGCGGCGTGGCCGTGGGGCTGTTCAGGGGCCGGTGCGGCGGTAGCTGGGCGGCCGTGAGCCGGCGGTCCTGCGCGGCGGCCGGGCTGGTGGCGTCGACGGCGGAACTGCCGGTCGGCGGCAGGGGCCGGACGGTGCCCGCGGCCTGCTCGGCGTGGTGGGCGGGCTGGTCGGGCTTCCCCGTGGGGGCGGCGAAACCCGGTGCGGCGGAGAGGCCGACGACGGCGGTGCTCGTCGCGGCTATCACTGCCAGGAATTTGGGCAGCCGAAATGGCTGACGCATCGTCACTCCTTGCATGAGGTGTGGGGGTGCGCCACGAGGCGGGGGGAGGGCGCGTGAAGCACGGTCTCATGTGCATGACGGGTCTTCAATAGGGTGTGACATATCACTTTGAAACCGGTGGCCGCCGAGATCGAGGACGCGGCGTCGTTCAGCATGATCTGCGACGGAACCTCGGCCGTTCACGACTCCGTTGGGAAAGTCGCAAAGCACCACCCGAGTGACTGGCAGGCTGACATGATCGTCTTGCCTGTTTGTGGAAGGGGGCTGGGTGTCGCTGGAGTCGCGGGATGACCGTGGGGTGCCGGAGCTGACCGCGCGGGTGGTGCGGGCTTCGTTCCCCAAGGGCACGTTGGCGGTGCGGATCCGGGAGGCACTGGGCCCGCTGTTCGAGGACGGGTCCTTCGCGGCGGCGTTTCCCAAGCGGGGTCGCCCGGCGATCTCGCCGGGTGCGCTGGCGCTGGTCTCTGTGCTGCAGTACGCCGAAGGGCTCACCGACCGGCAGGCCGCCGACCAGGTCCGCGCCAGAATGGACTGGAAGTTCCTCCTCGGACTCGAGCTGGACGACCCGGGGTTCGACTTCTCGGTACTCGAGGTCCTACGCACCGAAGCCCGCACCGCTGGCATCGTCGCCGCCCAGGTTGCCCTCGAACTCGCCGCCGCCTTCCACCACGCCGTCCGCGGCGACGACGCAGCGCTCGCCGCCGTCCAGGCCCGGCTGCGTGATCTCGCCCGCGCCGGCGACTACGCCTACTACGTCGACATCGCCCACCACATGGCTGGCCAGCACCCTGAGGCCCCCTCGGGCGTCCGCTGGCTCGACAGCGAGGAGACGGTGCGCACCAGGTGGCGGGCCTTGGTCACCAGCCGTCAGGAAGGTCCGCTCACCGGCCAGTAGGCCCCGCTTCGCCCTCGCCTCAACACGCGGGCACATCGGGCTCCGGCCGAACCTTCACCACTTCGTGGACCCGCTCAACCGAGGCGAACCACGACTGGACCCGGCGGTCCACGAACCCAACAACCTGGATCATGTCGCTGCGCCGGGCGGCCAGGTCCTGGGAGCCTGCCTCGCGGTAGACGAACAGGTGGTCGGTTGAGAAACGGATCCGGTCGACCAGTCGGCCGAGCGGGGAGACCGGGCCCATGCCCGACACCCGCTGAGCACGGGTCGGGCAATACGTCGTCTGCTCCGGGGCGCGGCGGATGCTGTTGCGGGCGATGCCTACTGACCTGTACCGACCAGTCCACAGACGGAGATGCCGATCATGTTGCGAATCCCTGTCCTCGCCGCGCTGCTGAGCCTCGCCTGTTGCGGCGCGGCCGCCGGCGTGCCACAACCGGGAACGGCCGTCGATCAGACGGCTTCCCCCGCCTCGGCCGGCTGTCTGACCCCGCCGCCGGTCGCTCCGGGTGAGACCGCGACGCTGACGCTGACGTCCGGCGGGCAGCAGCGGAGCTACCTCGTCCACGTACCCGCCGGCTACCGGAGCGCCGATCGGACACCGTTGGTCCTGGCCTTCCACGGTTCCGGTGAGAGCGACACGCAGATCGAGTCGTACAGCGGTCTGTCGGCCCTGGACGCCATCGTGCTGTACCCCGAGGGGACCATCGGAACCAACGGCGAGACGTCCTGGGAAGGCGCGCCCTACTCGTCGGGCGTCGACGACGTACGGTTCGTCCAGGACCTGCTCGCCCGGACGCAGCAGCAGTTCTGCGTGGACCAGGGCCGGATCTACGCGACCGGCAAGTCGAACGGCGGCGGCTTCACCGCCCTGCTCGCCTGCCGGCTGCCGCGCCGGATCGCCGCCTTCGCACCCGTCGCGGGCGCCTACTACCCGGAGACGACGCAAGGCTGCCGGACGAGCCCGCCCGTGCCGATGCTCGAGTTCCACGGCACCGCGGACCCGGTCATCCACTACGACGGGGGAACCAGCCACGGCGAGCAGTACCCTTCGATCGCCCAGTGGCTGAACACCTGGACCGACAAGGACCGGTGTTCGGCGGAAAGCCGGCGCAGCATCGGCTCGGACGTGGTCGAGTTCGACTGGACGCCGTGCGTCCGGGGCACCGAAGTCACCCACTACCAGGTCATCGGCGGCGGCCACACCTGGCCCGGAGCGGTGGCGCCCAGCGGCCCGGGGCACACCACACAGACGATCTCGGCGACCGCGGTCATGTGGGAGTTCTTCACCCGGCACCCGCTCGACCGGCCGGCACACCCGGGCGGGTGGTGACGAACGGAGCGAAGCCGCCGCTCGCGCGTTCACCGGTCCCGCCCTCCCGGCAAGGGCGGGTCCGGACCGCGTGCGCCTGGTGGGGAACGCACGGGCGAGGAGGGATCCCAGGCCCTGCCCGCGCACCGCGTGTCGTGTGAAGGGACTTCGGCCCTGGCCGGTGCAGCTCACGGTTCACCGGAGCAGCGGGATCTCGCCGAGCTCGTGGACGGAGCAGAGCGGGGTCCCGCCCACGGCCATCTCGAAGAGCGCCCCGCAACGATTGCCGCTGACCGTCCTGACCCACTGCCAGCCGTGGGTGCGGTAGTAGGCGACAAGTCCACCTCGCCCCGCTTCGCGGCTTCCGCGATCAGCCCCTCCAGCAGGGCTTCGAAGACACCGGCGCCCCTCCACTGCCGGAACCGGTTGGAGACGGTCGGCCAGGCGCCGAACTCCTGCGGCATCTCCCGCCACGGCGCGCCCGTCTTGAACCGCCAGATCACGCCCTCGAACTGCTGCCGCAGCCGCTCCGGATACGGGCCGTACTCGCCGACCGGCAGGTACGGCTCAATGAACTCCCACTCCGCGTCCGTCAGTTGCACTCGCGTCACGCAAGACGGTCTACCGGATCAGGACCCGCCACGAGGGTGAGTTCCGCAAATTGATCACAACAAGATACGCGCCCTAGTCCGGGGTGGACCCGGGCTACATCCTCTCGATCTTGGTGGTCGTGGTTCTACGAGGAGACCGCGGGGAGGCTGCTCTGTTCCTTCTCCAGCAGGGCGGTGATGTGGCGGTGCAGGCCCTGCACGCTTTCGGCGCTGGCTTCGGCGACGATGGCGCGCTGGGCGGGGGTGAACGGGGAGTCGGGGCTGTAGAGGGTGCTGCGGGTGAAGCTGGTGGTGCCCTCGCCGTCCTCGGTGAGCTTGTACTGCAGGCCCGCGCCGAGACGGTCGTCGATGAGGAGGGAGGACTTGGCGTACTCCTGGGCGACCACGCGCCAGAAGAGGTGCTGCTCACTGCCGTCCTCAAGGACGCCGTACTCGTAGACCACGTCGTCGATGCGGTAGGGGCGCTCGGTGACGCCGCCGACGCCGTGGCTGGCGACGTGCCACTCGGGCCAGAAGCGGGCCTGGGTGACGAGGTCGAAGACGAACCTGGCGGGGGCCTTGAAGGTGACGGTGTTGCTGTCGCCCACGGTCCAGTCGTTGTACTCGGTGCTCATGTCGGGACCTCCTCGGGGGAGCTTGTGCTCTCAAAATGAGAGTACACACGATATGAACGTACGTGCAAGATGTGTATATTCATTCGTGGGACGGGAAGGAGCGCAACGATGAGTGACGAACGACGGCCGGGGCGCCAGGTGTCGGTCAACGAGGTGCTCGCGCGCGCCGGCGACGTGCGGGAGGCCTTCGACACCATCGCCAACACCTGGTCACTGCTCATCCTGCTCGCGCTGCAGGGCGGCACGCTGCGCTACAACGAACTCAAGCGCACCGTGGGCGGAGTCAGCGAGCGCAGGCTGTCACAGACGCTGAAGATGCTCGAACGCGACGGAGTGGTGGACCGGAAGCTGGTGCGTTCCATCCCGTCCCACGTCGAATACAGCCTCACCCCGACAGGCCAGGTGGTCGTCGACTCGCTCGGCGAGCTGTTGGCCACGATCATCGAATTCTCGCCCCAGGTCGCAGCCGCACGGCGGCGCTACGACGAGAAGCAGACTCAAGCCCAGGAGAACCCGGAGCAGACAGCCTGAGCCGCCTCATGGCCGAGTCGGGCGCGTTCACGCCAAAACACCCCGGCGATCCACTCTGAGTTCCGCAACTGGTGGCGGTTCGTGGCCCGAACGGGGGGTTTCGCGGACTTCGGGCCTGGTGGAACGGCCGAATCGCCCGGTGGAGGTCGCGCGAGGGCGCCGCCCGCGGCCCGGCCGCCACGCAGCGAGCCGCGTTCGTTGACCCGGACGTGAGCAGCACCCCGGCCGCCCGGCGCGGCCTCGGACCCGGTGCCCGCGACGCCCTTCACCGCCTGGCCGGCCGCCAGCAACCGTCCTGGACCCGCCCCGCGTCCCTCCCGGTCCCTCCGGCCCGCCCACCACCGCCCCGGGCCACCCAGCAGGCCGCCGTCGACGCCCTCGCCGCGCTGCGCCGCATCCCCACCCCGGCTGCCGTCCCGAAGAACGCGCTCCGCCTCGCCCAGGCCCCGCTGGAGCGCCCCGCCGAGACCCGCTCCTCCTGGAGGCCGCCGCCGTCATCCGGCAGTACCTCGCCGCCGCCCGCACCCCACCTCCGACCCGGCTGCGCCCGGCGCCGGAGCCGACGGTCTCCACGCTCGGCACCCTGCGGGCCCGAGGCGGCGCCAGGACAGCCGTGGGCGGCGTGCGGCGGACCCGCAGCGGGTAGCGTTCTCCATGGCCCTCCAGGGCCGCTGTGAGCTGCCGTCAGAGCACGCCGCAGGCCCGGCGAGGCGGAACAATCCCCCGGGTGTCTCCCCGGGGGCGTCCCCGGGTGCTGCCCCGGGGGGCTTCCCTCCCCAGAGTTTCGACGTTCCCGCAGGCCAGGGCCCAAAATCGAGGCTCCCTGACTCGCCGACAACCCGTTCCCTCCCCTTCATTCCCTTGGGCTTGTGGTGTTGGTGGTTGGCGGTTGGGCGGGGCGGTACGGTCTCGGGTTCGCTCCTGGTCCGATGGGCCCTGTTGCCGCTCCAGGTCCGCTCTGCCCCTTTCCCTCGCGGCCGGGTGACCGCGTGCCTCCCGGTGGTCGGCGCTGGGTGGTCGGGGCGGTGGGCGGCGGCCGGGTGTCGGTGCCATGAGGTAGGAAGGCAGGAAGATCAACTGTCGGACGACATCCAGCTGTCAGTGGAAACGACACGAGATGTCAGTGGCTCGGGCCATCGGGGTGTCACTGGGCCTGCCGCCGATCGGTCAAGGCGCAGGGCCGCGCTGTGGCCGAGCATGCGATACGTCCTGCCGCCAGCCCCTGACAGTTCCATGTCGCCTGACATCTTGCGCGCGTCCGGCGAAGCCGTCCGCGCCGACCGGGCCAGCCCGACCGGCCGCTCCCCGGCGCCGCCCCGACTGCATGTAGGCATTACTGCAGGCGGCACCGACGGCACCGCCGCCGGCGTTCTTGCCGGTCTTGATCTCCAGCTTCCGGGCGATCTCCGGGACGGGCACGTCTTGTCCCGTCTCGCCGCTCGCTGTCGCTCGAATCCGGGCCGGGTGGGGCGTACGGGAGCATGCCATCGGCCTATGCCCCTGTCCTTGCGCGGGCCGCGCGGAGACAGGGCGCAAGCTTGGCATGTCGCAACCTGGTGCGCATCGGGAGCTGTGTTCCACGCTCTCGTACGTGCAGGAACGACCATGCACCCTGAGGTCGGGTGTCCCTTCTACGGCCGCCTTGTCCCGTGTTCTCGGACACCGGGCGCGTGCCGTGGATCCGTGGGCTCCTCCCCCGACCCCACCACCGCGTCCCCACCACCGACGAGGCAGAGGGCGGCTGCCACGTCGTTCAGCACCTCGACAGCGTCCTTCGCATGCACATGAGATGTGTCGCCCCCAGACGGGCGGCCTCGACCAAAGGAGATCACCGTGAAGGCAACCCGACGAGTCCGTGCCGCCGGCCTGTGCGCGCTGGCGGTCAGTGCGACGATGCTGGCCGTCGGCTCCACGCCGGCAGCGGCGAGCGTCGCCCCGTTGTTCAGGGCGAAGCTGATGGCCAACCACAGCGGCAAGTGCCTGGACGTCCCCGGCGCGAGCCAGGCCGCCGGGCAGCCCGTCCAGCAGTGGCACTGCTACGACGCGCCCGACAACCAGACGTGGAACTTCGTCGCCGCCTACAACAGCGACCTCGGGAACGGATACCTCGCGGACAACTACTACACCGTCCGCGCCCAGCACAGCGGCATGTGCCTGGAGGTCCAGGGCGGGTCCACCGCCGACCAGGCGGCGGTCGTCCAGCAGCCCTGCGACACCAGCTACCAGACCACCCAACAGCAATGGCGGCTCGTCCAGCGGCCCGACGGCTACTTCAGCCTGGTCGCCCGCCACAGCGGCAAGTGCCTGACGGTCCCGCAAGGGATCCTCGCCGACGGGATCTACGTGGTCCAGCAGGGCTGCTCCAACGACCTGCCCTACCAGGAATGGAAGCTCCTCTGAGCCCGCCCGTCACGACCGGACGCCGCGCGTGGGCGCAGCCGTGCCGGGCGTAGAACCGGCGACGGGCCCTCACGCGGCGACCGTCCAGACCTGAGGCCCACCGCCGGGCGCCGGCCGTCTTCGTCCTGCGGCCGAGGCGCGCGCGTGGTGGGCCCGGTCACCACCCACGCTGTCACCTTGGCCGTTTGAAGTTCCACCCTGCGGTTGGACACCGATCTTCTACGCCGCGAGGGCATGACCTTGCTGGTGTCGCTGCCGGATCTCGAGGGGCGTGAGGTAGCCCCACTCGGGGTGCCTGCGTAGGCGCCTGCGGTTGTAGAAGGTCTCGATGAACGCGAAGACCTCCGCGCGGGCGCTGGCACGGTCAGGCCAGAACCGGGTGCCGATCTCCTCCTTCAGTACGGCGAAGAAGCTCTCGGCAGCGGCGTTATCGTAACAGGAGCCGACTTGCCCCATCGACTGCCTCATGTCCAACTTGCCTATTTCGCTTCGGAATTCATTTGAGGTGTATTCGCTGCCGCGGTCCGAGTGAAAGACGCAGCCGCGCTCCAGGCCGCCGCGTCCGGCCGCCATCCGCAGTGCGGCCACCGGCAGCTCGGCGCGGTGGTGGTCGGCCATCGCGTAGCCGACCACCTCGCGGGTGGCCAGGTCGATGCAGGTGGCCAGGTAGAGCCAGCCCTCCTCGGTCGGCAGGCAGGTCATGTCGCCGACCAGCCGTATCCCGGGGCGGGGCGCGGTGAAGTCGCGCCCGATCAGGTCCGGGACATGCACCGGCTTGCGGGCCTGGCGGGTCAGGTTGCGGCGCCGGCGGCGGGTGATGCCCGCGATCCCGCGCTCGCGCATGATCCGCTCCACCCGCTTCCGATTGACCGTCCGGCCCTGGCGGCGGAGCTCCGCATGCACGCGCGGGACACCGTAGGCACCCCTGGAGGCGAGGTGGATCACGGTGATTTCGGCGGCGAGCAGGTCCTCGGCCTGCCGGCGGGCGCGGCGGTCCTGCTCGCCGGCCCGCCAGGCGTAGAAAGAGGAGCGGGGAATCCCCAGTGCCCGGCAGATCCGCTTGACGCCCCAGGCGCCGTGGTGGTCCTCAACGAAACGGAAGCGGATCACCGTATCGTCTCGGTCGCGAAATAGGCGGCCGCCTTCCGCAGGATTTCGATCGTCTTCTGCTGCTCGACTGTCTGCCTCCGCAGGCGAGTGAGCTCCTCGCGCTCGGCGCTGGTCAGCTCGCCCGGCCTGCCCTCGCCCCGGTCGGTGCGGTCCTGCTTGACCCAGCCCCGCAGCCCCTCCGGGCTGACCCCCAGCTCCCGCGCGATCTCGGTCACGTTCCGGTGCGGAGAGGACCGGACGAGCGCGACCGCGTCCCGCTTGAACTCCGCCGTATACCGCTTACTCATGTTGCTCTTGGTTCCCACCTGGCACTGCTTCCTCCGGGCTCACACGTCCCAGTCTCCAGGTGTCCAGCCATAGGGTGAAACTTCACCCAGCGCCATCCTCCTGACAGTCCACCGTGCCGGTACGACACCGGTGGAGATCAGTGCCCGGCAGGCCCGCAACGGCGACATCGAGGCGCTGCTGCGCGAACGATCAGACGGAAGACGGCTGTGACCGCCCCGCCGCTGCTCCCTGGCCGCCGTCCTGGTCGGCCGCCGGGCCGCCCGCGCTGCGCCCGGCCCGGCCGTCCTGCCGCCAGGGCCCTGGCGCCGCCGCCAGGGCGTGCCCCGGGGACCCACCTCGGGCCTGTCCTGCCCGCCGGCCTTGGCTGCGCCCTGCCGCCCCGCTGCTGCTCCCTGCTCGCCCTCAATCCCTGTGTGTGGTGGGGGGCGTGGCAGGTGGGTGCGACAGGGTGCTGGGTGGGGCCGCGGGCGCTGCTTGGGCGGGCTGCCGTCGCCGCCAGGAGCCGCTGCTGGGGCTATGGCTTGCCGGGTTCGGGCGTGGCGAGGTGCGTCTGGAGGAAGGCGTGGCCGGCTTCGTGGAGGGTGTAGTTGTGCCGTGGTGTCGTGTGGCCGGTGGGGCCGGCGCTCCAGAGCAGCCGCCCGCTCTCGGGGTCGACCGGGGGCGCGCCGGCGAGGCCTGCGGCGCGGATCGTGGCGGTGACGCGTACGTGGGCGCAGACGACCGAGCCTTCGTACTGGTTGCAGGAGAGGATCAGGCACAGGGGCGGTCGGTTTACCGGGTCGTGGATGAGACCGGCCGCGCGGGCCAGGAGCCGCTCGCGCTCGTTGAGGCCGGCCGCGCGGATGGTCAGGGGCCCGAAACTCTCCAGCAGGTCCACGGCCCTCACCCCGTCGAACCAGACGTCGATCGTTTCCTGCCCTTCGCGCCAGGCGGCGCTACGCAGCAGCAGCATCATGTGGCCGACGCCGTAGCGCCAGATACGAAAGCGCCGCCCAGTCGGGAAGCTTGATGACACGCGGTCCGGGGCTTGATTGCTCATCGCTCCATGATCGCCACCCCGTTCGGTTGGGAGAAGAGGCCTCATCGCGGACCCCACGCCCCCGCCGCTGCGCCCCCTTGGCCGCCCGTCCTGGTCAGTCGCCCGCTCTGGGGTGCCCGGCCCGTCCGGCCGTCGCGGGCTCGTCCTGGCCGTCCCGCTGCGCCCGGCCTGGCCGTCCTGCCGTCGGGCCCTGGTGGCGCCACCCGGGCCGCGTCTGAGCCGCCTCGGGCTCGTCCTGCCCGCCGTCGAGGCCGTGCCCCTGCCCGTCGTCCTGCCCGTGGAGCGGCTGATTTCTGGTTGGCTGTCAGGTTCGTCGGTACAGCCACGAGCGGGAACCTGCTTGGAGCTGTCCCCGTCCTATGTGTATGAAGAAGCTCTGGTTGTTCGGGGCGGTGCTGGTCCTTGCCGTGCTGGCTTCCTGTCTCGTCGTGCAGCTGCACTCGGGGGCGGGGCGTGCAAAGTGCGATGCCGTATGGGTCGCGCCGGACGGGACCGAGAAGCGGTGTCCCTGACCACCTGTGGGGTGGTGGACAGGGGGAGTCGACGTCACGATCCGCCTCGTAGGGCCACATGCCAGCGGCGCCTGGCAGCCCTGCTGGCCGCTTGTCCGGGCTGCTGGCGTCCCTTCCACCCGAGGCCCTGCGCGGCGGTGTGGGCGGCGGGGAAGTCGCCGGCGAGGCGGGCGAGGTGGACCAGGCCGCGCCGGGCCGCCGGGGCGAGCCGGCCTGCGCCGTCGGCGACGATCTGCATGCCGTGCCGGGAGCCGGCGCGGTGGCCGAGGTCGCGCTGCGCCTTGGCGAGGTAGTAGACGGCGAGGTGGTGGAGGTCCTCGGGAAGCAGGTGGGTGTCGACGACGGCGGCCAGGCGCTGGACGGTGCGGGAGCGGTGTTCATGCTGGCGGCGGGCGAGGGCGTTGAGGGTCTCGACCAGGGCGTCGGCGGCCGTCGCCGGTTGCTGCCCGCCGTTGCGGTCTTCGCTGGTGCCGGTCGAGCGCAGGACGAGGGGTTCCCACACGGAGTCGGAGACGTACGCCCACGCCGCCTCCGAGAGCCAGCCGAGGCCGAGCTGGTGGTCGCGGGCGAGGGTGAGGCCCTGGCGCAGGCAGGCGACCAGGAGACGTCGGCCGTCGTCTGGCGAGCTCGTCCACTGGTCGCCGAGCGCGTCGAAGGCGCGGGTGGCGGCGCGGGCCCAGTCCTGGGATCACCGACCGCAGCTCGCAGGCCGGCGACCAACGAAGACCACACCCCGCGATATCCCTCGCGAGGGAAGAGCGCCATCGCCAGCACGGAGTACACCACCACACGCGACGGCAGCTTGCGGACTCGCCTCTCGACCCGGCCCGTCTCGCACAGCACCTCATCAACCAGCTCCGGCGGAACGAGCTGGGTCAACTCGCCAAGATGGCTGGCGGCGAAGACACTTCGAACGGACACGGTAGATGCCGGCATGCCGGCATGCCGGGCTGGACGGACAACGGGGCTCCCGTGGGTACGGCGTCTTGGTCGACTTCCGTCCCACGCGGAGCCCCGGCCGGCGTCAGGCCGGGGGGACCAGGTGGTTCTCGTGGGCGAAGACCACGGCCTGGATCCGGTCGCGGAGTTCCAGCTTGAGCAGGATCCGCCCCAGATGGGACTTCACGGTCGCCTCCGCGAGGTACAGGGCGGCCGCGATCTCGGCGTTGGAAAGGCCGCGACCGACCTCGACGAGCACCTCGCGCTCCCGGGCGCTGAGCCGGTCCAGCCGTTCGTCGCGGACGGCGGTGCCCCCGTCGGCCAGGTGCGGACGGAAGTCCTCCAGCAGGCGCCGGGTGATCCGCGGGGAGAGCACCGCGTCACCCGCCGCGACGTTGCGGATCGCGGTGAGCAGCTCCTCGGGCCGGGTGTTCTTCAGCAGGAAGCTCGAGGCCCCGGCGCCCAGCGCGGCGAAGGCGTACGCGTCCAGGTCGAAGGTGGTCAGGATCAGCACCCTGCTCCCCGGGGAGACCTCGACGACCTGCCGGGTCGCCTCGATCCCGTCCGTCCCGGGCATCCGGACGTCCATCAGGACGACGTCGGGCCGCAGCTCCCGGGCGAGGCGGACGGCCTGGGCGCCGTCCGCGGCCTCGCCGACCGGCGCCATGTCGGGCTGGGCCTCCAGGACCGTGCCGAAGGCCATCCGGAGCAGCGCCTCGTCGTCGGCGATCACGATGCGGATCGTCATACGGCGCCCGTCCCGCCGCTGTTGAGCAGGAGCCGGGTCCGCACGCCCCAGCCGCCGCCCGGAAGCGGTCCGGCCCGCAGTGTCCCCCCGTAGGCGGCCGCGCGCTCGCGCATGCCGGGGATGCCGTGGCCGGACGGCGCGGCGGCGGGAAGCGCCGGCCGGGGGCCGCTGTCGGTGACCTCCACGCCGACGCTCCCGGCCGAGCACTCGACCAGGACCGTCGCGGGGGTGCCGGCGGGAGTGTGCTTGAGGGTGTTGGTCAACGCTTCCTGCACCAGGCGGTAGACGGTGAGTTGCGCGGTGACCGGCAGGTGGGCGTGGCCGCCGCGGACCTCCAGGCCGGTCGGCAGCCCGGCGGCGGTCATCTGGTCGGCGAGCGCCTCCAGCTGGGCGATGCCGGGCAGCGGATGGCGCTCGGCGTCCGGCTCGTCGGCCCGCAGGATGCCCAGTGAGCGCCGCATGTCGGTGAGGGCCTGCCGGCCCGTCTCGGAGATCTGCAGCATCGCGGCGGTGGCCCGGTCCGGGGAGCGGTGCTGCGCGTAGACGGCGGCGTCGGTGAGCGCGACCATGACGGACAGGTTGTGGGTGACGATGTCGTGCATCTCGCGGGTGATCCGGGCCCGCTCCTCGGCGACGGCCAGCCGCGCCTGCTGCTCCTGGTGCAGCGCCAGCCGTTCGGCCCGTTCCTGCACGGCAGCGAGGTAGGCGCGCGTGGTCCGCATGTTCACCCCGAGGACGGCGGCGGCGACGACCGTCGCGGAGAGTGCGACGAAGGGGGTCAGGAACGTGCCGTCCGGTGCCCAGCGCAGGCAGGCCAGCACGGCTCCGCCCTCCACGACGGCGGCGGCGAGCAGCGTACCGCGCCGGCCCGTGTGCGCGGCCGCCGTGTACAGGGCCACCAGCAGGACGGCGTCCGCGGGCAGTTGGACGTCCGCCAGCCACTGGACGAAGGCCGCGGCCACCACGGTGGTGAACACCGCGGGGGGGGCCGGCGCCGCCACACCAGGGGCAGCGCCAGGGCGGCGGTGAGCGCCGCCGCCACCGGCAGCTCCCGCGCCGGGTACGTGGTCACGACGTTGAGCAGGAGCAGCGCCGGCAGCACCGAATCCCACACCAGGGGCGGTACCCGGTCCCGGTGGCGCACCGTCACACCTCTTCGTTGATCGGTCGTCGCGGTGGCCCGGCCGGGGCCGCCACCGCGTACAGCCGCAGCCTAGATGATTGATGCCAAGGGCTCGCCGGCGCGCATGACATGAAGCGAGGGAGTCCAGAGATCGGTTGTGACGCCTGATCTGGACTCCCTCGCCACCGCACTCTATGTGAAGACCGACGACCTGCTGAAGGAATCGCCGCATCTGGCTCCGTGGCGGCCCGAGATCGGCATCGAGCCCAAGCTCAGCGACGCAGAGCTGGTCACCCTCGCGGTGATGCAGGCCCTGCTCGGCTACGTCTCCGAGCGCCGCTGGATCCGCTACGCGAGTTCCCACCTGCGACACCTGTTCCCGTACCTGCCCGGGCAGTCCGGCTACAACCGGCGCCTGCGCAAGGC
>NZ_JBHTTU010000114.1:0-16806 GCF_042794375.1 Kitasatospora sp. NPDC056531 | reverse complement strand
CTGAACGCCTTCGAGATCACCTTCGACGGCCGACTCTCCATCGGCCGCCGGTAATACAAATCAACCTGAGTTACACCGTTGGCTGGACACACCCATGGCTGACCCCGGCCAGCCCCCGACACCACTCATTCAATTTCAGTAGTGGCTCTGCTCGGAAGGTTGGACGGCTATCTGGGCGTGTGACTGTTGGGCAGGTTTGCAGCGAAGATCCAGTCAAAGCCGTCGTAGCCAGGTCCATCGAGATGTTCTGCTCGGTTCAGGCCAGCGCGGATCGCCACGCGTTGGGAGGCGATGTTGTCCGGTCGGACTCGGGCGATGAGCGGGAGGTCCGGGACCTGCCGTGCTGCCCAGCCGGCAACGACGGTTGCTGCCTCGGTGGCTAGGCCTTGTCCCCAAGTGGAGGCATCGAAGCGGTAGAAGAGGTTGAGGATCTTCATTCCCGCCAGGTCCATGGGTTTGACTCCACAGAACCCCAGCTGGCGGGTCATGTCGTGGTGCCGGACGACCCAGTAGCCGTAGCCGCAGCGTTGCCACTGGTCGTTCCAACGCAGGTAGAGCTGCTGAGCGTCATGACGCTGGGCAAGGGCATCGGAAGGGTTGTGGACACAGGTTGCGGGGTCATTGTGGATCGCGAAGATGGCGTCGATGTCGGCCGCGGTCGGACGTCGCAACGACAGTCGGGCAGTTGTCAGTTCTTCGTTGGCCGGGTTCTGGTCGCTCATGCCGAGATCGTAGGGCTGTGTCAGGCGGCCCGGGCGGGGTAGTCGGTCCAGTCGCGGATCACCGAGTCGGGCGCGAAGTTGCTCTTGGGGTGGGCGTGTGCGTTGTGCCAGCGGACGTAGGCGGCGATGGCGGCGTTCTGCTCGTCGTGGCTGCGGTGGTCGGTGCCGTTCAGCGCGAAGTAGCGAAGCGCCGCGAATTCGGACTCGATCCAGTTCAGCCACGAGCCGTAGGTGGGCAGGAAGACCAGCTCGATCCGGTTGGCCGCCGCCCATGCCCGCACGTTGGGGTGCTTGTGCGGGGAGAAGTTGTCCAACACGATGTACAGCTTCTCCCCGGGCCAGCGGGCACGCAGGGCCTTAAGCAGGCCGAGGAACTCGCGCCACCGCTTCCGCTTGCGGATCCGGTAGTAGATCTTGCCGGTGGCCAGGTCGAGGGCGGCGAGCATGTGCATCACGCCGTCGTAGCGGTTGTACGTAGCCCGTAGCCGACGCGGCGAACGCGCGGGCCGCCACGCCTTGCCCTTGCGGGGCTGGAGGTTGAGCGGACCGAATTCGTCCACGCAGACCACCCGACCGTCGGCGGGTGGCGTGTCGTAGAGCTCCAGGACCCGGTGCATCTTGGAGATGAAGGCTGGGTCAGTGGAGGCCTTCCACGTCGTTGTCGTCTGCCAGGAGACCTTGCCCTCGCGCAGGATCCGGCGCAGGGTCTCCCGAGTGACGGCGGTGACAACCTTGTGTTTGACCAGATGTTCGGCAAGCTTGGCCAGGCTCCAGGTGGAGAAGGCGGCGATGCCCCAATCGGCGGGGGACGTCCGGGCGATCAGGCAGATGCGTTCGCGCACCTGGTCACTGATCGTCTTCGGGCGTCCCCCGCCCCATTTTGGGTCCAGCGCGTCGAACCCCCGCTCGTTGAAGGCCTGGATGACATCTCGCACGTAGTCCTCGCCGACCTGAAGCAGTGAGGTGATGTCTCGCACCGACTGCCCCTGCGCGGACATCAGCACCACGATTGCCCGCCGGAGCCGGACCGGTTCCTTCGAGGTCCGGCCGATCCGCTGCAGCCGTCGGCCCTCCTCCATGCTCACCGGCCGAACGAACACTCCCGGACGACGCCCCACGACCACCTCCAAGATCAGATGTCGAAGACAGCCTGACGGACTACCAGCAGTCGATCAATTTCCCGGTCGATCTATCGAGCCGAGCCACTAGGAGCTGGCGGTCAACACCTCGTATACGTACTTCGCCATGTCCAGGCCACGCGGTCTCGCCACAGCGGGCGCAGGCGAACCCGTTTTGGTCAGCATCTCGTAGGACACCTGCACGAGCAGGTTGTCGATGCGGAACATCACGTGGGCGTACCCGTAGTCTTTGCCTGTCGGGTTGGACATGCAAAGGTCGTCAGCGAAGTCATGGAGCCGTGGGGCGTTCCCGTAGAAGGAGCTCGTGCGCTCCTTGTCGAAGGCCGCTGATCCGTAGGCGCCGGACGAGAATCGGAACATCGTGACGTCGACGTCGGCGGCCCAGGGATGGTCGGACCAGTAACCTTCCGTGCTCCACCGGCATCCGTGTGACTCTGCGATACCGGTGAACAGGCTGGCACCGATCGCTGTGGCGTCTTCCTCGCCAGCATCCATATCGGGAATGATCGCGCCAGATCGGCTCCCCACCTTGTCGCAGATCTTGGGGATGCTGTTGTACCGCACAGTGACCGTCTGCGTCGGGCTTGCGCTGGGGGGCGGGCTCAGGCTGAGGGGCGGGCTCGCGCTGGGAGTCGTGGAGGGTGTGGTCGGGGAGCTCGCCTGGCTCGGTTGCTGGCCGGGGGTTCCGCGGCCCTGCGAAAGTACATATGGGAAAGCGGCGACCGCTGCGAGCAGGATGGGTGCCACTACCGCCACGGCTGTCCTGCGCTTCAAGACCGACCTGCTCGGAGGGGCAAGCACCTCGGTGGGCAGATCTTTTGTCGGCGGGCGATCATCGGGCGGCATGATGTCTCGGCCGGCCGAGACCGTGCGCAGACGGGTGAGGCGCTGCCGGACTGATGTGGCTGTTCTGGGTGTCGGGCCCGAACTTGCCGCACGCCGGGTCTTGATCTCGCGGTAGCAGTACGCCGGGATGGTCAGGATGATCATCGTGAGGTAGGGCCAGCTGTCTGGGAGGTCCAAATTCTCCCAGTGGATCAGAGCCGTTACGAGCTGCACAGCGAGGGCTGCCACGGCCGTGTACCCCGTCCCGCGCGTCAGGCGGAAGGAGCGGGGTGTGAGTACTGCCGTGAACACCCAGGTGACCGCCAGTTCGACCAGAATCCCGAGCGCCGGCGGGCCGACCAGCGAGGCGACGAGAAGCAGCCACAGGCATACCGGGAGGACGAACCGTGTGGCGCGGCCACGGCGTGCCGGGGTATGCGTCGATGCGGTGTCCGGCCGTGGGGGGAGGCCACTTGCTCTGCGGGTGGGGGCCACGGGCGGGAGCGGGGCCGTCGCTGTCGTGGAGGAGGGTTGGGTGGCCCCTCCTGCTGGTGGCGCGGGGCCTTGGGCGGGTTCGGGTGTGCGGTCGAGGTGTCGTAGTTCCTGGGAGAGGTCGGTGGCGTTCGGGTAGCGCTGGTCGGGGTCCTTTTCCAGCAGCTTCAGCACGAGCTCGTCCCACGCGGAGGGGACGCCGGTGGATACCGAGCTGGGTGTGGGCGGTTCCTGTGTGAGGTGGGCCGTCAGGTACCCCACGGTGTCGGGGGCCTGGAAGGGGAGCCGGCCTGTGATCAGCTCGAAGAGGAGGCAGCCGAGGGCGTACAGGTCGCTGCGCGGTTCTGGGAAGCCGCGTGCTTGTTCGGGCGCCATGTAGGGGGGTGTGCCCACGATGAAGCCGTCCTGGGTGAGGCGGTCTGCGGTCGCGTAGGGGTCGACTGCCCGCGCGATGCCGAAGTCGAGGACCTTCACGGTGCCGGACGGCGTGATGAGGATGTTGGACGGCTTGATGTCCCGATGCATGATCCCGGCTGCGTGCGCCACGGCCAGCGCGTCGGATATCTGCGCGCCCCATCGGGCCGCGTCCGCCAGGGTCACGACACCTCGGCGCAGCATCGTGTCCAGGCCCTCGCCTCGGACCAACTCCATGACCAAGAACGGGACCCGTTCGTCTCCCGCGCCCATCTCGCCGAGGTCGTGGATGGTCACGATGTTGGGGTGCTGCAGTTGGGCGGTGATCCGTGCCTCGCGCAGGAACCTGGCGCGTGCCTCGCCACCGCGGCTTCCGCCGCCGGCGAGTAGGGAGATCACCTTGACCGCGACGTTCCGGCCCAGCGTCTCGTCCTGTGCCTCCCATACTTGCCCCATGCCGCCCTCGCCGAGCTGCCGCACCAACCGGTAACGGTCCCCGAGGAGTTGGTCTCGCATCGTCACGCCTCCCCCGCTTCGAACATTCCTGTCCCTCCTGCTGCCGCACCGGCGCGACAGGGATCACGACGCGGCCGCGAGGGCGGCATGCCCGTTATCCAGAAACCCGCCAAACAGCAGAGGTGTTCGCCAAGGCGGCCACCCTGCTCCGGATCAGCTTTCCACGCCCGGCGCGTCTTTGGCTGCAAAGTGGTGCCGTCGAGGTCGACCGGGGCACCATGAGCGCCGAACGTCTGGCGTCGAAGCTGAAGGTACTGCGGGCTGATCGGTTCGCCCAGTGGTGGCGTTCGAGAAGGCGGTTCGCGGGCGGGGCTAATTTTCTTGTTTCCACTTGTTGATTACCCGTCCTGGGGCACCAATTCGTTTCATCTGCGTGCAGGGCAGGGGCGTGGCGGTTGTCCGGTCGGCGTGCCGTTGCGGCCGGGGCTGGTGGCGGGGGTCTGGGGGCGCCGGATAGGACGCGGTGTCGCGGTCGGGGCCGCGCGACCGGGGCTCCGGGGCGATTCCGGGCCCGGACGGCCGGGGCGCGGGTGGGGGCCGCTCGGCTGGTGCCGGGGTGTGTCCGCGAAGACGGCGCAGCGGGGCTGTCAAGGGCCGCCCCGAGGCGGTCCGGTGCCGGGCCGGGCGGCTACCGGCTGCCGGGGTCGGCCAGGCGCCGGCGTCCGGGCGCCTCGATGGGTTCGGCGGCCAGGCGCCGGAGCCCCGGCGCGGTGGGGGCCGGAAGCGGGTCGGGATCGGCGTCCGCGCGGCGGGTGGAGCGGACGCCGGATGGAAGGTGTCGTCACATCGCCCGTGATCCACCGGTCACGGTGCGGTCCTGCTGCGCCCCGGGTGCCCCGGCGGGCGAGGGGCTCCCAGGGCGCCTGCGGCCGCCCTGCTCGGTCTCGATGGCGCCCGTCCGCCGGCGCCGGGCCGGCGGGCGGGCGGGCTTTCCCTACGGAGTTCTACCGGAGCCCCTGCCGGATCAGCCGTGCTGGTCCGAGGCGATGAGGGTGTCGATCATGCGCTGCAGCAGGTCGGCCTGGAAACGGGCGTCCCGGGCGCCGTTGTGGTCGCCGAGCTGGTCCAGCCGCACAGCCTTGTCGCGCAGCTCCGCGAGCTGCTGGCGCATCCTGCCGATGTCCGCGCGGTGGTCGGTGGGGATGTCGGCCACGACCGTGGCCACGCCCTGCTGGACAGGGGCGGCCTGGGCGGGGGCGGCCGCGAGCAGGGCGCCGCCGGCCAGGGCGACGGTCAGGGCGATGGTGGGTATGCGATGGCGCATTGAGCTTTCTCCTCACGTTCAACGTACTTAGTTGACGGCGCATCAGGGAGTGACCCGTCAGTAGCCATGCGTGCCTCAAGCACGCATCTCACGCTACATGAAAAGCGTGCCCGGCGCACGCTAATCTGGAGGGGTGACGAATCCGACCGGACACCAGATCGCCGAAGCCCTGGGACTGCTGCTGCGGCGCAGCACCCGCACCGGGCTCCACGCCCAGCTGACCGACGGCCTGGGGGAAGCCGTCGACGAGCTCACCTACCCCGTCCTGAGCGGCCTGGCCCGCACCGGCCCATGCAGCGCCGCCGACCTCGGCCGCGAGATCGGACTGGACCGCACCACCGTGACCCGCCGCGCCGACCGCCTGGAGGAGGCCGGCCTGCTGCGCCGCGAGCCCGACCCCGCCGACCGGCGCGCCACCCTGCTCGTCCTCACCGGCTCCGGGTACGACGCGGTGCGGGCCACCCGGGACCGCCTGGCGGCCCGCATCGAGGACTCCCTCGCCTCCTGGCCGGCCGCCGACGCCGAGGTCTTCGCCGGGCTGCTGCGGACCTTCGTGGACGAGGGGCCGTTCCAGGACTGAAGCCCTCGGCGCCAAGGTTCCGGGCCTGGGCCTCAGGCCTTGAGCCCGGCCCGGGTTCCATCAGGCCCGGACCTCCGGGGCCGGGCCCGCGGGCGCCGGACGGCCGACCGGGGGCACGTGCCGGCCGAGCCGTTCCCGGCCTGCGTGACCGGCAACTCGGCGACGACGAGCGTGTGACACGAAGAGCCCCCGTCAGGGTGCCGATGCTGCGCAGCCGTGAGAGATCTGGAGCATGGCTACCTCCGAAGAAAAGTTCACGGCCGAGCCGACGTTCGACGCGTGCTTCGTCGATCCGCGCAGCCCCGGCGACCTGTACCTGTTCAAGGACCGCAGAGTCCTCCTCGTGGACTCCGGCAGCAACAAGTGCCGCTGGGACACCCCCGCGAAAATCTCCGAATGGCGTTCCGACTACCCCTTCCACGACGGCATCGACGCGTGCTTCGTCGATCCGCGCAGCCCCGGCGACCTGTACCTGTTCAAGAACAGCCAGGTCTGCCTCGTGGACTCCGGCGGCAACAAGCGCCGCTGGGACGCCCCGATGAAGATCTCCAGCTGGCGCAGTGAGTACCCCTTCGAGGCCGGGATCGACTCGTGCTTCGTCAGCCTCCGTAGCCCCGGTGACCTGTACCTGTTCAAGGGCAACCAGGTGAGCAAGGTCGACTCCGGAGAGAACAAGCGGCGGGAAGGACCGGAAAAGATCGCCGACTGGCGGCCGGCCTATCCGTTCGACGACGGCATCAAGCCGTGCTTCGTCGACCCCCGCAGCCCAGGCGACCTGTACCTGTTCAAGGGCAACAACGTCTGCCTCGTCGACGCGGACGGCAACGAGGTGCGCAAGGGCCGCCAGACGATCGGCTCCTGGCGCTCCGAGTACCTCGCCTTCTGACAAGGGCCTGTGGGTGCGGTAAGGCGCCGAAATTCGCCACAGCACCCGACGAAATACGGGGGCCTGCCGACATGCCCTGTCGCCGGGCCGCATAGCCCCGGCGGCAGGGGTCCTCTGCCTTGGGCGGGACATGATGCCCGTCCGTGTAGTCGACGGCTTCGCTCCCCGCCGGGGCGGGCGGCCGTGCGGGTGGACGGAGCCGTAGACGGATTCCTTGATGCCGGACGGCCCGGTCGACCGTTCCCGTGTCAGGTTCCGGAGGCCGGGCGCACCGGCCCGCAGCCGTGCGAGCCGAGGCGGCACGTTCTCCTGGCCGCCGTCGGCGGTGAAGACGACGCAAGGCGCCTTTTGCGTAACCGTCTGCGCCCCTATGTCGTGGATGAACTTCCACTTCCATCTCACAGCCTAGGAGCGGTTTTGCTCAGTTCCCAATATCGGCGTTGCGCTGCCCGTGCCGGCCTCGCCCTCGTCTTGGCGTGTGTGCCGGCCACCGGCCTCGCCACTACGGCTCACGCCACCGTCAATGACATCTGCGGGGGCGAAGCGGGCGACTACGTCGGCACCTTCTCCGCCAGCGGCACCGATGACAACGGCAAGACGGTGGCCATGACGGTAACGTTCAGCCCCAATCTGGTAGCTCGAACCGAATACCAGAAGGATTCTGACAACTTCTCATACACGGCCACCGGCACGTATGAAGTCGATAATGTCATCTCGGAAGGCTCTCAAAGCAGCAGCATTACATGGCAGGCAGGAGCAGGCCGGAGCATTTCTTCCTCCTATCGGCCGGAGTTTCTCGTGAGTACCAGGTGCAGCGACACAACCTCGCCCGTGGTGACCGATATGGTGCTGAGTTACAACAACGATGTCATTCCACTCAAACGCCAGGCCTGACCGACAGCACCAGAGATGGCAGCACCCATGAGGACTTGCCCCACGGTGCTGCCGACCGTCGCCTTCGGGCGCGCTACCAGGGCTCTGACCGAGACAAAGCAGCCACCCCATCGCGTTGGCTGTCGCCAGTGCTGTGACCGAGAACGCTCACCGGGTTGAGGCGGGCCAGTCAGCCGGAAGCGTGTAGTGCCAACCCGGGCGCCAGCTAGGTGGCGCCATGACCAGGTCCTCCAGTAAGTGATGCTCCGGTCAGCAGGCAGTCCGGGGCCCATCGGTTGGCCGAGTGGGCGATCACCCCGGGCCGGAAACGGCGGCGAAAGCCCCACCGCGGACCGGGCCTGGGGAGCCGGGTGCAACGCGGGGCTGCAACACGCCCTTCCCCGGCCCGGTTCCCGCGCATCGGCGCAGGCCAGGCTGCAACGCGGCAGCCGGACAGCCGCTCGCGTTGCAGTGTGTTGCACCTGCGCGTTGCCGCCAGGCCAGGGCGGGGCGGGGCGGCGGCCTCGGCATCCGCGCGTTCCTCGGCTCCGTGGTTGGGCCCCGGGCGGGACACTGCTAGCCGACGTAGTCGTCCTGTGCGGCGATCTTGCCGTCGCGCAGTTGGAGGACCGTGCAGAAGCGGGCGGTGACCGGTTCTCCGGCCGGGGGAAGGGCCGGCACGGCCCCGGAGCTGGTCCCGGCGAAGTCGGTTTCGAGGGCGATGAGGTCCCCGCTGGCGATGACCCGCTTGATGGTCAGCTTCCGGTCGGGGACGGCGCCCGCGTATTCGCGGATGTGGCCCACGAAGGCGTCCCGGCCGCGGAAGGCGAGCTGGTAGGCGCCGATGGTGTAGACGACATCGTCGGTGTACAGGGCTCCGAACTGCTCGAAGTCCTGGTCGTTGTAGGCGTTCACCCACGTGCGGGCGAGTTCGGTGGCGTCCGTGGGGACCGTGTTGCTGGTCATGCCTGCTGGCCTTTCTGTGCCGTAAGAAGCCGTACCGAGAGGTTGACACCCATATAGGTCTATTTTTGTCCTATATGCACAAAGCCGGTGATTGCTGTGTTCTCGCACTAAAGTCGGCGGGATGAGCAGAGCGGGAGAGGGATTGCCCATGGAGCCGGAGGACGTCGCGGAGTTCGCGATGGGCCTGCCGGGGGCGACGGAGGGCGAGCCCGGGCCGGGGATGACCCTGTACAAGGTCGGGGGCAAGATCTTCGCGGTCCTGACCGAGGCGACCGCCTCGCGCCCCGCTCAGGTGACCCTCAAGTGCGACCCCGATCTCGCGCTGCACCTGCGCGAGCAGTACCCAGCCGTGGGCCCCAGCTTCTACGGGCGCCTGCGGCACTGGAACACCGTGGTCCTGGACGGCACCGTGCCCGCCGACGAGCTCGGCGAGATGATCGAGCACTCCTGGGAGTGCGTCGTGGCGGGCTTGCCCCGCACCGCCCGCGAACGGCTGCGATCGCTTCACCAGGGCCGGGCATGACCCCTCGCACCCGCCGCTGGGCCGGACGGGCCGGCCCTATTCGGTGCCGCGCAGTGCGAGGGCCGCGGTGCGGGCGCGCTCCAGCCAGCTCATGACCTGGCGCAGCGTGGCGGGGTCGACGTGGCGGGTGAGGTCGCGGACGGCCTGGTGGTCTCGTCGGTCAGCGCGTGGAGGCCGGCGCGGTCGAGGGCGGTATAGAGAGGCTGGGCGGCGGTGCCGGCGAGGCGGTGGTACCGGCGAGGCGGCGGTGGGCGGCGTCGGTGGTCTGCCGGGCCTAGTGAGCGGCCTCACGGGCGCGGTCGGCGACGTCCTGGCGGTGGCGTTCGGCGCACAGCGCGTGCTGGAGGGCGGTGTCGTGGTCGGGGTCGTAGCGCTCGGCGCGGGCCCCGGCCATGTGGTCACGTACGCGCTGCCACTCCGGGCGGATGTCGGCTGCGGTGGCGAAGGCTGGTGCGGTGTAGTCGCTCGGGACGGGGTATTCGCCGGATCGGGTGAAGGTGGCGGGGCTTGACTTCGTGTGCGGATCAGAGGCCCTACGCTCGCCTGAGTCGACGCGGTCCAAGTCGTTGGCCCGTAGCGGTGCCGCCTGGTCGACTGGGCGACGTGCGCTCCGGATTCCCTGATCGACCGCCATTCTAGGAGGCGCGCCATGGCTGTGACGGACATCGACATCCTGGAGGGGGATCAGTCCCCGCGAGAGGGCTGGGAGATGGACAAGAATGACCTCAACGCGGGGGCCGGCGGTGACTACCTCTACCTGACCTGGCAGAACGACGGCACCAGGAACCCCGTCACCGACCTCTACGTCATCGAGGGCGAGGACGAGGACCCCCCTCACGGCTACTACAAGATCGGCACGGACCTCAACAAGGGGGCCGGCGGCCAGTACCTCTACCTGTGTTTCACGCGGGACGGGTCGCAGCCCATCACGGACCTCGCCGTAGTCACCAGCAACAACAAGGACGTGGCCGCTCCGGCCGGCTACAAGCGCTACGAGAAGGACCTCAACGCGGGGGCCCGCGGGAAGTACGTCTACATCTGCTACAAGCGGTAGGCGTGACGGCGGTTCCTCGCAGTGGGCGGGGTGGTCTCCGGGTTCCGGTGCCACCCCGCGCTTCTGTTGCCGACCTTCGGGTCCGATTATCCGGCGCCACGACGACGCCCGCCGCCACAAGATCAATTAACGAATCAACGACCCGCCACAACGCGCAACAAGTCACGCCCCACGGTTCCGCACCGGGAAGAGCTTGGCGTGGAGCACCCGCGTCTCCCACCACGGATCATCCGGAGCGGAGACCAGCGCGGCCACCAGCTCCCGCTTGGTCGGGGCGGGCAGCACCAACGGGCCCAGCCCCTCTGCGGTGCGGGCCCCACGCACCCCAACGCCCCGTCCGATGCGGACATCCACGCGTGGACCAGCCACGCCGACCACCGGTTGCAGGCGAACCACCCCGGAAACATGCTGGTACAGCATGCCGCGGCCTGCCGCGAGCATGACGAGTACCCCCCGGAAATCCCAGAGGCGCTCACGTCCCCCACGTGATCCGGCATTGAACGTGGGGCTGGGCCGTCCAGTCGTGAAGCGTTCGGGCCGCGCCGTGCCTTCAAGGCCGCCCTCGGCATCGCTTCGCGATGAGCTGGGCTCGCTCACCCCTGACCGCACGCCCCGGCCGTGGTGCCGGCGGGCTACCGGGCGGACCGGCCGGAGGTGGGGGTTGTTCAAAGAGCGCCATCAAGCAGGGCCTGCGTCTGGCCGGCCTCGGCTGATGGCCTGAACAGATAAGGAGACGGAAATGGCTGGACAGTCCGCTGCGTCCGGATGGACGCTTACCCGCGTGTTTGCCCAAGGGACTCCTTCACCCAGGGACATCCGGGTCACTTGGACGGGGACCTGCCCGGAGGAGTCCGCCGGAGGTAACGCCCATTTGTTCCACGGCGAGGCCCCCGTCGGCCTGTCCCGGGTCGAGTGTCGGCAGGGCCAGTTCACCGCGGCGTTCATGGTCCCCGACTACGAGGACCGTGGTCTCAAGAAGGGGCAGGGCAACGATCTCATGCTCCGCATTCTCACTGACCACACGATGGTCGACCTCAAGGGGACGATCAACCTGTAGCCGGACTGGCGGCCCGGCGCACACGCGCCGGGACCACCGCACGCAGCTGCGCCTGCAACCGCACCCCTGCCGCTGCCGCACGGGCGCAGCGTGCTGCACCTGCGGCCTGGGTGGCCTGAACGGCGGCCTGCTTCTGCGGCTGGCCGCCGAGGAGAACCCGGCCGCCGCCGAAGCTGCTCGCCGCCGTCCCGGCCGACGCCGCCCGAATCGAGGACCTGGCCCAGCGCGGACCGTCCGCGCCCATCTGGCACCCGCCCGGCAACCGGGGTGGGCGGGCGTGCGGGTGGACGGAGCTGTAGACGGCGGGCGCAACAACAGCGGGAGGGGCGGACCTGGTGGTCCGCCCCTCGCTGTTCTGCCTTCCCGGGCAGCCGAACGGCCGCCCCTGGCAAGGCCAGCAGCCGGCCCGCGCCCGCAGCCTCAAGAGGATGGATGGCTCCGGCTTGGCGGTGAGGACAGTGCCTTGGTGCCGATCGCGGCTGTCGACCGGCGGCTGGTGCTAGGCGCCCCGCCCAACTCGCCGCAGAGGTCGCGGGCATCGGAGACATGACAGAGGCTGGAAAGAGAGCTCCGCTAAGCCCGCAATCCGCCCTGGATCCAGAACGCCCGCTATCTCAACGACGTGCTCAGCAGCCACGCCAAGGCCACTGACAGTTCACACAAAAGTGGCAATTTTTCCACTCCTGCTAAATCAAGAAGAAATCCAAAATTCTGAGAGTAGTTATCATGCAGTCACGCCAAAAGTTGGCCATGCTAGCAGCTGCCACAAGCACCTTAGCGACCCTCGCAATCGCCCCAGCGACGCAGGCAGCTGCCAACCAGGACAGCGGACACGTGCACCTGATGGGGACAGTCGCGTCCTGCAAGGAGGGGGGAGCCATCACGCGCGTCCGCGTGCAGACGGCAAATCTCGAAGGCGCCGATGATTACGGCCCGACAGATCTTCTCGCCCACACATACTCAGTCGTCTTCGAGAACGTCCCGACCGGAGGCGAGAAAGCGGAAGCATACGTCACCTGCACCGATTTTAGTGGAGCCGACCACACCTATGGAAATGAGATAACGATCAACCGCCCACTTGTCGGCGATATCGTCCTCACCGACCTGGCGCCCTAACTAACTCGATACCAGTGGCTTACGGTAGCCTCGATTTTGCGGAGCGGCTCCCCGCTTCTCTCGGCTGGGTTTTCATGGCGAGGGCCCGGCTGTCGCGTCAGGTGGGCGGCAGCCCGGTTCAGGCCTTGGAACCCTCTCGAGGGGATCAGGGCGGCCCGCACCCTGGTGCAGCTGCGGGACTTCGTCCGGCAGTCCTCCGGCAGCCCGGACTGGGACTTCACCACCGACCGGCAGCACCCGGCGCCACCGCCAAGCGGTGCCTGAACCGGCTGGGACGTGATCGGGTGGCCGCGCCGGAGCCGGGAGAATAGTCCGATGACCAGTCAGCTCCCCCGCGGCCTCACCTCTCTGATCCCCACCTCCCCCGCGCCCACCGCCGGCCAGCGCGCCGCCGCCCAGCTCCTGCAGCTCGACCAGGCGCTGCTCCCGATCCCGGTCATCGCGGCCGCCGCCGAGCTGATCGCCGACCGCCTCGAGGACCCCGACCAGACCACCCGCGACGCGGCCGGCGCGGTCCTCGCCCACCTGCACGCCGCACTGGCCAGCGCCGCCCCACGCCCCGTCGAGAACCGGCCGGCCGAACCCGAGCTCGGCCGACGCCGCCCGCCCGCGTAAACGTTCGTTGCTCAGACCCGGAACAACGCCGGACACTGAAGGCATGTCGCGCGGGTCCTGGGCGGGTGCAGCGGGCCGTGCTGGCCCACCTGGCCGCCGAGCGGGTTCCGGCGCCAGCCGAAGCGCGTCAGGTGCCGCCGTGCAGCCGGTCCAGAACCCGCTCCATACCCAGCAGGCCAGCGTCCAGGCTGATCTGCTGAAGCCAAGCATCGACCAGGGCACGACGTTCCACCGGATCGCGTTGGTCAACGCCGGGATCAGCAAGCAGATTGGCGCCGCGGGAGGTGCCGGCATCGGGGACAGGGGTGAGGCCGTTGCCTACGAGCAACGCCGGGACATCCGCGCTGGTGATGAAGTCCAGGCCGATCGGCTGCGGCACCACGAGGGGGTCAACACCTGCCAGACCGGCCAAGGCTTCGGTGACACTGTCGTCGACCAGCGCCGCGACCAAAGCATCGATCAGTTCATACAGGCGGCCAACCGCGACGGGTGGGCTGGGCTTTCCCGCGACATGCCCGAAGCGCACGACGACCTCCAGGGAGACCTGCAGATGCGAGACGGGAGCGCCGTACGAGGCCGGAAGGTCGACCTTGGCGATGGCTTCCAGTGGGAACGGCGGTGCGCCGCCCGGCCCGCCCTGCCACAGCAGCCGGGCGTGCCGGGCCCGGTTGAATCCCGCACGGTGGAAGGGGTTCATCCCGCCCTCCCCCAGCGAGGCGCACCAGTGGAACAGGGCTTGGTGCAGGGGCGAGCTATTCAGGGCGTCGGCGAAGGACTGGATACCGCGCTCCGGCAGCGGTCGCCAGGTCGCCGAGGAGTCGACTGGCACGAACATCCCACTGCGTACGAGGAAGTCCGCCGTCTCCTGCCCTTGATCGTTGCGGGGCAGTTCAGCAAGGGGCAGCCGCAGTCCGGCAGTCCTGGTCTGGGGGGCCACCTCGGTGATCAGCTGTGTCAGTCGCGACAGGCCCGCCACCGCGTTGCGGCCGTGGAGTCGGATTGGAGCAGCGCCGGCGATCAGGAGGGGGCGCGGCGCCTTCGCCGGGTCGACGCGGACCACAAGAACCATCAGGCCGCCGCTGTCGGGGATCGGCACCGGGATGATCTCCGGCACCCACGGCTGCTCCAGCTTCTGGTGACAGGCGCTGACGATCTGGACGATCGTCGGCTCCGGAACACCGATCACCCGGTCGTCCACGTTGCGTTCGGTGACGCCGACCAGGATCAGGCCGCCGTAGCTGTTTGCCATCGCCGCGACCGAGTCGGGGATCTTCGCGGCGAAGCTCTCCTTGTACTCCAAGGTCAAGCTCTCGGGCTGGCCTACGGAAACCAGTTCGCGAACGCGCTCCAGCGTCACGTCAGCGGCGTGGCAGGCGAACAATGAGGCGGTAGAGGTCATACGGGCCACCCGTCCGGCAATGTTGAGTGGTTGGGAGTCATCACCCGAGTCAAGCTAGCGAAGCCGCAAGCCGTCGCACAGTGAAATTTCGATCTCCCCGATGGCTTCACTGCGCCGGCAGCCGCCATCTCCGGAGCCTGATCTTTGCGGCATAACTCCCGAGATGCGGCGGCCGGCCTGGTCGGCCACCAGCGGCTCGCGTTGGACGGCGTCACCTACGTCCAGCAGCGCGGCACCCCGCGTCGGCCGGTGCCTCGGTGGGAGGTGCGGATCGAGGCGTGCGCCGGGACCGGCTGCGGGGCGTGTGTCGCGGGGACGTTCCGGTACCCGGGCGAGGCGATGAGCCTGGACGTGATCGACGCGCTGCTGGAGCAGGACGGCTACGTGCCCGGGCAGGTCGAGGCGTTCTGCCGCCGGGGCTGGCACTGGAACCGCTACGAGATTCCCGGCCCGCAGCGCCGTCGCCCTGTGAACGTGACGGCCAGCGAGGGCTGCGCTCGCCGGGCGACGACGCCGAAGGAACGCGAGGCCGGTGGCCGGGCTCTCGACGCCCACATCGCCCGAATCACCGCCGGATTCCGCCTGCCGCTCAGTTGATCGCCGCTCTCTTGGCCGAGCCGACGGCGCCCGCCGGTGATGGCCCGAAGGTGTGCGTCCCGGTACCGGCGGGCGCCGGGTGCAGCGTAGTGGGGCGGCCGGTGTGCGGGGTGGTGGCGCGCAGCCGGCCGGGACCGCGGGGGCAGGGGGGTGCCCGGGTCCCGGCCGGGGGAGGCTTCGGCCGTGCGTGGGCGCGGCCGCTCTGCTCGGCAGCCCCGTCTTGGGGATGGTGGGGTTTCCGTGCCGGGAATGCTAGACCCGCGCGTCGGTGGTGAACAGGGCTGCGACCTGCGATTTTTCGGCAGCGAACATGCCAGGTGCCTGGCCGGCCGCCGCTGTTCTACGGCTCGGGCACGGCCGGTGCCCCGTGTCATATCAGCGGTCGCACGCGCCGTCCGGTGCCGCGCCGGGTGTCCGCTGGGCTTCGAGGGCGAGAGCAGTGGCGGTGGCGGTCTCGGCGTGGCCGAGCGCGGCCAGGGCCGGCAGGAAGTCCCCTTCGGAGGAGAACTTCGCGGCTTGGTCGAGGAACATCTCGACCGTTTTCCAGTGGTCGTCGGTCTCGATGTCGTACGCGGTGCGCAGGTGCTCGGTGGCGGCGGTCAGCAGGGCGGGCCAGCCGTCGTGGTCGGCGAGGTGCAGCCCGGTCAGCGGGGTGAGCCACAGATCGGCGTGGGCGCGCAGCGCCTGGCCGGGCTCGCGGTAGTCCACGGCGAGTCCGCAGGCGGAGGTCAGCATCGCCTTGGTGCCGGAACGCATGGTCAGGCAGGCGAACCAGGCTGTGGGTGGCGGGGTGTGGTCGGCGCAGACCTGGACGGTCAGGGCGAGGCTGTCGCCGGGATCGCCGTCGGTGCCGGTGTCGGGCAGGTGTCCTTCGACGACGGTGGTGGCCCGGCCGGGGCACCGGTGGATGTTGCGCATGCTCGTCACGTCGCCGCGCGTCCACCGCCGCACGCGGGTGGGGCGCTGCTCCTGCAGGGCGGCGCTGATCTCGTAGGGCAGCTGGTGGGCGAAGCGCACGATCGGCTTGAGGATGTCCGACCACGGTGGGTCGTGCTTGTCGTCGTCCAGATCGCTCAGCGGCACTCCGAGCGCCCTGTCCGGGTCCACACCGCGGTGCCCCGCCCCCACGCGCACACTGTTCAGGCTGCGGACCAGCTGCGTGTGCTCCTCCTGGTTCAACGCCCGTACGGTGGCGTTGCGGGCGGCGTAGCGCTGCTCGGCATCAACCTGCAGCAGGTCGATCAGGCCGCCGAGCGTGGGTTCCGTGAACAGCGGCTTCAGCTCTGCGAGCGACAGCGGCGGCCGCCCGGCGACGACCCGGTCCAGGACCGTCATGCCGACCACCGCGTAGGCGGCGGTCTGCTGCCACAGCAGGCGCGCCAGGCGGGAGGTGAAGGTGAACGCTTCGACGGCGACCTCCGACAGCACCTCGAAGTGCAGCGGCAGACCGCCGCCAGTCGCGTCCAGACGCCGCTCGGCGGCCTCCGTCGTCGTGATCAGCCGCTCGCCCGTCGCCTCCGCCGACGCCAGCTCGTGCACCAGGCTCCCGACCGTCTCGTCGAACACGGCGATGACCTCGTACTCCACCGCGCTGAGACCCGACAAGCTCTCCCTGCTCGGGAAATCCACCCCTGATCCCCTCCCACCACGACCTTGTCCGTCCGACGGCCCCACGCTAGCCGGTGACTTCGCAGGTGGGGTTTTGGGTTTCCAGCCAGCGGGGTCGGGTTTCGTCGATGCTGAGGAGTTCGAGCAGGTGTGCTTGGAC
>NZ_JBHTTU010000113.1:5758-17421 GCF_042794375.1 Kitasatospora sp. NPDC056531 | reverse complement strand
CCCCGGCGGGCAGTTCGTCAACGCCGTGGTGGCCGGCCCGACCTGCGACAGCGACGACGCGTACGCCCAGGAGGACGGCCTGGTACGGGTCCCGCGCGCGATCGCCTCCGGCGACCCGGTGTGGATCCACTCCTGCGGCGCCTACTCCACCGCCTACGCCACCCGGGGGTTCAACGGCTTCGCGCCGCTGCCGCACACCTGCGTCGGCGGGCGCCGCAACGGAGGAAACGCATGAGCGAGTACCACATCCGGCTGCTCCGGGAGGAGGACTGGGACGAGGTGGTCGCGCTGGAGGAACGCGCCTACTCCGCGAGCGGCCTGTCGGAGGGGCGGGAGGTGCTACGGTCCCGGCACCGCGCCTCGCCCTCGACCTGCTTCGTCCTGGAGCACGCCGGCGGATTCGGCGGCTACCTGCTCGCCCTGCCGTACCCGCTGTTCCGCTGCCCGGACCTGAGCCTGGCCGAGGAAGGCGCGGTGCAGGAGAGCGATCGGGGGAGCAACCTGCACGCCCACGACCTGGCGATCGCCGAGCGGGGGCGCGGCGGGGACCTGGCCCGCCGGCTGCTGCGGCATCTGGAGGAGACCGGGCGGGCAGCCGGCTACCGGACCCTCTCCATGGTTGCCGTGCAACGCTCGCAGGTGCTGTGGGCTCGGCTGGGCTACCGGGCCCGGCCCGAGATCGCACTGCCCGCGAGCTACGGCGCCGGGGCGGTCTACATGGCGAAGCCGCTGGAACCCGCTGTTACCGATCCGACTCTCGGGTCCTCACCCGGAACCGAAGCCGGCTGACGCAGATGTCCCCCGTACCCGACCAGTTCCGCCGTGCCTGCCAGGGCGGATGAGGCCATCGGCAAGGGCGCGGCTGGGCGACCGGGTGCGCCGGGCCAACTATCGGGCCGACGCGGAACTGAGTGGGTAGCGGGCCCAGCGCGACCTCAGCGGACTGGTCGGCTGGCTCACGGCGAAGGGTGAGGCCCAAGGCCGCTGGCGCCTCGCGCTCGACGGCAACGGCGCCCGGCCCGCTCCTCTCACCTAGGACGACGCCACGCCCGCGACCGCTTCGGCCACGGGCGTGGCGTCGTCCTAGGAATCGCTCCGCATCTTCCGGGGCCGCATCCTGCTGAACTCCGTGAAGCTCGACAGCGACCAGCAGGTCTTCGACCGGCTCATCGCTTGGGAGCCGGAGGAGTGGAACCGATGCTCGTCAGTAGCGCCAGCGGACGGCCTCGATGACGTCCGCATCGGTGTGCATCGCGAACAGCTCAGCCTCCGCCCGCCGGACGGCCAGCACGGTCTCGTACAGCTCGGGGCCGAGTGCCTGCCGCAGCAGTGCGGACTTCTCATACGCGTCGATCGCCTCCGACAGGCTCGCCGGGAGGCGCTCGGCGCCGTCGAGGGCGGCGGGGTCGCTCGGGGTCTCGGGCGGGAGGGGCTGGCCGGCGTCCAGGCCGGCGAGTCCGGCGGCCAGCACGCCGCCGATCGCCAGGTACGGGTTGGCGGCGGCGTCGAAGCACTTGAACTCGGCGTTGGCCTGCCCGGCGGCGGAACCGGTGATCAGGCGCAGCGCCGCCTCACGGTTCTCCAGGCCCCAGCAGCGGTAGGCCCCGGCGAAGTGGGAGGGGACCAGCCGCAGGTAGGAGGCGACGCTCGGCGCGCCGAGGGCGAGCAGGGCGGGCAGCTCGGCCAGTACGCCCGCCAGGAACTGCTCGGTGTCGGGGTGCAGCCCGTGGCGGCCGGGGCCGCCGTGCCCGAGGTTCCGGTCCTGTCGCCAGAGGCTGAGGTGCAGGTGGCCGCCGTTGCCGACCGAGCCCTCGGTGAAGACGGGCGCGTACGAGACCCGCAGGCCGTGCCGGGCGGAGACGGCCCGGATGGTGTGGCGCACCAGCATCGTGGTGTCGGCCGCCTCGACCGGCCCCTCGGCGGCGACCGAGACCTCGAACTGCCCGGCGGCGTACTCGGGGTGGAGCTGGAGCACGGCCAGCCCTTGGCCGGTGAGGGCGCGCAGCACGTCCCGCAGGTAGTCGGTGTGCTCGATGAAGCGGGTCATCCCGTATGCGGGCCCGACCGTCGCGGGGGCCCCGGCGGCGTCGGCCACCACCCATTCGATCTCGATCCCGGCTTGCACCGAGAGCCCGCGCCGTTCGACGGCCTCGGTGGCCTGGCGGGCGAAGTGGCGCTGGCAGCCGGGGTGCGGGGTGCCGTCCTGGAGGTAGCGGTCGGCTGGGGCCCAGGCCCAGCCGGGTTGGGCGGCGAGCGGGGTGAGCCGGTCGAGGTCGGGGACGAGCCGCAGGTCGCCCACCGGGCCGGTACTCGAAGGCGTAGTGGTGAAGGAGTCGTCCACCAGGGAGACGTCGAAGCAGGGCACGGCGCCGACGCCGTACTCGGCGGCGTGTTCGAGTTGGGCGAGCGGGACGGACTTCACCCGGGTGAGCCCGGCGTTGTCGACCCAGCCGAACACCACCCCGTCGATTCCGTCGGCGGCGAGCTGGGCTTCGGCTTCCCGGGCCTGGGCGGCCCGTTCGGCTCGGGGGTACGTGGTGGTCATGCCGCCCACGCTGGCGTTCGCAGCAGCCGGTGGGCGAGGGATCGGTTGGGAGTTCACTCGTCCGTGAGCGACCGGAGCCGCGACGTGACACAGGGCGCCGGAGGGCGGCGCGCGAACTCGGCAGTCATCATGGAGGCGATCACTAGTAAAAGGTAAATGGGACAAGAACTTCGCTGGATGGGTACGCATGCGGCAATCCGTAGCGGTCCGGAACATGGATAGCACTCGCATGAGTGAAATCGGCCGAGGCTTTTTGGCCTCGACGGACATGACTGGACTACGGTGATCGAGGAGCGGACGGTGCACTCCGTCGACGAGGAATTCGACCCGGCAGGGGGCCCGGTACGGGAGTCGAGAATCCTGGAAATGGGTGCTTCCGTCTTCCTCGCTGTGCGTGCTCCGGAGTTCGCAGTGCCCTGGGTCCCCTGTCATTCGTCTGCGTAGAGAGGTTGGAGCATCATGCCGCCCGTCGTTCCGCCGTTCCTGGTCGGTCTCATCGTCGCGCCACTGGCCAAGCGTCTCCTCAAGCCGCTGGTGCGCGGTGTCGTCAAGACGTCCGTAGGCATCGCCTTGGAGGTGAAGAAGGCGGCCTATGAGGCCGGGGAGAACATCCACGACCTCGCGGCCGAGGTGGCCGCCGACATGGTGGCGGCGCAGGTCGCCTCCGATGACGGTCGCCGGCCCACCGAGGGCGCAGCCTCGAACGGCGGGAAGGGCGGGGTCGCCGACCGTGTCGAGGGCGAGATCATGACTCCGAGGATCCGCGCGACCGCCGGCGCCGGCGCCGGGAAGGCGCAGTGACGCCCCGATTCGTGGCCCGGCCTGCCGCCTAGACGCGTCTTCCGACCGATCTCGTAGGACGAGTCCTCGCGGCGGTCGGCGGTGGGCCTTTCGGCCGTACCTCTTCCCCCTTCGGACTTTTCACTCCATCGCAGTAATCCGCCGCGCGCAGAATTTCGCCGTGCCCGTTGACCGACTGCCCGTGACCTCCGCAAAACAGGTGATCGTACACATGCCATCGCTACTGGGTGCCGCAGCCGCATTCCGTTCCGCGGATTCGGACGCGAGCGCGCGCTCGGTGATTCCGGGACGCCGGCGCTGGGACGTCAAGCCGGTGATCGGCCGGCCCCGGACGGCCGAAGTCCTCGCCGCGGCGCTGTGCCGCGTGCCCGGGATCACCGAGGTCCAGGCCGAGCAGGGCACCCACGACGAACTCCTCGCCCGGCACGGAATCTACGCATCCCTCCGGCAGCTCCAGGCCGGCGAACTCGCCGCCTGACCGCAGCAGTTAGCCGCGCCCACCCGCCGGCCGCGTGATGTGAACCGCGGTCGGCGCGGCCCATCGCGCCCTGCGTGTACGCCCGCCCACACTCCTGAGAGGTACCCCCATGTCCCGTCGCGATGGCGACGTTCTTCCCCTGACGGCGGCCCAGCGCGAGATCTGGCTGGCCGAGCAGCGCTCCCGGACGGCGATTCCGGGCTATCGCGTCGGCGAGTGCCTGGAGATCCACGGGCCGGTGGACCCGGAGCTGTTCGAGACCGCGCTGCGCCGGGTGGTCGACGAGGTCGACGCCCTGCACGTGAGCTTCGTCGACGACGGCGAGGGCCCGCGCCAGATCCTCCGCGCGACCTGGGACTGGGCGCCCGCGCACCTCGACCTCAGCGCGGAGACCGACCCCCGGGCGGCGGCCATGGCGTGGATGGAGCAGGACCTGATGCGCCCGCTGGACCTCGCGCGTGATCCGCTGTTCGGGCATGCGCTGATCCGGCTGTCGCCCACGGACCACCTCTGGTACCTGAACTACCACCACGTGGTGCTGGACGCGCTGAGCAGTTCCCTGGTCAGGCAGCGGGTCGCGGACGTGTACTCGGCGCTGGCCGAGGGCGGGCCGGTGGCGCAGTCCCCGTTCGGTTCGCTGCAGGACCTGGTCGACAGTGACGCCGCCTACCGCGCGTCGGCGGACTTCACCGCCGACCGCGCCTACTGGACGGAGCGCTTCGCGGACCGGCCGACGCCGACGCGGCTCACCGACACGGCCCCGACCGACCCGCACCGGGCGCTTCGGCTGGCCGAGGAGCTGGAACTGCGGAGCCCCGAGGCCCTGCGCGCGGCGGCGGGACGGGCCGGCGTCCGGTGGTCCCGGGTCCTGATCGCCGCGACGGCGCTCTACGCGCACCGGTTGACCGGCAGCCAGGACGTGGTGCTGGCCATGCCCGTCACCGCCCGTCGGTCCTGCGGCCGTGACCTGATGTCGGTGCCGGGCACGATGTCCAACGTGGTGCCGCTGCGGCTGACCTTGCGGCCGGACATGCGGTGGCGCGAACTCATCGCCCAGGTGGCGCAGGAGGTCGACGCGGCCGTCACCCACGAGCGCTACCGCAGCGAGGACCTGCTGCGCGACGTCGGCGCGCCCGGCAGCATCGGGACGGCGTTCCCGCTGATCGTCAACATCATGGCCTTCAACTCCAGGCCGAGCTTCGCCGGGCACCCGGCCTCCGTGCACCACTTCGTGTCGGGGTCGACCACCGACCTCGCCCTCTGGGTGTTCGACTACCGCGACGGCAACCCGCCGCTCCTGCGGCTCCACGGCTCGCCGGAGGCCTACGGCGACGACGACCTCGCCGCCCACCAGCAGCGGCTGCTCGCACTGCTGGACACGGTCGCGGACTGCGACCTGGACGAGCTGGTGGGCCGGATCGACCTGCTCACGGCCGAGGAGCACCGCGAGGTGACGGCCCTCGGCACCGGGCCGATGGCGGCGGCTCCGGTCGAGAACCTGCCGGAACTGTTCCGGGAGCACGTGCGCGCGACTCCGGACCTGGTCGCGCTGGTCTGCGGGGACGTCTCGCTGACGTACGCGGAGCTGGACGTGCGGGCGAACCGGCTGGCGCATGAGCTGATCGCGCGGGGTGCGGGTCCGGAGCGGCTGGTGGCGGTGGCGCTGCCGCGCTCGGCCGAGCTGGTGGTGGCGATCCTCGCGGTGCTGAAGACCGGGGCGGCGTACGTCCCGGTCGATCCCGAGTACCCGGCCGCCCGGATCGCGTACCTGCTCGACGACGCCCGCCCGCTCCTGGTGGTCACCGACTCCCGCAGCGGGGACCGCCTGCCCGACGGAGGTCCGGTCGGCCGGCTGGTGCTCGACGACCCGAAGACGGCTGCCCTCATGGCGGGTCATCCGGTGGTGGACCCGACGGTGGCCATCGATCCGTGTCACCCGGCGTACGTCATCTACACCTCCGGTTCCACCGGACGGCCCAAGGGCGTGGCGCCGACCCACGGTGGCTTGCTCAACCTGCTCACCGACCTCCGGCAGGTGCACTTCCCGGCGGTGCTCGGGGAGCGGCAGCGGCTGCGGGTGGCCCTGACGACGTCGGTGTCGTTCGACGCGTCGTGGAACCAGCTGCTCGCCCTGTTCGCGGGCCACGAGCTACACGTCCTGGACCACGCGACCTGGACCGACCCGGACGCCTTCGTCGCGTACGCGCGGCGCTGTGGACTGGACTACATCGAAGCCACCCCCTCCTACCTGCACGACCTCGTGGCCCACGGGCTGTTGGGCGACCAGAGCTGGCGCCCAGCGCTGGTCGCAGCGGGCGGCGAGGCCGTCCCGGAGCAGCTGTGGGGACAGCTGCGGGCGGCCGAGGGGGTGTCCTGCCTCAACCTCTACGGGCCGTCCGAGTGCACCGTCAACCCGGTGACCGCGCCCGTGGGTTCGAGTCCGCTCCCGGTCATCGGCCGGCCCGCCACCAACGTCCGGCTGTACGTGCTCGACGCCGCCCTGCGTCGGCTGCCGGCCGGTACGCCGGGTGAGTTGTACATCGCCGGGGAGTGTCTCGCCCGCGGCTACCTGAACCGGCCGGGGCTGACGGCCGGACGGTTCGTGGCGGATCCGTTCGGCCCGAGCGGCACGCAGATGTACCGCACCGGCGACCTGGTGCGGTGGGGCGCGGACGGGAACCTGGAGTTCCTCGGGCGTACGGACGACCAGATCAAGATCCGTGGCTTCCGGGTGGAGCTCGGCGAGATCGAGGCCGTCCTCGCCGAGCACCCGCAGGTCGCCCGGGCCGCCGTCGTGGTGCGTACCGAGGAGGAGCCCCGGCTGGTCGCCTACGCCGTTCCCGAGCCCGGCGCCACGGTGACCGACACCGCCCTGCGCGAACACCTGCGGGAGCGGCTGCCCAAGCACATGGTGCCGACCGCGTACGTCGTGCTGGACGCGCTGCCGCTGACCCCGAACGGCAAGCTCGACCGGCAGGCACTCCCCGCGCCCGACCGGCAGCCCGCCGACTCGGGCCGCGCTCCGCGCACCGCGACCGAGCACCTGCTCGCCGGGCTGTTCGCCGAGGTGCTCGGCGTCCCGGAGGTCGGCGCCGACGACGACTTCTTCGACCTCGGCGGGCACTCGCTGCTGGCCACCCGGCTGGTCGCCCGGGCCCGGTCGGTGCTCGGCGTGGAGCTGCGGTTGAGCGACCTGTTCGACGCGCCGACGGTGGCGGAACTGGCGGCGACGGTGGACGCCGCGGGCCAGGCCCGGCCCGCGCTCGCGGCGCGTGAGCGGTCTGGGGCGGTCCCCCTGTCCTTCGCCCAGCGCCGGCTGTGGTTCCTGCACCGCATGGAGGGCCCCAGCGCCACGTACAACATCCCGCTGACGCTGAGACTGTCCGGGAACCTCGACCAGCGGGCCCTGGAGGCCGCCCTGGCGGACGTGGTCGAGCGGCACGAGAGCCTGCGCACCGTCTTCCCCGTGGTCGACGGTGTTCCGTGCCAGCACGTGCTGGACCTCGACGCGGCACGGCCACGGCTGCGGGTGACCGAGGCCGGCAAGCGCGACCTGCCGGACCGGCTGGCGGAAGCGGCGCGGCACGGCTTCGAGCTCGCGGAGGAGCCGCCGCTGCACGCCGAGCTGTTCCGGCTCGGGCGGGAGGAGCACGTACTGCTGCTGGTGGTGCACCACATCGCCGGTGACGGCTGGTCGATGGGGCCGCTCTCGCAGGACCTGACGACTGCCTACGCGGCCCGTACCGAGGGGGCGAAGCCGGAGTGGGCGCCGCTGCCGGTCCAGTACGCCGACTACGCCCTCTGGCAGCGGGAGCTGCTGGGCGACGGCGCGGACCCGGACAGCCTGCTGAGCGGCCAACTCGCCTACTGGCGGGAGCAGCTGGCGGACCTGCCCGAGCAGGTCGAGCTGCCGTTCGACCGGCCCCGGCCGGCGGCGATGTCCTACCGGGGCGCCCACCTGCCGGTGCGGATCGACGCCGAGCTGCACCAGGGCCTGCGGATGCTCGCCCGGGACGGCGGGGCCAGCCTGTTCATGGTGCTCCAGGCCGGGCTGGGCGCCCTGCTGGGCAAGCTCGGCGCGGGCACCGACGTCCCGATCGGCACCCCGATCGCCGGACGCACCGACGAGGCCCTGGACGACCTGGTCGGCTTCTTCGTCAACACCCTGGTCCTGCGCACCGACCTGTCCGGCGACCCGTCGTTCACCGAACTGCTGGGACGGGTGCGCGGCGACGCGCTGTCCGCGTACGCGCACCAGGACGTGCCGTTCGAGCACCTGGTGGAGGCGCTGAACCCGACCCGGTCGCTGGCGCACCACCCGCTGTTCCAGACCATGCTCGCCCTGCAGAACGCGCCGCTCGGCGGGTTCGACCTACCGGGGCTGCGGGTGTCGACCGACCTGGTCCCCACCGGGACGGCCAAGTGCGACCTGACCTTCATCCTGGGCGAACAGCCCGGTGCGGACGGGCTGTCGGGCCTGGTGGAGTACAGCACCGACCTGTTCGACGAGGCCACCGTGGCGGGGATCGTCGACCGGTGGCTGCGGCTGCTGCGGGCCGTCGTCGCCGACCCCGGCCGACGGATCGGCCAGGTGGACGTGCTGTCCGCCGACGAGCTCCGCGCGCTGCTCCCGGCCGCCGCCGACCGGAGCGGGGAACCGTCGGACAGCAGCCTGACCGCGCTGTTCGAGCGGCAGGTGCGGGCCGACCCGGCCGCGGTCGCCCTCACGGACGGCGAAGTCACTCTGACGTACGGCGAGTTGAACGCCCGCGCCAACCGGCTCGCGCACGCCCTGGCCGATCGAGGAGTGGGGCCGGAGCAGCTGGTGGCGCTGGCCCTGCCGCGCTCGGCCGAGCTGGTCGTGGCGGTGCTCGCGGTGCTCAAGGCCGGCGGCGCGTACGTACCGGTGGACCCGGCGTACCCGGCCGCCCGGATCGCCTACCTGCTCCAGGACACCCGGCCCGCACTGCTCGTGACGACGGGCGGGGTCGGCGACCTGCCGGGAGCGGACGGGCTGGACCGGCTGCTGCTGGACGCCGCTGACCTTGAAGGGCTGCCGGACACGGATCCGGAGGTCCCCGTCGATCCCGGCCACCCCGCCTACGTCATCCACACTTCCGGGTCCACCGGCAACCCCAAGGGTGTGGTGGTCCCGCACCGGAACGTGGTGCGGCTGTTCGGCGCCACCGACGCGCTGTTCGGCTTCTCCGCCGAGGACGTCTGGACGCTCTTCCACTCCTACGCCTTCGACTTCTCGGTGTGGGAGCTGTGGGGCCCGCTGCTGCACGGCGGCCGGCTGGTGGTCGTGGACCACGAGACCAGCCGTTCGCCCGGCCGGTTCCTGGAGCTGCTCGCCCGTGAGCGGGTGACGGTGCTCAACCAGACGCCGTCCGCCTTCTACCAGCTGATGCAGGCGGACGAGGAGGCGCCGGAGACCGGCCGTTCGCTCGCCCTGCGCACGGTGGTGTTCGGCGGCGAGGCGTTGGAGCACGGCCGGCTGGCGGGCTGGTACGAGCGGCACGCGGAGGATGCGCCGCGGCTGGTCAACATGTACGGCATCACCGAGACCACGGTGCACGTCACGTACGCGGCGCTGGAGCGCTCCGGCACGGTCGTCGGCCGGATCGGCGCTGCCCTCCCGGACCTGCGGACGTACGTGCTGGACCAGGGTCTGCGGCCGGTGGCCCCGGGCGTACCCGGCGAGCTGTACGTCGCGGGCGCCGGGCTGGCGCGCGGCTATCTGAACCGGCCCGGTCTGACCGCCGGGCGCTTCGTCGCCGACCCCTTCGGGCCGGTCGGCGCGCGCATGTACCGCAGCGGCGACGTGGTGCGCCGGGACGCAGACGGCGGCCTGCGGTACGTCGGCCGGGCCGACGACCAGGTGAAGGTACGCGGCTTCCGGATCGAACTCGGCGAGATCGAGGCGGCGCTGTCCCACCACCCCGGCGTCGCCCAGGTCGCTGTCCTGGCCCGGCAGGACCGAGTCGACGACACCCGGCTGGTCGCCTACCTGGTACCGGCCGCCGGCGCGGCGCCGCGCGCGGCCGAGCTGCGTGAGCACCTGGGCGAGCGGCTGCCGGAGCACATGGTGCCGTCGGCGTTCGTCGTGCTGGACGCGCTGCCGCTGACCGCCAACGGCAAGCTGGACCGCCGGGCCCTGCCCGAGCCGGAGTTCACCGCGGAGCGGACCGGCCGCGCGCCGCGCACCCCGCAGGAGCAGATCCTGTGCGAGCTGTTCGCCGAGGTCCTGGGCGTGGCGTCGGCCGGCGTCGAGGACGGCTTCTTCGACCTGGGCGGGCACTCGCTGCTGGCCACCCGCCTGGCCGCCCGGATCCGTGCGACGCTCGGCGTGGAAATGCCGCTGCGCACCCTGTTCGAGGCGCCGACTCCGGCCGGCCTGGCCGCCGCCCTGGTGGCGGCCGGACCGGCGCAGGCCGCCCTGGCACGGCGCGAGCGTCCCGAGGTGATCCCGCTGTCGTTCGCGCAGCGGCGGCTGTGGTTCCTGCACCAGTTGGAGGGCGCCAGCGCGAACTACCACATCTCCCTGGCCTGGCGGCTGTCCGGGGACCTGGACCGGCGGGCCCTGGAGGCCGCCGTGGCGGACGTGGTGGCCCGGCACGAGAGCCTGCGCACCGTCTTCCCGGCGGTGGACGGCGTGCCGCACCAGCAGGTGCTGGACGTCGTGGCGGCCCGCCCGCGGCTGCTCGTGAGCCTGACCACCGAGGCCGAGCTGCCGGCCGTCATGGCGGAAGCGAAGGCCCGTCGGTTCGACCTGGCGGTCGACGTGCCGCTGCGTGTCGAACTGTTCGAGCTGGCCCCGGACGAGCACGTGTTCCAGGTGGTGCTCCACCACATCGCGGGTGACGGCTGGTCGCTGGGCCCGCTCGCGCAGGGCCTGACCGCCGCCTACGAGGCGCGCTGCCGCGGCGAGGAGCCGCAGTGGGAGGAGCTGCCGGTCCAGTACGCCGACTACACCCTGTGGCAGCACGAACTGCTCGGCGACTCCACCGACCGGGACAGCCTGTTCGCCGGCCAGGCGGCCTACTGGACCCGGCAGTTGGCCGGTCTGCCGGAGCGGATCCAGCTGCCCACCGACCGGCCCCGCCCGGCCGTCGCTTCCCACCGGGGCGGTTCCGTGCGTGCCGGGCTCGACGCCGAGCTGCACCGCGGTCTGCGCGAGCTGGCCCGCGCGCACGGGACCAGTCTGTTCATGGTGCTCCAGGCAGGGCTGGCGGCGCTGTTGAGCAAGCTCGGCGCGGGCGACGACATCCCGGTCGGCAGCCCGGTCGCGGGCCGGACCGACCAGGCGCAGGACGAGCTGGTCGGCTACTTCGTCAACACCCTGGTCTTCCGTACCGACACCTCGGGCGATCCGACGTTCGTCGAGCTGCTGGGCCGGGTCCGGGACACCGCGCTGGCCGGGTACGCCAATCAGGACCTTCCGTTCGAATACCTGGTCGAGGCCCTCAACCCGGTGCGCTCGCTCGCCCACCACCCGCTGTTCCAGGTCATGCTGGTGCTGCAGAACGCACCCCGGGCCGACTTCGCGCCGCCCGGACTGAGCGTCACCGACGTGCCGTTGGCGTCGACCACCGCCAAGCTCGATCTGGTCTTCACCATGTCCGAGCGGTATGCGGAGGACGGCTCCCCGGAGGGGATCGACGGGTCCGTCGAGTACACCAGCGACCTGTACGACCCGGCCGCCGTCGAGACGATGATCGGGCGGTGGGAGCGGCTGCTCCACGCCGTGGTGGCCGACCCGCGGCGGCGGCTCAGCCGGTTCGGCCTGCTCACCGCCGAGGAGCGCGGTGAGCTGACGGCGCTGGGGACCGGCCCGGC
>NZ_JBHTTU010000113.1:0-5748 GCF_042794375.1 Kitasatospora sp. NPDC056531 | reverse complement strand
CGTCTCGAGCCTTCACCGAGAGTCTGCCGGAGCTGTTCCGGGCTCAGGTGCAGGCGAATCCGGACGCCGTCGCGGTGGTGGGGCCGGAAGCGTCGTTGACGTACGCGGAGTTGGACGCGCGGGCGAACCGGTTGGCCCATGCGCTGATCGCGCGCGGGGCGGGGCCGGAGCGGCTGGTGGCGGTGGCGCTGCCGCGCTCGGCCGAGCTGGTGGTGGCGATCCTCGCGGTGCTGAAGACCGGCGCGGCGTACCTCCCGGTCGATCCGGAGTACCCGGCCGCGCGGATCGGGTACATGCTCGACGACGCACAGCCGGTCCTGGTGCTGACCGACGCCCGTACCCGGGGTCGGCTGCCGGACGGTCCGGCCGGGTGGCTGGTGGCCGACGACCCGGAGACGGCCGGGCTGGTGGCGGGCTGCCCGGCAACGGACCCTGCGGTGGCCATCGATCCTGGCCACCCGGTCTACGTCATCTACACCTCCGGTTCCACCGGCAAGCCCAAGGGCGTGGTGGCGACGCACGGTGGCCTCTTCAACCTGTTCGCCAACCAGTGTCCGCTGATCTTCCGGGCGGGTGAGCGGGTGCGGATGGGGCTGACCTCGTCCGTGTCGTTCGACGCCTCCTGCGACCAGCTGTTCGCCCTGTACGCCGGCCATGAGCTGCACGTCCTGGACGAGGCGACCTGGACCGACCCGGACGCCTTCGTCGAGTACGCCGTGCGGGCCGGGCTGGACGCTGTCGGCGGCACCCCGTCCTACCTGCAAGTCCTGGTCGAACACGGCCTGTTGGACGACCCCCGGTGGCGTCCGTCGGTGGTCGGGTTGGGCGGGGAGGCCGTCCCGGAGCAACTCTGGGAACGGTTGCGGGCCGTCGAGGGGGTGTCCTCCCTCAACTACTACGGGCCGACCGAGTGCACGGTGGAGTCGGTCTTCGCGCCGCTGGAGTCGAGCCCGCATCCGGTGATCGGCCGGCCGCTCGGGGGCGTCCGACTGCAGGTGCTCGACGCCGCGTTGCAGCCGGTGCCCGTCGGTGTGTCGGGTGAGCTGTACATCGCCGGTGCGGGCCTGGCGCGCGGTTATCTGAACCGGCCGGGGCTGACCGCCGGGCGGTTCGTCGCCGACCCGTTCGGTCCGAGCGGTTCGCGGATGTACCGCACCGGTGACCTGGTGCGGTGGGGATCGGACGGGAACCTGGAGTTCCTCGGCCGCACCGACGACCAGGTCAAGATCCGCGGCTTCCGGGTGGAGCTCGGCGAGATCGAGGCGGCACTGGCGGAACACCCGAAGGTCGCGCGGGCCGCCGTGATCGTCCGGCAGGACCGGGCGGAGGACAGCCGCCTGGTCGCCTACCTGGTGCCCGCCACCGGGGCGGAGCTCCGGCCGGAGGACCTGCGGGCGCACCTGCGCGAGCGGCTGCCGGACTACATGGTGCCGACCGCGTTCGTCTCCCTCGACGCCCTGCCGCTGAACGCCAGCGGCAAGCTGGACCGGCGCGCACTCCCCGAGCCCGAATCCACCGCGACGCGGGTCGGGCAGGCACCGCACACTCCTGAGGAACACGTCCTGGCGGGGCTGTTCGCCGAGGTGCTGGGCCTGCCCCAGGTCGGCGTCGACGACGACTTCTTCGACCTCGGCGGGCACTCCCTGCTGGCCACCCGGTTGGCGGCCCGGATCCGTGCGACGCTGGGCGTGGAGCTGCCGCTGCACACCCTGTTCCGCAACCCGACCGTGGCCGGGCTGGCCGCCGGGCTGGGCGGCGCGGACCGGGCCCGGCTCGCCCTGGAGCGGGCGGAGCGGCCCGCGCTGGTGCCGCTGTCGTCCGCTCAGCGGAGGCTGTGGTTCCTGCGCCAGTTGGAGGGCGCCGACTCCGTCTACAACATGCCGCTCGCGTGGCGGCTCTCGGGACCACTGGACCTGGCGGCCCTGGAGGCGGCGCTGGGCGACGTCGTCGACCGGCACGAAACCCTGCGCACGGTCTTCCCGGCGGTGGACGGCGTGCCGTACCAGCAGGTGCTGGCCACCGGAGAAGCGCGCCCGAGGCTGTCGGTCACCGTGGCAGACGAGCCGGCCCTGCCGGAACTGCTGGCGGGGGCCGCAGCACGCGGATTCGACCTCGCGGCCGAACTGCCGCTGCGCGCCGAGGTGTTCGAACTCTCGGCGGACGAGCACGTGCTGCTCCTGGTGACGCATCACATCGCCGGCGACGGCTGGTCGCTGGGCCCGCTGGCCGCCGACCTGACCACCGCGTACGAGGCGCGCCGCCAAGGCGAGGAGCCGCAGTGGGCGCCACTGCCCGTGCAGTACGCCGACTACACGCTCTGGCAGCACCAACTGCTCGGCGACGCGGCCGACCGGGACAGCCTGTCCGCCCGTCAGACGGCCTACTGGACGCGGACGCTCGCGGACCTTCCGGAGCAGATCCGGCTCCCCGCAGACCGCCACCGCCCCGTAGCCCCCTCCTACTCCGGCGGCTGCCTCGCGATCGAACTGGACGCCGAACTGCACGCCGGGCTGGTGCGCCTGGGCCGGGAGCACGGGGCCAGCGTGTACATGGTGTTGCAGGCCGCCCTGGCGTCGCTGCTGGACAAGCTCGGTGCGGGCACGGACATCCCGGTCGGGAGCCTGATCGCCGGCCGTACCGACGAGGCGTTGGACGACCTCGTCGGGTTCTTCGTCAACACCCTGGTGCTCCGCACGGACACCAGCGGTGACCCGTCCTTCGCCGAGTTGCTGGTCCGGGTCCGGGAGGGCGCGCTCGGCGCGTACGCGCACCAGGACCTGCCGTTCGACCATGTGGTGGAGGCCCTCAACCCGTCCCGGTCGCTCGCCCGGCAGCCGCTGTTCCAGGTGCTGCTCGCGCTGCAGAACATGCCGCGTTCCGACTTCGAGCTGCCGGGTCTGCGGGTCTCCGGAGTGACTGTGCCTACCGGGACCGCGCGGCTCGACCTGACCTTCGGGTTCGCGGAGGAGCACGGGCCCGACGGCGCGCCGGCCGGTCTCAGCGGCGCGGTCGAGTACAGCACCGACCTGTTCGACCGCTCGACGGTCGAGGCCATGGTCGCCCGGTGGCTGCGGCTGCTGGCGGCGGTCGCCGCCGACCCGGACCTGCCGATCGGCGGTATCGACCTACTGTCCGCCGAGGAGCGGTGCGAGCTGCTGCCCGCCGTCGACGGTGCGGCGGCTGCAGTGAGCCTGCCGGATCTGTTTGCGGCGCAGGTGGTGGCGACGCCGGACGCGGTGGCGCTCGTCTGCGGTGATGCCGAGCTGACGTACGGTCAACTCAACGCCCGGGCAAACCGGTTCGCGCATGCGGTGGTCGCTCGGGGTGTCGGCCCGGAGCAGGTGGTGGCGGTGGCGCTGCCGCGCTCGGTGGAGTCCGTGGTGGCGGTCCTGGGCGTGCTGAAGGCCGGGGCCGCGTACCTGCCGGTGGATCCGGCGTACCCGGAGGCGCGGATCGCGTTCATGCTGGAGGACGCCCGTCCGGCATTGCTGGTCGACGACCCGGCCATGGTGGCGGACGGGGACTGGCCGGAGACTGACCCGGAGACCAACCTCGACGTCCGGTGTCCGGCGTACGTGATCTACACCTCTGGCTCGACCGGTCGCCCCAAGGGCGTCGCGGTGAGCCACAGTGGGGTGTCCGGGCTGGTGGCGGCGCAGGTCGACCAGCTCGGTGTGGCGCCGGGCAGCCGGGTGCTCCAGTTCGCCTCGCCCAGCTTCGACGCGTCCTTCTGGGACCTGTGTAGTGCGCTGCTCACCGGTGCAGCCCTCGTCCTGGCCCCCGCCGAGGCCCCGCTGGAGGCCCTGACGGACCGCCGGCTGGGTGTCACCCACGTGACGCTGCCGCCCTCGGCCCTGGCCGCGCTGGAGAGCGCCGACCTCATGGCCGCCACCCTGGTGGTGGCGGGTGAGGCGTGCCCGCCGGAGCTGGTGGAGCGCTGGGCGCCCGGGCGTCGGATGATCAACGCGTACGGTCCGACCGAGACGACGGTGTGCGCGACGATGAGCGACCCGCTGTCGCCGGGGTCCGGTGTGCCGCCGATCGGGCGAACGGTTGCGGGCTTCCGGGTGTACGTGCTCGACGAGCGACTGCGCGTCGTACCGCCGGGCGTGGCAGGGGAGTTGTACGTCGCCGGCCCCGGTCTGGCGCGCGGCTACCTGAACCGACCGGGCCTGACGGCCGGGCGGTTCGTGGCCTGCCCGTTCGGGCCGGAGGGCGCTCGGATGTACCGCACCGGCGACCTGGTGCGGCGCCGGGCCGACGGCGAGCTGGAGTACGTCGGCCGCGCCGACGACCAGCTGAAGGTGCGCGGCTTCCGCGTCGAACCCGGCGAGGTCGAGGCGGCGCTCGCCGAGCACCCCGCCGTCGCCCAGGCCGCCGTCCTCGCCAAGGACGACCGGCTCATCGGCTACGTGGCAGCCCGTCCGGACGCGGCTGTCCGCCCGGTGGAGCTGGCGGCGTACCTGCGTGACCGGCTGCCGGACTACCTGGTGCCAGCCGTGTTCGTGGTGCTGGACGCGCTGCCGCTGACGCCGAACGGAAAGCTGGACCGGGCGGCGCTGCCCGCTCCGGACCCCGGCTCGGCCGCGCCCGGACGGGCGCCGCGCACCCCGCAGGAGCAGATCCTGTGCGGGCTGTTCGCCGAGGTGCTCGGTGTGCCGGAGGTCGGGGTCGACGACGACTTCTTCGACCTGGGTGGGCATTCCCTGCTCGCCACCCGGCTGGCCGCCAGGGTGCGTTCGGTGCTCGGCGTCGAGCTCGGGCTGCGCGCGCTCTTCCAGGCGCCCACCGTGGCGGGTCTGGCCGAGGCGCTGGCCGGGGCCGGCCACGCCCGTCCTGCACTGACCGCGTACGAGCGGCCGGAGGCCGTGCCGTTGTCCTTCGCCCAGCGCCGGCTCTGGTTCCTGCACCGCATGGACGGTGCCGCCGCGACGTACCACATCCCGCTGGCGCTCCAGTTGACCGGGACGCTCGACCGCTCCGCGCTGGACGAGGCGCTGGCCGATGTGGTGGCCCGGCACGAGAGCCTGCGGACGGCGTTCCCGGAGATCGACGGCGTACCGTGCCAGCGCGTCCTGGACCCGGCGGAGGCCCGACCCCGGGCCCGGCTGACCGAGGTGTCGCAGACCGAACTGCCCGAGCGGCTGGCCGAGTTCGCCCGGCAGCCCTTCGACCTGGCGGCGGAGGCGCCGCTGCGGGCGGAGCTGTTCGCGGTCGCGCCGGAGGAGCACGTGCTGCTGCTGGTGATGCACCACATCGCCGGTGACGGTTGGTCCACCGGCCCGCTGGCGCGGGACCTGGCCGAGGCGTACGCCGCCCGGTGCGAGGGGCGTGCGCCGAGCTGGCCGAACCTTCGGGTGCAGTACGCCGACTACACGCTGTGGCAGCGTGACCTGCTCGGCGACGCCGCCGACCCGCAGAGCCGGTTCACCGAGCAGCTCGACTACTGGAAGCGGCAGCTGTCCGACCTGCCGGAGCTGCTCCAGCTGCCCGCGGACCGGCCGCGGCCGGCCGTCGCGGGCTGGCACGGGGACCACGTCGGGCTGGAGCTGAGGCCCGAACTGCACGCCGCTCTGGTGGAGTTGGCTCGACGTTCGGGTGTGAGTCTGTTCATGGTGCTGCAGGCGGCGTTGGCGGCGTTGTACACCCGGCTGGGCGCGGGGACGGACATCCCGATCGGGAGCCCGATCGCGGGGCGTACCGATGAGGCGCTGGACGATCTGGTCGGGTTCTTCGTCAACACGCTGG
>NZ_JBHTTU010000112.1:0-18094 GCF_042794375.1 Kitasatospora sp. NPDC056531 | reverse complement strand
ACCGCCGCGATCTGGCACAACGACCGCACCGGACAACCCGTCATGCGCTCCCTGACCGCGTATGACCACTGAACCCCTTGGCATCAGTCATCTAGCCCCAACGCCCCTGCACGAGAAGTCGGCCCCGCCGACTTCTCGTGCAGACCCCCGGCCAACGCCGAAGGCCGGCGCCCCCAGGGCACCGGCCTTCTCGGTGAACCGACCTGGTCGAACCGGCCTCAGGCGGCGATCCCGGCCTCCTCCACATTCTGCGCAACCGCGCCCTCCTTCACCTTCCGCTCCCGCATCACCAGCACGGCCACCAGCGCCGCCGCCAGCACCCCGACCGCGCTGACCGTGAAGGTCGTCGACATCGCCCCGGTGAACGCCTCCCGGGCGGTCCGCACCAGCCCGGCGTCCCCGTTCGCGATCGCCAGAGCCCCGGCGATGGAGTGCTTCGCCTGGTCCGGCGTCCCGGTGGGCATCCGGCTCGCGAAGCCGCTCGACAGCAGCGAGCCCAGGATCGCGATGCCGAGCGCCGTACCGGCCTGCTGGATGGTGTCGTTCAGCGCCGAGCCGACGCCCGCCCGCTCCGGCGGAATGGTCCCCATCAGCGCGCCCACCGCCGCCGGCATCGCCAGGCCCGCGCCGAGGCCGAGCAGTCCGAGCGCCGTCGCCGGGACGGCGAAGCCGGTGTCCGCCGAGACGGTGGTCAGCAGCGCGAACGAGGAGGCCATGACGAGCATCCCGGCGAGGATCAGCAGCCGGTTGCCGAGCTTCGCCGCGAGCTTGGCGCCGACCCCGTTACCGAGCAGCGCGGCGACGGCCAGCGGCAGGAACGCGAGGCCCGCCTTGACCGGCGAGTACCCGAGCACGAACTGCAGGTACTGGGTGAGCACCAGCAGCAGGCCGCCGTTGCCGATCTGCACCAGGGTCAGCGACAGCGAACCCCCACTGAAATTACGGGCCTTGAAGAGCGCCAGCGGCACCATCGGAGCGGAGGTGACGTTCTCCCACACCACGAACCCAGCGAGGGCGAGGACCGCGACGACCAGGGTGACCAGCGACCGGCCGGCGAAGGCACCGTGCTGGGGGATCTCGATGATCCACCAGACCAGCGCGGTCATGCCGACGGCGGAGAGCACCGCGCCGAGCGGGTCGGGCTTCTGCCACGGGCCCTTGGACTCCGGCATCAGCAGCAGCCCGGCCAGGATCGCCAGCGCGACGACCGGCACGTTGATGAAGAAGATCGAGTGCCACGAGAAGTGGTTGATCAGCACTCCGCCCAGCACCGGACTGCCGACCAGTCCGAGCATCGCCACCGAGCCCCATGCGGCCATCGCCTTGTTGCGCTCGTCCTCGTCGAAGACGGTGATGAGGATCGACAGCGTCGAGGGCATGATCAGCGCACCGCCGACGCCCATCGCGATCCGCGCCGCGATGACCTCGCCGGGGCTGGTGCAGAAGGTCGCCGCGAGCGACGCGGCCCCGAAGAGCAGCAGTCCGATGATCATGACCTTGCGGCGGCCGAACCGGTCACCGAGGCTGCCCGCGGCGAGCAGCAGTCCGGCGAAGACCAGGACGTAGGAGTCGAGGATCCACTGGGTGTCCTGGGCGCCGGCACCGAGGTCGGCGGTCATCGAGGGCACCGCGACCGTGAGGGCCATGCTGTCGACCACCAGGACGAGCGAGCTCAGGCAGAGCACGATCAGGATCCACCAGCGGTGTGGATTGCGGCTCTCGACGCGGCCCTCGGCCGAGTTGCTGGTTGCCATCGGACACCCTCCCCTTCTGCGCACAGCGTTCCCTCGATGCGCACTTCGTTCCGTCGATGCGAACACTGTACGCACAGCGGAACAGTGTGCGCAACACTCGACTCCTGTACGCTCAATGCGAACGGTGTACGCATCGCGCCGCCGGGCGGCGGCACGACCGGCACCGGAAGCAGCGCCCGAACACCCACGCGCCCACGCCCCCGGCGAAAGCCGGCGGAAGCAGCGGAAACAGCGCGAGGGCCCAGGAAGAGGAGCCGCCCATGTCCGCCCGAACGAACCCCGTCCCGTCCGTCTGGGCCCGTCCCCAGCGCGAGCCCGAGCAGCCCGCCCTGAGCCGGGCCGCGATCGTCCGCGAGGCGGTCGTGATGCTGGACGCCGAGGGCATCGAGGCCCTGAGCATGCGCAAGCTCGCCACCCGCCTGAACGCGGGTGCGACCTCCCTCTACCGCCACGTGGCGACCAAGGACGAGCTGATGGAGCTCGCGGTGGACGAGGTCTTCGGCGAGATCGCCCTCCCGCCCGCCGACAGCCCCGACTGGCGCGCCGCCGCTGTCGAGGCCGCCCAGGCCTTCCGGGCGACCACCCTGCGCCACCCCTGGCTGTCCTCGGTGCTGGGCCAGGCCGGTCTCGTCTACCTCGGCCCCAACCTGATGTCCTTCTCCGAGCGGCTTGCCGCCCTCTTCACCGCGGCCGCGTTCCCCGAGCCGGCCCGGGCGATCGAGACCCTCATCTCCTACGTCGTCGGCATGAGCACCGCCGAGGCGGCCTGGCTCACCGCCGTGGCCCGCTCCGGCGAGAGCGAGGCCGAGTTCGTCGCCCGTCTGATGCCCGCCGCCCAGCAGGCCACCGTCGGGTACGAGCACCTCAACGGCGACTCCACGGCCGCCGCCGAGGACCCGGCCGCCGTCCGCGACGCCAAGTTCCGCTACGGCCTGGAGGTCGTCCTGGACGGCCTCGCCCTGCGGCTGCCCCGCTGACCCGGCGGCCCACCGGACCGGGCCGCCCGGCTCCCCGCCCTGGAACCGCCGAGGAACCCGCGGGGGAATCCGCCGAGGAACCCGCCGAGGAACCCTCAAGGAACCCCGCGTAGGAGCAGCGCCGCCCTCCCGCCCCGTGAAATACCGGCGGCAGCGGGATGGGGAGCGGGCACAATGGCGTAATGATGTGGGCCGTCCGGTGTCGGGGGGCCAGCGATTGGAGGCCCCGGGTGAGCGATCTTCCGCGCAAGGCAGTGACCCGCACGGCACGGCTCGCCGCCCTGCCGCTGGGGATAGCCGGACGCGCCACGCTCGGGCTGGGCAGGCGGATCGGCGGCCGCTCCGCGGAGGTGGTCACGGCCGAGCTCCAGCAGGCCACCGCCGACCAGCTGTTCAAGGTGCTCGGCGAACTCAAGGGCGGGGCGATGAAGTTCGGGCAGGTGCTGTCCGTCTTCGAGGCCGCGTTGCCCGAGGAGGTCGCCGGGCCGTACCGGGCCGCGCTCACCAAGCTGCAGGACGCCGCTCCCCCGATGCCCGCCGCCAAGGTGCACACCGCGCTCGCCCAGCGGCTCGGGGACGGCTGGCGCGAGCTGTTCCGGGAGTTCGACGACCGCCCGGCGGCGGCCGCCTCGATCGGCCAGGTGCACCGGGCGGTCTGGCACGACGGCAGACGGGTCGCGGTGAAGGTGCAGTACCCGGGCGCGGGCGACGCGCTGCTCGCCGACCTGTCCCAGCTGGGCCGGGTGGCCTGGCTGCTCGGTCCGCTGATCCCCGGGCTGGACGTCAAGCCGCTGATCACCGAGCTGCGCGAGCGGGTCTCGGAGGAGCTGGACTACGAGCTGGAGGCGCAGGCCCAGCGCCGGCACGCGGAGGAGTTCGCGAAGGACCCGGACATCCTGGTGCCGGGTGTGGTGGCGCAGGCCGACCAGGTGCTGATCACCGAGTGGATGGACGGCACCCCGCTGGCCGAGGTGATCGCGAGCGGCACCCAGGAGGAGCGCGACCGTGCGGGTCAGCTGCTGGCCCGGTTCCTGTTCGCCGGCCCGTCCCGGACCGGTCTGCTGCACGCGGACCCGCACCCGGGCAACTTCCGGCTACTGAAGGACGACGGCCCGGCGTCGGGCTGGCGGCTGGGCGTGCTGGACTTCGGCACGGTGGACCGGCTGCCGGGCGGGCTGCCCGGGCCGATCGGGGCCTCGCTGCGGATGGCGCTGGCCGGGGACGCGGCGGGCGTGCTGAAGATGCTGCGGGAGGAGGGATTCGTGAAGCCCTCGATCCGGTTGGACCCGGACGCGGTGCTGGACTACCTGTTGCCGATCATCGAGCCGGCCGCGGTGGACACCTTCCACTTCACCCGGGCGTGGATGCGCGCCCAGGCGGCCCGGATCGCCGATCCGCGTTCGCCCGCCTACAACCTGGGCAAGCAGCTGAACCTGCCGCCCGCGTACCTGCTGATCCACCGGGTGACGCTGAGCACCATCGGGGTGCTGTGTCAGCTGGGCGCCAAGGCGCCGTTCCGCGCCGAGATGCTCCAGTGGCTGCCCGAGTTCTCGGACGGGCCGTCCGCGGAGCCGGCGAAGCCCGTGCGGCGCGCCAAGCCCGCCCGCAAGGGCTGACCGAGGGCGCCGAACGGCCGCAGGCCGCTCCCGTGGACGGGGGCGGCCTGCGGCACGACAGGGGCGGTACTACGGCGGTCGGCGCTTACATCAGCGCGACGGCGAGGGCCTTGCGGGCCCGCAGCGAGGCCCGCTCGGCCCGCTGCCGGAGCTTGCGGGCCCGGACGACCCGGCTGACGAGCCGTTGGTTCTCGGCCTCGTGCAGCCTGTCTTGCATATGGGCACGGGCCAGGGATTCATGCAGGAGTTGCATCTCGAGGATCCTGTTCTGGGTCTGGAGTTCGGTGGTCTGCTCGGCGCGGACGGTCGGATCGATAGCGGCGGGGGTCATGTGGTGGTCCTGCTCGTGGTGCGTGCTCGGGAATGGGCGGGTGCGGGCCGCTGAGTCGGCCCTGGCGGCGGCGATCCGTACGGACCGGCGGAGGGCGGTGTCCAGCGGGGGCTGCTCTCCCCGGCGGACGGCCCTGGCGTGGTCGGCGGGGTTCACGCCATGACCTCGGTCTTGCGCGGACGGCCACGCGGCCGCTTGCGGGCCACGACGACACCCTGGACGAAGAGCTCGCCACCCCAGACACCCCACGGCTCGCGCCGCTCCAGGGCGCCGGCCAGGCAGGCCTCCTTCACCGGGCAGGTGCCGCAGAGGGACTTCGCGTACTCGACGTCGGCGGGCGTCTCGGCGAAGAAGACCTCGGGGTCGAAGGCACGGCAGGGGATGGGGAGACCGAGTGCCTCGGCCTGCTCGATCGAGCTGATCTGCATGGAAGGAACCTCCGGGGGGTCGGCCTGGTCGGCCTTGGTGATCTGGCTTGTCGGCGGTACGGACGGGATGGGCGGCGTGATGACCGTGGACACTGTGGGCGTCTTCCTCGTCTTCTCAGTGGTTCCGGCCCAGTGGACTGGTGGTGCTGGGCCGGAGGCCCCGGGGGGCCTGGGTGGTCTTGCGTACCGGACAAAACAGAAGGGCCGCGGATCCCGGTGTGACGGGTTCCGCGGCCCTGGAGGTGCCGACCTGAGGCTGACTCAGGTTCGTTCTCTCCAGGGTTCAGGCCCGCGGAAGGCCCGCATCCGGATGGCCTTGGCGCCGATAAAGGCGGCCACGGCCTGCTTGATCTGCTGCTCGTTCTGCTTCTGGGCGTTTCCGGCACCGATGACCTGCGCATAGCCGCCATGCATGGCGGCGGCTACGGCCGCCTTCGGTGCCTGGATCGGTCGCTCATCGCAGATGGGACGCGACGTGCCAACCGACGCCCAGTCACGGGACAGACCGGCCTCGACAACGGTGCCTTCGACACTCCTGCCACCCGTGATGCGCAGATCAGTGTGTCCAAGACCACTGACAAGGGAGGCGACGGAGGCGACGGAGACACCGGTGGCGTCGAGACCCAGACCGGTTCCACCGAGCTCGGCGAGCGCCCGCAGGCGGGCGGCACGCAGGGAGGCAGCGACAACGGTCTGGCCAGTCATTTTGGTGATCATGATGTTTCCCACTGTCTTCGCCTCCTCTCGGCGTCTCGCGGAGCCTGGTTCCCCTGGCTCCGAATGTTCGGATGTCTGTCTCGGTAAAGCTGTGGGGCGAGGGGAATCGGCACAGGTGTCACCCCGTGCGACCGCGTCCCCTTGACCGCTCCGGCAGGCTATTGCGCTCCCGGTATGCCGCGCAAACTATTTTTCACGCGAGTTCCGCGGCGCGTTACACGGCACGATCCGCGACACGTTCCGCGGCGGCTTCGAAGTCCCCCGAGCAGTCCCCTGGACCGCGCCCGCGCCGACTCACGCCGGATCGACCGGACCGTCGTCCTCGACGCCGTCCGGATCCTCCTCGGGCTCCTCCCCCGCACACAACGAGAGCACGGCGGCCCCGTACTTGTCCAGCTTCATGGCGCCGACCCCGGAGATCAGGGCCAGTTCCCGGCTGCTGGAGGGCACGTCCTCGGCGATCGCCATGAGCGTCGCGTCGGTGAACACCACGTAGGCCGGGGCCCCCTGCTTCCTGGCCTGCCGGGCCCGCCACTCGCGCAGCCGCTCGTACAGGCCCTCGTCCATGGAGGAGGGGCAGTCCTCGCAGCGGCGCAGCTTGCGTTCGACGGCCTCGGTGAGGACCTTGCCGCAGACCCGGCAGGTGACCGGGCCGCGGACCCGTCGGGCGGCCGAGCGCTCACCGGTCTCGACGCTCCCCCTTCCACCCCGCGCGCCGGTGCGCGCGCCGGGGGCGGCGGAGCCGGGGCGCAGTCCGTCGAGGAAGCGGCTGGGCTTGCGGCCGGCGCGGCCGCCCGGGGAGCGGGCGAGGGCCCAGGAGAGGCTGAGGTGTTTGCGGGCGCGGGTGACGCCGACGTAGAGGAGGCGGCGCTCCTCCTCGATCTGTTCGTCGGTCTTGGCGTAGATGATCGGCAGGGTGCCCTCGGTGAGGCCGACGAGGAAGACGGCGTCCCATTCGAGGCCCTTGGCGGCGTGCAGGGAGGCGAGGGTGACGCCTTCGACGGCGGGGGCGTGCTGGGCGGCGGCGCGGGCGTCGAGTTCGGCGACGTAGGCGGCGAGGTCGGTGGTGCGGCCGTCGGCGGTGCGGGTGCGCTCGAACTCCTCGGCGAGGCGGACGAGGGCGGCGAGGGATTCCCAGCGGTCGCGGACGGCGCCGGAGCCGGCGGGGGGCTCGGGGGTGAAGCCGCGGGTGGCGAGGACGGCGCGGACCTGGCCGGCGAGGTCGGGGGCGCCGACGGTGAGCGGGTCGGCGGCGGCGCGGGCGGCGCCGCGCAGCAGGACGCCGGCGTCGCGGACCTCGGGGCGTTCGAAGAACCGTTCGGCGCCCTTGAGCTGGTAGGGGACGCCGAGGTCGGCGAGGGCCTGTTCGTAGACCTCGGACTGGCCGTTGGTGCGGAACAGGACGGCGATCTCGCTGGCGCGCACGCCGGTGGCGAGGAGGTCCTTGATGCGGCGGGCGGTGGTCTCGGCCTCGGTGGGTTCGTCCTCGTACTCGGTGTAGACCGGTTCGGGGCCGGCGTCGCGCTGGGAGACGAGTTCGAGGCGGTGGCGGGCGGCTTCGCCGCGGGCCTGGGCGAGCAGTCCGTTGGCGAGGTGGACCACCTGGGGGGTGGAGCGGTAGTCGCGGACGAGTTTGACGACGGTGGCCTCGGGGTGGCGGCTGCGGAAGTTGAGGAGGTAGTCGGGGGTGGCGCCGGTGAAGGAGTAGATGGTCTGGCTGGCGTCGCCGACGACGCAGAGGCTGGCGCCGCCGCCGGGGCCGGTCCACTGGTCGAGCAGGCGCTGCTGCAGCGGGGAGACGTCCTGGTACTCGTCGACGGTGAAGTGCCGGTACTGGGCGCGGACCTGGTCGGCGATGTCGGGGCGGTCCTCCAGGATGGCGGCGGTGAGGAGCAGGACGTCCTCGAAGTCGATGCTGCCGCGGCGGCTCTTGGTCTCCTCGTAGACGCGGTAGACCTGGGCGGTCTCGGCGGGGTCGCGGGGGGCTTCGCGGCCGGACTTGGCGACGGCGGCGGGGTAGTCCTCGGGGCCGGTCTGGGTGACCTTGGCCCATTCGATCTCGGCGGTGAGGTCGCGCAGTTCGGTGCGCTGGACGCGCAGTCCGCAGCGGCCGGCGGCTTCGGCGACGAGCTGGACCTTGCGTTCGAGGAGCTGGGGTACGGGGCCGCCGACGGCTCGGGGCCAGAAGTACTGGAGCTGGCGCAGGGCGGCGGCGTGGAAGGTACGGGCCTGGACGCCGTCGGCGCCGAGCTGGCGCAGGCGCCCGCGCATCTCGCCGGCGGCGCGGGCGGTGAAGGTGACGGCGAGGACCTGCGCGGGCTGGTAGACGCCGCTGCGCACGCCGTAGGCGATGCGGTGGGTGATGGCGCGGGTCTTGCCGGTGCCGGCGCCGGCGAGTACGCAGACCGGGCCCTGCAGGGCGGTGGCGACGGCGCGCTGTTCGGGGTCGAGCCCGGCGAGCACGGCGTCGGGGCCCGTGGCGGCGCCGGGGTCGGCCCAGGGGGAGCCGTGGGGGCCGTCGTAGGGGCTGCCGCTCAAGAGGTCTTCCTGCATGCGTTCCATCCTCTCAGTCCGGTGGGACAACCGGGGCGGGGTTGTCCACAGGCCCGGTGTGATCGCAGGATGATCACTCCGCATGCCGACCGATGGCATGGCGGAATGCCCGCCGTCCGACGGACGTTTGGTCCTGGGACCGCGTGAACCTCTCTTTCGAAGGAGCCCCCTCGATGTCCGGCACTGTGACGATGTACAGCACGACCTGGTGTGGGTACTGCAACCGCCTCAAGAGCCAGCTGGACCGTGAAGGCATCGGCTACACCGAGATCAACATCGAGGAGGACCCGACGTCGGCGGCCTTCGTGGAGTCGGTGAACAACGGCAACCAGACGGTGCCGACGGTTCTGGTGCAGCCGGCCGGCGGCGGCGAGCGGGTCGTGATGACCAACCCGAGCCTGCTGCAGGTCAAGAAGGCCCTGGCGGCCTGATCCGCCCGGTCCCGGCCGGGTCGGCGCGCGTCACGGCGCGTCGGCCCGGGCGGGGTCGACGGGGGCGGCGGGGGCGGGCAGGGTGGTGCGCGCGCCGAGGTCGCCGATGCCGTAGACGAGCCGGCTGCGGTCGGCGGAGTAGCGGGTCTCGATGACCCGTACGGGTCCGCGCCGGTCGTAGGTGACGCGGGTCTGCACCATGAGCGGGACGCCGGGGCCGCCCTGGAACCACTGGGCCTCCTCGGGGCCGGGCATCCGGGCGACGAGGTGGTCGACGGCGCCGACCTCGGTGCGGCCGAGGGCGGCGAGGACGGCTTCGTCGCCGCCGTCGACGGGGTCGGGTTCCATCAGCGGGGTGCCGGCGGCGAGTCCGGCCCGGTAGTGGCTCTCCTCGATGGAGTAGGGCTCGCGGTCGAGCAGCCGCAGTTGGCGGCGGACCACGATGGCCTCGCCGGGGCGCAGTCCGAGGCGTTCGGCGATGTCGACGCGGGCCCGGACGATCATCATCTCGAAGTCGGTGCTGAGTTCGCGCCCGGCGTCGGCGGCTTCGCCGAGGTAGACGTCGGAGGGCGCGCCCAGGCAGTCGCGGGGCGCGGGGGCCAGGGTGGGGCCGTAGGCGCGGTGGTCGAGGACGGGGTGTTCGCGCAGGTAGGTGCCCTTGCCCTGGAGGCGGACGAGTCGGCCTTCGTTGACGAGGACGTCGACGGCGAGGCGGACGGTGTTGCGGGCGACGCCGTACTGGCGTTCCAGTTCGCTCTCGACCGGCAGGGCGGCGTCGGCGGTGAACTCGCCCTCGGCGATCCGGCGGCGCAGGTCGGCGGCGAGGCGCTGGTATTTGGGGGATTGGGCGGTGCCCCGGGGGATTGTCACCCGAGTGAATGTAGCGAGCGCGGTGACGCGGTTTCAGCCGTTTCCGGCAATGTCGTCCGCGCGGGTCGACGGTGGGGTCAAGGGAGCGTCCCGCGGTAGCAGAACTGGCCCGTCCGGCCACGAACAGCAGGTCGTGGCGGGTTCAGGGAGGGCTGGAAAAGAAAAACGGGGGCGCGCGGCATAAGCCGCACGCCCCCTTTCACGCAGAAGCGTCGAAAATTCGTACAGGATTACCAGCGCGCGGTCGCCGGCAGCGGCTCCCCGTACCAGAGTTCGACCAGGTGACGGGCGATCGAGATGCCGGAGGGCGGCAGGATCTCGCCCGCGGCCATCCCGGCCCGCAGCTCCTCGCGGGAGAACCAGCGCGCCTCGGCGAGCTCCTCGCCGTCCACGGTGATCTCGGTGCCGCCGGGCAGCGCCTTGCCCGCGAAGCCGAGCATCAGGCTGGACGGGAACGGCCAGGGCTGGCTGGCGACGTAGCGGACCTCGCCGACCCGCACCCCCGCCTCCTCCTGCACCTCGCGGGCCACCGCCTGCTCGATCGACTCCCCCGGCTCGACGAAGCCGGCCAGCGTGGACCAGCGGCCCTCCGGCCACAGCGCCTGGCGGCCGAGCAGGCAGCGGTCCTGCTCGTCGGTGATCACCATGATCACCGCCGGGTCGGTGCGCGGGTAGTGCTCGGCCGCGCAGGAGGTGCAGCGCCGCACGTGCCCGGCGCCGGCCTTCTCGGTCGGGTGCCCGCAGCGCGAGCAGAAGCTGTGCAGCCGGTGCCAGTGCTCCAGCGCGACGGCGTGCACCAGCAGCCCGGCGTCCCGGTCGGACAGCAGCGCGCCGACCTCGCGCAGCCCGGCCGGGCGGGCGTCGCCGTCCAGCCGGCCGGGCAGGCTCTCGCCGGCCAGCGCGAAGTAGGAGACGCCGTCCTCGTCGGTGCCGAGGAAGTACCGGTCCCCGGTCTGCGGCGCCTCGAAGGAGGGCAGCAGCACGAGTTCGGTGCCCTGCGCGGTGTCGACGACGAAGGCCTCGCCGCCGGCGATCGGCAGCACCCGGGTGGCGGGGTGGCTCCACGCAGCCGCCAGCCAGGGCTCGTCGAACCGGTGCTCGGCCGCCCGGTCCACCCCCGACCTGGCCAGGGCCAGTGGGCGCTCGGTCTCAGGCACGGTGCTCACGTCGTTCCATCCCCACGTGGTGAATCATCCGGATGAGTGATCTGACTGCCATGTGCACGGACCCGTGCACCGAACGAACTCATGCGCCCGCCTCGCTTCGCTCGGCAGGGGCATTCGCCCACGCGCACCCCTCAATGGTGAGCTCGCTCCGCTCGCTCATGCGCCCGCCTCGCTTCGCTCGGCAGGGGCATTCGCCCACGCGCGCCCCTCAATGGTGAGCTCGCTCCGCTCGCTCACGTGCCGGGCCGGAAGTTCTCGGCCAGGTCGCCCCACAGGTACGCGGCGGTCTCCACGCCCTTGGCCAGCAGGTCCAGCTCGACCTTCTCGTTGACCGAGTGCCAGCCGTCCGAGGGCACCGAGATGCCGAGGAACAGCACCGGGGCGCCCAGCACGTCCTGCAGGTCGGCGGCGGGGCCGGAGCCGCCCTCGCGGGTGAACAGGATCTTCTGCCCGAAGGCGCGGCCCATCGCACGGACGGTGGACTGCAGCGCCGGGTGGTCCAGCGGGGTCAGGCACGGCCGGGTCGCGCCAGGGAAGACCAGCTCGTACCGGATGCCCTCGGGCACCCGCTCGGCCACCCAGGCGCGCACCGCCTCGCGGACCTTCTCCACCTCCATCCCGGCGACCAGCCGGAAGGACAGCTTCAGGTGCGCCGAGCTCGGCACGATGGTCTTGCCGCCGGGGCCGGTGTAGCCGCCCCAGATGCCGTTGACCTCGGCGGTCGGGCGGGCCCACACCCGCTCCAGGGTGGAGTACCCGGCCTCGCCGCGGGTGCCGTACGACTTGGCGACGCGCAGCCACTGCGCCTCGTCGAAGGGCAGCTCGGCGAACAGCTCGCGCTCGCGGTCGGTCAGCTCCACGATCCCGTCGTAGAAGCCCGGGATCGCGACCTTGCGGTCGGCGTCGTGCAGGGCGGCGGCCAGCTCGGCCGCGACCTGCGCCGGGTTGGGGACGGCGCCGCCGAAGGAGCCGGAGTGGATGTCGGTGTCCGGCCCGTACAGGTCGATCTGGGCGTCGGCCAGGCCCCGCATGCCGGTGCAGACGGTCGGCGTGGTCTCGGACCACATGCCGGTGTCGGAGATGACCACCACGTCGGCGGCCAGCCGCCCGGCCTCGCGCCGGACCAGGTCGGCGAAGTGCGGCGAGCCGGACTCCTCCTCGCCCTCGATCAGCAGCTTGAGGTTGACGGCCGGCGCGGTGCGGCCGGTGGCGGCCAGGTGGGCGCGCACCCCCAGGGTGTGGAAGAACACCTGGCCCTTGTCGTCGGCGGCGCCGCGCGCGTACAGCCGCCCGCCGACCACGGTCGGGGTGAACGGCTCGGTGTCCCAGCCGTCCTCCTGGGCGGCGGGCTGCACGTCGTGGTGGCCGTAGACCAGCACGGTCGGCGCGGACGGGTCCCCGGAGGGCCATTCGGCGAACACCGCCGGCAGCCCGTCGGTCTCCCACACCTCGGCGACCGGGAAGCCGGTCTCGCGCAGCTTGGCGGCCAGCCACTCGGCGGAGCGGCGCACGTCGCCGGCCCGGTCCGGGTCGGCGGAGACCGAGGGGATGGCCAGCCACTCGGACAGGTCCGCGAGGAACGCGGCCTGGTGCTGGTCGATGAAGGAGCGGACGGCGCTGTCCGGGGTTCTCGTCATACCGACGACTGTAGTTCGCCCGTACGGGTGCCCGCCCCGGCCCTCCGGTTGCCGGCGCCCGTCGGGGCTGTAACCTCCGTCACCCCCGCCGCCGGGAAGGGCGGACGGGGGTGGCCGGAAGGACTCCCGGAGCTCAGCCCGAGCGGCGCAGCAGCGAGATCCGCGAGCGGGTGAGCAGCGCCGCCAGCCCCGCCGCGAGCAGCGGCAGCACCACGACGGTGGCGGCGATGGTCGGCCAGGGGAAGACCACGATCGACCTGTTGGCGAGTTCCGCGGCGCTCATGCCGGGGTAGTCGGCCAGGCCTTCCACCTTGCGCAGGGCCACGGCCGGTAGGACGCCGCAGAGGGTGCCGAGCAGGGTGCCCATGGCGGCGATCACCCCGCACTGGAAGCCGGACAGCGAGCGCCTGATCCGGGGTTCGGCGCCGACCGCGGCGAGGGTGGTCAGGTCGCGTTGGGAGTCGGCGGCGGCCAGTCCGGTGGCGATGCCGGCCGCGCCGAGGGCGACCAGGGCGGCGAAGCCGGACAGGCCGAGGCCGATGAGTCCGGCCTTGGACTGGTAGCCGCGCTCGATGTTCAGGACGCTGTGGTCGGTGAGCTTGGCGAGCGCGCCGTCGGCCTTCTGCTGGGCGCCGTCGGAGGGCGCGGCCTCGGGCAGCCAGACCGAGCCGGCCTCCTTGCTGGTGAAACCGAGCCGGGTGGCGGTGTCCGGGCTGATCACGGCCTGGCCGTGGGCCGGCAGCGCGGCGGGGGCGAGGACGGCGTCGACGGCGACCTCGGTGTACTTGGGCTTGTGGTTCGCGCCGGTGGTCTCGGCGGCCGTCGGCTCGTTGTACTCGAGGGCGAGCTTGCCGTCCTTGATGTAGCGCGGGTCGAAGACCACGGCCTTGCCGTCGGCGAGGGCCCGGCCGGCGGCCGGGTCGGTGACGCCGTACAGGTTGCGCAGCAGGGTGGCGTCGCCGGCCGTGAGGTTGCCGTAGTGGCTGCCGCGGCGGTCGCTGAGCTGGCAGCGCGGGTCGGTGTTCATGAGCCGCTGCACCTCGCCCGGCCCGGGTTCGGTGTCGTGGTCGAAAGCCGGGCAGCGCTGTTCCTTGGGCAGCAGGACCTCGATGTAGCCGCAGGGGCCGTCGGTGCAGTCGCCCTTGTAGTTGACCCTGGAGACGTCGGCGCGCGGGCCGAGGCCGGGGATGCTGCGTTCCACGGTGTCGCGCATCTGCGGCAGCAGCTTGCCGTCGCTGCCGCTGATCCAGCCGCCGAGCATGACGGCGCCGGGGGCGCCGGAGGCGACGTAGTCGCGGCGGTACTGCTCGTCGTAGCTGGCGAGGTAGACGCTGACGGCGACGGAGCCGGCGACGGCGGCCATCACGGCGGCGACGGCGGGGGCGGTGCGGCCGCGGTGGCGGACGGAGTCGCGCAGGGCGAGCCGGGGGCCGAGCGGGAGCCAGCGGCCGAGCCGGCCGAACAGGCCGACCAGGTAGGGGGTGAGGAGGACCATGCCGAGTTCGGCGAGGGCCGAGCCGCCGATGACGGCGAGGCTGCGGCTGCCGATGCCGCTGGCGGCGCCGAACAGGGCGAGCGCGGCGCCGCCGGCGAGCGTCAGCAGGCCGAGCAGGGCGAGTTTGCGGTTCGGGGGCTTGAGCGAGTCGCGGCCGGTGAGGGCGGAGACGACGTCCTGGCGGGAGGCCTGGACGGCGGGGACGACGGCGGCGAGCAGGCCGGTGACCAGGCCGACCGCGAGCACGCCGAGCAGGTCGAGCGGCTGCAGGTTGAAGTGGCCGAAGCGGGCGCCGGAGTACTCCTCGGCCTGGGTGCGCAGCAGGGCGACCAGGCCGATGCCGATGCCGAGGCCGGCGGCGGCGCCGGTGAGGCCGAGGACGACGCCGCCGCCGAGGACGACCGAGCGGACGTCGGCGCGTTCACCGCCGGCGGCCGCGAGCAGGCCGAGCTGCCGTCGGGAGCGCCGGGCCCCGACGGCGAAGGCGGGGCCCGCGAGGAGGACGATCTCCAGGAGGGCCATGCCGACGACGGTGCCGAGGATGACGACGGAGGTGCGGTCGAAGAAGGCGGTGCCGCGGCCGTGGTTGAGCCGGTCCGTCTCGACGTAGTACGGCACGTCGGCGCGGGCGGGCGGGTCGAGGAGGACGGCGCGGGAGGTGACGGTGAAGCCGTATCCGTTGAGTTCGGTGACCTTGGCCCAGTCGAGGGCGGTTCCGGCGGGGAGCTTGACGAGCCAGCGGTCGGGGGCGTCGTCGGCGTGGTCCTTGCCGGCTTCGCGGGCGGCGAGTTTTCCGATCAGGGTGCCGGGCCGGGTGATGAGTTCGGTGGCCTTCAGTTCGCCGGGGTACTCGACGACGGCGGTGATGGTGAAGGGGGTGGACTCCAGGCCGCGGACGGCGGTGCGGTCGCCGATCTTGAGGCCGGAGCGCTTGAGGAACTCGCGGGTGACGGCGGCCTGTTGGTCGTTGGCGGGGGCGCTGCCCTCGATCAGGTCGACCCGGCCGTTCCAGACCGGGTCGGTCAGGTCGGCTTCGCTGGTGCGGGTGCTGAGCAGGCCCTCGGTGCTGCTGGTGGCGGTGTAGGGGCCCTGGCGTTCGGGCACCAGGGTGGCGCCGGGCGGGAGCAGCTGCTGTGCCAGCTGGGCGGGTTCGGTGTCGAGGGCGCGCTGCTGGGCGGGGGTGTACTGCGGGGCGGCGCCGTCCTTGGCGGTGTACTTGGGGTTGTCGACCATGAGGCCCTGGTCGGGGTCGGGGGCCTGTTTGACGGTGGATCCGCGGTTGTCCATGGCCAGTTCGCCGCCGGCCTGGCCCATGATCCGCACGACCTTCTCGGCGGGTTCGAGGGTGGCGCTGCGGTAGAAGACGTCGGCGCCGGTGACGCCGAGGACGGGCAGGGCGACCATGGCGATGACCAGGGCGCTGCGGCCCTTGGCGCGTAGGGCGTCGCGGCGGGCGATGCGCAGGGCGACCCGCCAGGCGCTGAGCTTCACTCGTCCACCTGCTTGCTGTTGGTGGCGGCGCTGACGAGCAGGCTGGCGGCGTCCTGGCTGACGGATTCGTCGACCATGCGGCCGTCGCGCAGGAAGACCACGCGGTCGGCCCAGGCGGCGTGGCGGGCTTCGTGGGTGACCATCATGGCGGCGGCGCCGGCGTCGCAGCGGGCGCGCAGGACGGCGAGGACGGCTTCGCCGGTGGTGGAGTCGAGGGCGCCGGTGGGTTCGTCGGCGAGGACGAGGCGGCGGTCTCCGATCAGGGCGCGGGCGATGGCGACCCGCTGCTGCTGGCCGCCGGACATGTCGTCGGGGAAGCGGTCGGCGAGTTCGGGGATGCCGAGTTCCTCCAGGGCGGCGAGGGCTTCGCGGCGGGCGGAGCGGGCGGAGCGGCCGTCGAGTTCGCGCGGCAGGGAGATGTTCTCGGCGGCGGTGAGGGCCGGGATCAGGTTGTAGTCCTGGAAGACGTAGCCGACGGAGCGGCGGCGGACCCGGGCGAGTTTCTTGCGGGTGAGGGTGCCGAGGGCGACGCCTTCGACGAGGACCTGGCCGTCGGTCGGGGTGTCGAGGCCGCCGGCGAGGGTGAGCAGGGTGGACTTGCCGGAGCCGGAGGGGCCCATGACGGCGACGAATTCGCCGGGGTGGACCTTGAGGTCGACGCCGCGCAGGGCCTGGACTTCGGCGGCGCCCTGGCCGTGGACGCGGGTGACGTTCTCCAGGTGCAGCACCGGTTCCTGCCGGGGCTGTCGGGTGTGGGACATGCTTCCCCCCTTGTTCTGGGACATGGTTCCCCCGTTGTGCTGGGTGCGGGTCCGGCGCCGGGGCGCCGGCCGGTGGACTGGGGCTCAGGCGCGGGTGCGGCGGCCGAGCCGGGTGGGCTTCTTGGGTGTGGCCTCGGCGTCGCGGGCGGTTTCGGCGGCGCGGGCCCGGTGGAGTTCGGCCTGGTGGGCGAGTCGGGTCTCGCAGTGGTCGAGCCAGCGGATCTCGGCTTCGGTCTGGAAGATCAGCTGGTCGAGGACGAGCAGCCAGGCGAGTTCGTTGCTCCCGGTGGGCACGGTGCCGGGTCCGGCCTCGCCGGCGAGGGCGCGGCCCTTGAGCCGGGTGTAGTCCTGCAGTGCCTTGATGCTGTGCCGGCGCTGGCCCTGGACGACGGCGCAGACGTCCACTCCGGGGACGGTGACGGCCATGGCGAGTTTGATGGCGAGTTCGTCGCGCGGGGGGTTGGTCCGGGGCACCGGGGTGTCGAACCAGGCCCGCAGTTCGGCGCGGCCGGCGTCGGTGGCGGCGTAGAACTGGTGACCCTCCTCGTCCTCGCCGGCGGGTTCGACCAGGCCGTCGCGCTCCAGTCGGGAGAGCGTGGTGTAGACCTGCCCGACGTTGAGCGGCCAGGTGGCGCCGGTGCGGGCCTCGAACTCGGTGCGCAGTTGGTAGCCGTAGCGGGGGCCCTGGTCGAGCAGGGCGAGCAGACCGTGGCGGATGGACATACTCGGTATGTATACCCGGTATGCCCTGCCGCCTCAAGCCGCACCCCCTCGGGTACCGTCGTGCGGTGTGAGCCAGTTGCGCATCGCCACCTTCAACCTGTTGCACGGTCAGCCGCTCGCGCCGGACGGCGCGCCGCGGCCCTACCCGGCCGACGCGGGCGCCCCGTTGGCGCAGGCGGTGGCCGCGCTGGACGTCGACGTGCTGGCCCTGCAGGAGGTGGACCGGCACCAGGCCCGCTCGGGCGGCACCGACCAGGCGGCGGTGGCGGCCGCGGCCATGGGCGCCGGCGACTGGCGCTTCGCCGCCGCGCTGCACGGGCGCCCGGCACCGGTGGCGGGCTGGGTCCCGGAGCCGTCCGGGCCGAACGGGCTGCGGGTGTACGGGCCGGGCGAGGTGGGCGACGGCGCCCCGCCCTCGTACGGGACGGCGCTGCTGACCCGGCTGCCGGTGCGGCACTGGCGGGCCCGGCGGTTCGCCCCGGCGCCGTTCGGGCTGCCGCTGCGGGTGGCCGGGCGGCGCGGGCTGACCCCGGTGCCGGACGAACCGCGGGCGGCTCTGGCGGCGGTGCTGGAGGGCGGGCGCGGGCCGTTCACGGTGGTGGCGGCGCACCTGTCCTTCGTCCCGGGCTGGAACATGGCGCAGCTGGCGGGCATCCGGCGCTGGATCGCCGACCTGCCGCAGCCGTACCTGGTGCTGGGGGACTTCAACCTGATCGGCGCGGTGCCGCGCACGGTGCTGGGCGGGGCGACGGCGCTGGAGCGCACCGTGCCCCGGGCGCGGGTGCGCGAGCTGCGGGCGGCGCGGCGGGTGCGGCCGGCACTGGCGGAGCCGCGCCGGCGGCGGGTGCGGGAGCCGCGGGCGCGGCTGCAGGGCTGGTACGACCTGGCGCGCACGCCGACCTATCCCTCGCACCGGCCGGCGGTGCAGTTCGACCACGTGCTGGCGGTCGGGGTGTCGCGCGCGGCAGTGGGCCCGGCGGCGGCGCCGCGCGCGGTGGTGTCGGACCACCGGCCGCTGGTGGTCCGGGTGTCGCTGTGAGCCGTCGTTGAGCTAGCCGGTGACTTCGCAGGTGGGGTTTTGGGTTTCCAGCCAGCGGGGTCGGGTTTCGTCGATGCTGAGGAGTTCGAGCAGGTGTGCTTGGAC
>NZ_JBHTTU010000111.1:0-18361 GCF_042794375.1 Kitasatospora sp. NPDC056531 | reverse complement strand
CGCCGAGGACGGCCGGGTGAACCTGAAGGTGGACTGGGCGCTGTGCGACGGGCACGGGCTGTGCGCCGACATCGCCCCGGAGCTGTTCACGCTCGACCGGTACGGCTTCCCGGTGGTCAACGAGGGCCCCGTACCGGTCTGGCTGACGCTGTCCGCCAGACGGGCGGTCAACCAGTGTCCGGCCCTGGCCCTGCGCTTCGCCGCGTCCGGCCGCCCCGCCGGGTCCAAGTGATCGGGGTGTTCCGCAGGCCGCCGAGTTCAGTCAGCCCCGTCCGGCGTGTCCGTCCGCACAGGGTGTTGGCTCATGGCGTGGGAGTGGAGCCAGGGGTCGCGCCAACGCGGGTGGCCGACGAGCAGCTCGTCCGCGCCGGCCGGCCCCCAGGATCCCGCCTTGTACGGCTCCACCGGGGGCGGGGCGTCCAGCAGCGGCTGGACGATGCGCCAGGTCTCCTCGACGCTGTCCTCCCGGGTGAAGAGGCTGGAATCCCCTTCCATGGCGTCGCCGAGCAGCCGCTCGTACGGCTCCGGTGCCTCTCCGAGCTCCTCGGAGAAGATCAGCGACAGGTCCACCGTCCGGGTTGCCTGGGCGCCGGGCTGTTTGGCCTGCACGATCAGGTCGATGCCCGGGTCGGGATCGATCCGCAGGATGAGCTCGTTCGGGTCGGGCGCGAACGTCGGCGCGAACGCGAGCCTGGGGGGCTGCTTGAAGACGGCCCGTATCTCGGTGACTCGCTCCGGGAGGGCCTTACCGGCCCGGATGAAGATCGGGACGCCCGACCAGCGCCAGTTGTCGATCTCCAACCGCAGCGCGGCGTAGGTTTCGGTCCGCGAGTCCGGGCTCACCCCCGGCACGTCCAGGTACCCGTCGTACTGGCCGCGGACGTAGTGCCTCGGGTCCGCCGACGGGACGGCCCGGAACACCTCCACCCGCTTGTCGCGCAGTCCGTCCGCGGAGGTGCTCGGCGGCTCGGCGGCGAACAGCCCGATGAGCTGGAGCAGGTGGTTCTGCACGACGTCGCGGAGCGCCCCGACAGGGTCGTAGAAGCTGCCCCGGTCCTCCACACCGAAGTCCTCGGCCATGGTGATCTGCACGCACTGGATCCGGTCGCGGTTCCACAGCGGCTCCCAGATGGAGTTGGCGAACCGGAGGAACAGGATGTCCAGGGACGGTTCCTTGCCGAGGAAGTGGTCGATGCGGAGGATCTGCCGCTCCTCCAGGAGCCCGCGCAGCTGGGCGTTCAGCGCCCGGGCCGACGCCAGGTCGTGGCCGAACGGCTTCTCCACGACGACCCGGGCCCGACCGGTGAGGTCGGCATCGGCCAGGCCCTCGACGACACGGCCGAACAGCGACGGCGGGATCTCCAGGTAGAAGACCGGAGTCCGCCGGGCTTCGATCGCCCGGGCGACGCGGTCATAGGTCCCCGGGTCCCCGAAATCGCCGGAGATCATCGACAGGCGCTCGGCGAACCGCTGGAACACGTCCTCGATGATGACCTCGCCGCTGTCCTCGATGGCCCGGCGTGCGTGATCCCGTAGGGTCGCGGCGGACCACTCCTGGCGGGCCACGCCGACGATCGGGCACCGGAGCAGCCGGCGGCGCTCCAGGCGGTACAGGGACCGGAAGGTCATCTTCCTGGCCAGATCCCCGGTGATGCCGAAGATCACCAGGACATCAGCGGCGGCGCTCGCTGGTGCAGTCATGGCACTCCTCGTCGTCGGCCTCGGCGGCGTCGGGGGCAAGGCAGGACGAACCGCTCCTGCGGCGCCCGGCCCCGATGTCGGCCGATCCTCCTTCAGTGGTGCTCAAGCCAGTGGTGCTCAAGGCGTAAGGCCCTCGATCGCCACGGGGAGGTGGCGCGGGCCGCGCAGTACGGCGTTGGTGCGGTAGGGCGGCGGATCCTCCAGCAGCCGGGAGAACTTGACCCGGCGGAACAGTTCGGGCAGGGCGAGCTGTGCTTCGATGCGGGCGAGCGGCGCACCGAAGCAGTAGTGGATGCCGGTGTAGAAACCCAGGTGTTGGTTGTCCTTGCGGTCGGGATCGAACCGGTCGGGGTCCTTGAAGCGTCTGGGGTCGCGGTTGGCCGCGGCCAGCATGAGCCAGACCGGCGAGCCCTGGGGGATCGTGGTGCCGGCGATGCCGATGTCGGCCAGGGCGGTGGTCCACGTGACGAACTGGACCGGGGGCTCGTACCGCAGCACTTCCTCGATGAGCGGGACGACCAGGTCCGGGTCCTTCTGGAACCGCTTGAGGACGTCCGGGTGGCGCAGCAGAGTGAGGGTGGTGTTGGTGATCAGGTTGACGGTGGTCTCGTGGCCGGCGACCAGAAGCAGCACCGCGGTGGCCTCCAGGTCCGCCGGTGTCATGCTGCCTCCGGGACCGGTTTCGGGGGCGAGCGCGCTGAGCATCCCGGGGCCGGGGTGGCGGCGTTTGGTCTCGATCAGGTCGGACAGGTAAGCGCCCAGGTCCTGGCGCGCCTGTTCTGCCTTTCCCCGGCCTCCGTCGCCGCCGGGGTGGGGATCGAGTTCGGACGTCAGGGCGTCGGCCCAGCCGTGGAAGCGCTGTTCGTCCTCGCGCGGCACGCCCAGGACCTTGCAGATGGCCGTGACGGGGAGGGGGTAGGAGAAGTCCTCGACGATGTCGACCTGGTCCTTGCCGTCGAAGGCGTCGAGCAACTCGGTGACGACCTTGGCCAGTTCTCCGCGTAGGCCGTCGAGGAACCTGGGGCTGTGCGGAGGGCCGAACGGCCGGTTGACGGTGTCGCGCAACCGGTCGTGTACGGGCGGGTCCGTGAAGATGAAGCCGGGCGGCAGGCCGCTCTCCTCCGCCGGTTGCCCGATGCGGGCGTAGCCGGCCGGACGGTTGCTCGTGTCGTTGCTCAGCCGCGGGTCGTTGGCCAGGCTCCGCACCTCGTAGTAGGTGCTGACCAGGTAGGTGCCGTCGTCCTCCCGCCTGACCGGTGTCTTGCGCAGTTCCGCGTAGAGCGGGTACGGATCGGCTCGATTGGCGTAGTCGGCGATCTGCGCGGAGATGCTACCGAGCGTCATGGTGTCTCCTGAGGCTCCGGGCGGCACAGGGCCGGTGATCAGGCGTGCGACGGAACGAACTCGACACGCCGCTCGCTTGGTGAGTGGCCCGTCAGCGTGACGGTGGGCCCGTGGGTGGGCAGGTGGGGGTCGGGGAACGCCGGGTCGACCGGCTGCGGTGCAACGGCGCGGCGGTCGACCACGCGGTACTCCGGCGGGAACGGCGCGGCGGCCTCGATCTGCTGCTGGTAGAACCCCAGCCACTTGGCTCCGTCGAAGGACGCCGCGGCGATGACACGGCCGCGGTAGCCGTACACCGCGACGAACCGCTCCTCGGCGAGCGCCCCCTGGGTGACGAGCAGTTGGTCGCCCAGCGAGGGCACACCCACGGACTTGATGTTCACGCCGAACTGGGAGGACCAGAACATCGGCAGCCACAGGTGGGGACGGCGCTCGGGGCCCGCACAGATCATGTTGTGGGCGGCGGTCTCGGCCTGTTCGACCGCGTTGCCCCAGTGCTCCAGCGACAGGAACTGGTAGTCGAACAGCGGGTGCGGGCTGCGTGCGACGTCACCGGCCGCGTAGATGTCGTCGGTGACGATGCCGTTGACGTCGAAGACCCGGCACCCGGCGTCGCACGCGATTCCCCGGGGGCCCGCGGCCACTCCGGAGCCGGCGAGCCAATCGGTGTTCCGGATGGCTCCGAGCGAGACGACCGCCACCTCCACCTCGATCGCCGAGTCGTCGGACAGGTGGGCGCGTCTGAGCCGTCCGGCGTAGTCGCCCTCCAGGGCGGTGACGCTGATGCCGCAGCGCAGATCGACTCCCTTCCTGCGCTGCAGCCGGTCCGCGACCGCGCCGACCACCCCGCCCAGTGCGCCCACCAGCGGTGCGGGGCCGCGTTCGGCGACCGTGACTTCGAGGCCCAACTCCCGGCAGGCGGAGGCGACTTCGGAGCCCGTGAAACCGGCGCCGATCACCAGCACCCGGGACACGCCACCGGCCAGACGCCGGTACAGGCGCGCGGAGTCGTCACGCGTACGGAGCACGAACACCCCGTCCAGCGCGGCCTCTTCCGGGTGGAACCAGGGCCGCGCTCTGGTCCCGGTGGTGATCAGCAGGCGGTCGTAGGGAACGGTGTCGCCGTTCGCCAGGCGTACCCGCTTGGTGCCCCGGTCCAAGCCCTCGGCGGCGACGCCCAGACGCCATTCGGCATCGATCTCGCGCCGCCGCGGCAGTGCGGTGTCCTCGGCCCGCGCCCGCCCGAGCAGCGCCTGCTTGGACAGTGGTGGTCGGTCGTAGGGCTCGTACGGCTCATCACTGATCAGAGTCAACGATCCGGTGAAACCCTCTTCCCGCAAGGTCTCCGCCGCACGCAGACCGGCCAGCGAAGCACCGACGACGACGATGCGACCTTCCCGCCGCAGGACCGCGGCGTCCGTGTCAGCCGACATGGGGCTCCACACCCTTCGTCGGCTCGTCCGAGTAGTCGGCAAGGATGGCCTGGACCGGGCAGGCGGCAGCCGCCTGCTCCACCCGGTCGCGCTGTGCCTCGTCGAAACGAGGGGAGAACAGCAGCGCCTCATCGCCGTGCAGGGCGAAGACGTCCGGGGCGAGGAAGACGCACTGCGCGAACCCCTGGCACCGGTTGAGATCGACGACAAGCCTCATCTGGAACCCGCTCCCCGCACGGGGCCGCGGTGGCCGAGCCCCGCAGCCGTCCGCGCTCGGTCCGTGTGGTCGGTAGTAGGCATGCCTCACACTCAGGATCGATCCTCCGCAGAGGTCTCGCAAGGCGAGGGCGGTGCCGGGCGGGCCGGGCGCCCACGGCACCTCTCGATCGCGCCCGTCCCCAATTCCCGGCCATCGCAGTTCCCTTGATCGCACCATCCGCAGGCGGTCCGGGCGCGGAGGCTCAGGCGTACCGCTGGCCCGCCGCAGCCGGAGCGTCCTGCTCACCCTCTGGAGGCCCGCCGGCCAGGGAGCCGTCTCCCGCCCGTGCGCCGGTGGTCGTACGCGCCGTGCGCATCGGGTTCACGGACACACCGTCCGTCCGAGCAGTGGCAGTTCGGGGGTGTGCCGGCGCTGCTCGGACGGACGGTGCGGCTTGTGGTGGCTCAGGAAGCGAGGAGCCGGTCGAGCCAGTCGGAGGTGGTGAGGTCGACGAGGTGCGTGCCGTCGGCGACGGCGGTGGGGGTGCCGAAGCGGGGGTTGCGGGCGCCGGGCTGTTGCAGTGCGGGGTCGGCGGAGACGCGGGTGAGCTCCTGGCGGAGCTGGGCGTCGTAGGTGCCGGCGGAGACACAGGAGTCGAAGGTCTGGCCGGTGATGCCGAGACGGTGGCCGAGGTCCGTCAGCTGGGAGCGGTCGTAGCCCCGGCGGCCCTCCTCGGGCTGGTCGGCGAAGAGGCTGGTGTGGAAGGGCAGGAACTTGCCCGCGCCGGCGGCGTCCAGGGAGTAGCCGGCGGGGTTGGAGAAGTCCACCAGGAGCGGGACCATGTGGTAGCGGACCTGGAGCTTGCCGGACTCCGTGGCCTGCTCGATGGCGGTGCCGAGGGTCTTGTGCAGACGGCCGCACTGCGGGCAGAGGAAGTCCGCGTAGAGGTCGAGGGTGTGGGGTGCGCTGCCGCCGGAGAGCACGGTCATGCCGTCCCGGGTGCCGTAGTAGGCGGCGCGGATGTGGCCGGTGTCCTGGGCGGGGACGACGTGCTCGGCCGCCGAGCGGTCGCTGGCCCGGGTGGCCAGGGCGATGCCGCCGGCCAGGGCGGCCGCCACGCGGCTGCCAACTGGCCGGCCCCGCCTGTCCGTTCGGACACCTTCGCGCCCCGGAGCCCCCGGCGACGCCACGGCAGCCGGGGGCTTCGATGTTCGCCGAGATGAAGGAGGGCGTCGCCGCACTGTGGCTGGCGGCACCCGCTGCTGCGCCCCGCGACGGTGGCCGCCGTGGTGCGGAACCTGGGCAACGCCGCGGCCTCGACGGTGTCGTTGCTCTTCGCCTATCGGACCCTCGGACTCCCGCCCGGGACCGTCGGGGTGCCCTTCACGCTGGTGGGCCTCGGCGGGGTCGGCGGCGCGTGGATGGCGGACAGGCTGCTGGCCCGCTTCGGACTGGGGAGGACCCTGATCGCCGCCTGTGCCTCCGGGGCCGTGTGGGCCGCGGCCCCGCTGGCCCTGTGGCTGCCGATCGTTCCGACCCTGGTGGTGGTCGGGGCGTCGGCCTCGGTGTGGGTACCGGTGTGGAATGCCACGATCACCACCTTGCGGCAGTCGGTGACCAGGGCGGATCTGCCGGGTGCATGCGACGTCACGGACCATCAACTTCTGTGCGATGCCGTTGGGAGCCCTGCTGGGCGGGCTGGCCGCCGACGTCCTGGGTGGCGCCATGGGCCCGGAGACCGGCACCGGGTGGGCGCTCGTGCTGGCCGGGCTGGCGTCGGCGGCCTCGACGGCCGTGCTGCTCCGCTCCGAACTGCGCTCGGTGCGGGAGATCCCGGGTGCGGCGAGCGGGACGGCGGCGGCCGCGTAGATGACGGAGGGAACGTCCCGCGCCCGGCGCGGGACGTTCCCTCCGTGGTCGGCTCAGCTCTTCTTGACGGTGATCGCGTAGGTGACGGCCGTTCCCACCGCGAGCAGCAGTGCGGCGGCGGCGACCAGGACGCTCGTGGAGCCCAGCACGTCCGCCGAGTTCGACGCGTGCTGGAGGTCGGTCAGCATGACGTTGACCGGGGACACGTTCTTGCCGAGCATGACGGCCAGCAGGAGTACCAGGGCGACGACGAGCGCGTAGCCCTGCCGCCGGAACACCAGCCGGGAGCAGACCAGCCCGATGGCCATGCCGGTGAAGGCGCTGATGAGCTGGGACTCCGTACCGAGGACCAGGTCGGCGGGGCCGACCGTGTGTGTCCCGAACAGCAGCGGCAGCGCCAGACCGGCCACCGTCAGCAGCAGGCACCAGACGGCGGCGGTCGCGACCGATCCGAGCAGGACCCTCAGGTGGCTGCCCGCGCTGACGACCACGATCGAGCGGTGCGGCGGGTCCTCCAGGCCGATCAGCGCCATGGTGAGCCAGGCGGAGCACAGCAGCATGGAGCCGGCCACCGCGGAGTAGGTGGCGGCGAGCGGACCGGTGTCGCTGCTGGTCAGCACGGCGGCCAGGCCGACGAACAGGAGCAGCGGCGCGAGGTAGCGCTGGGAGAGCAGCAGAACCGTGAACATGTAGCGGACCAGGGAGATCACAGGGCGACACTCCTGGCGTCGGTCCGGGAGCCGTGGTCGTGCGCGGCCCTGGCCACTGCGTCCACCGACCAGAGGTGCTGCAGCGCCGTCATCAGTACGGTGTCCGAGTGCTCCCGGGTCACCCGCAGGACGATGCCCCGGCCCCGGCGGGCGGCGTCCACCACGCCCGGGAGCGAGTACCAGTCCAGCTCGGCCGGAACGGCGCCGGTGGCCGGCGGGGTCAGGACCAGCTCCACCATCGGGGCGGGGCCGCCGGCCTGCGGGGTGCCCCGCCAGGTGACCTTGCCGTCGGTGATGGCGTAGGCGCCGTCGGCGTGCGTCCCGGTGATCGCCTCGCGGTGGTCGGTGAAGACCACCGCGCCGCCGTGGGCGGCCACTTCGTCGATGAACTCGCCCAGGACGCCGTGGGCCGAGGCGTCCAGGCCCGACCAGGGCTCGTCGAGGACGAGCAGGTCGGGCCGGACGAGCAGGGCCTGGGCCAGTGCGACCTTCTGCGCGTTGCCCTTGGAGAGCGTGCGCAGCGACGCGGTCGGGCCGCCGACGAGGGCCAGTCGCTCCAGCAGGTCGCCTCCCCGGGCGCGGGCGGCGGAGGTCGACATGCCTCGGATGCGCCCCATGTGGGTGAGGTAGGAGATCGCCGAGATGCGTTCGTGCGCCGTGAAACGGTCCGGTACGTACCCGATGGTCGGCGGTCGGGCCGAGACCGTGCCGGACGTGGGCTGCGACAGCCCGACCAGGATCTTCAGCAGGGTCGACTTCCCGGAACCGTTGGTGCCCACCACCGCGACCACGTCGCCGGCGGAGACCTTCATGTCCACATCGCTGAGGATCCACCGGCCTGCACCGTAGCGCTTGCAGACGGCTTCACAGTGTAACAATTCAACTCCCGACTGTAATCACCGCGCCCGCGCTACTACAGTCAGGCATCGAGTCGGCGCCCCTGTCAACATGACACACGCCGAGGTCGGCGAAAAGGATCGCAAGTCTGTTCAACCCTTCTTTCAGGTGTGTGCCGGAGAGTGAACTGCAGGGCAGTCGGAGCTGGTTCCGCCCCTCCTTTCCTTCGCAGAAATGCGACCTCGGCGTCCACGGCACGCCGAACTCCTGGCCGGACCGTTCGAGCAATTCGTCGTCGACGGTGAACGGCACATTGACGACGACGAAAAAACCGCCGTGCGGAGTGTTCCAGGAAACGTCCGGGCACCGCTGGAACCGTGAATTCAGACCGCGCAGAATGTGCGCCAGGTTGCGCTGGTAGATCTGCCGGTCGCCGGAGGTCGCCCGGGCCAGGCTGAAGTCGTTCTCCAGCAGGGCGCCGCCGATGACGGCCTGCGAGATCGGCGAGGTGTTCACGGTGACCATGTTCTTGATCCGCGAGAGCTGGTCGGCGAATCCGCCGACCTGCCCACGTGCGTCCCGCACCCGCTGATCGGCCACCAGGTGGCCGACCCTGGCGCCGGGGAGCAGGTCTTCGCGAACGACCCGAGGGGCGCTCGTCGGCACGCCCGGGCCCGGGTTCCCCAAGACTTCCCCCCGATCCTGTGCCCGTTCCGTACAGATCCGGTGGGTTGTGCGCACGCCCCTCCACTCCGCGGTTCTCCCCCGTAGGAGGCGGCGGAACTGCCGCTATGCTGACCGGCGATCTTCGGACGGTATGACGGGGAATCGGGGGGAGCAGCATGGGTAGCGACGGCGCCGGGACGGGGTTCGGTGCGCATCCGGACAAGCTCGGGGACGCGGGTGACGGGCTGATCGCGGCGGGGCAGGACGTCCGCTCGGTCAAGGACGCGCTGGGCAAGTTGAACATGTCGGACCCGGCGGTGCTCGGAGAGTACGCGGGTGACGGGGCCAAGGCCTTCTGGTCGGCCTGGCAGGACGAGCTCGGGGTGAACCTCGACGCGCTGACCGACCTCGGGGGCAAGGTGCACACCACCGTGGCCAACTACGCCAAGACGGACAGCGGCGTCGCGCAGCAGTACCAGAAGCCGGGGGCCTGACCGTGCCCGACCACGACCTCAATCCGCTCGGCCTCGACCTGGGCACCCAGCGGCAGCAGGCCGAGAGGCTGAAGAAGACCATCGACGATTCGCACGGCATGTGGGGCGCGGGCGATCTCAAGTACGCGGTCCACGACGCCCTGCAGCTGTCCGCCCCCAAGGGCGACTCCGGCAAGGTCGGCGACCTCGCCGCGGCCTACTACAAGGCGGTCGGCCAGCTGGACCAGATCCAGATCAAGGTGGCACAGGTCAGCTCCCAGCACCTGCCCGACGCCTGGACCGGGCAGGTCGGCGAGAAGGCCGCCGAGGTGGTCAAGGCCTCCGCCGACGACCTGGGGCGCTGCCGCGACGCGATGGAGAAGGGACGGCAGCAGCTCAGCACGCTGGCCACCGCGCTGAGCGAGGCGCAGACCCTGCACGGGCAGGGGGCCGCTCCGTTGGGCGAGGCGCTGAAGCTGCTGCACGACATCACCGTCGCCGGCGCGCCGGACCCGATCAACTGGGACGACGACAAGATGCACAGCGCCCACGCCAAGGCGAAGGAGGGCATCAAGTCGATCTACGACGCCGCGGTGAAGGCCGAGAACGCGGGCCGCGCCGCCGCCCGCGAGCTGAACGCGCTGGCGGACAAGGCGCTGGCCGGCAAGTTCAAGAACAAGGGGCTCGGCGCGGAGGACAAGCTGGTCCTGGTCGACGCGTCCGTCGGCGGCAACGCGGGGGACGGCACCATCCTGACCGAGGCCAACGCGGTCCGGGCCGCCCAGCTGATGGACCAGATGAGCGACGCCGACCGGGCCCGGTTCGACCAGCTGCTGGCCGGCAGCAAGTCCCCGGAGGAGCGCGCCTACCTGATGAAGGCGTTGGCCGCCGGGCACAGTTACGACGAGATCAAGGCCTTCGACGACCAGATCCACGGTCACGCGGACGATCCCGGTTGGCTGGCGGCGCGGATCTCCCCGGTCCAGCTGGACTCGGCCACGCCCGGCCAGAACGGGACCGGCTACGGGGGAGTGGCGTGGGACCAGGGGCAGCACAACACCTGCGTGGCCGCCTCGACGGTGACCGCCCGGGCGATGGTCGACCCGCTGTTCGCCTTCCAGCTCACCACCGGGGGGCACCCCGGCGATCCGGCGTACGACAACGGGCAGGCCGCCAAGGACCGCTGGGACAAGGAGACGAACCGCGTCTACGACTCCCGGTCCTGGATGCACCTGGGGGCGGACGGGATGTGGGACTGGGAGTCCAAGGACATCGCCAACTCCGAGATCGGTGACCACACCGGGGCCGGCTACAAGAACGTGGACCTGGGGGACGCGGACCAGCGCAAGGACGTACTGGCCCAGGTCGAGTCGTCGGTGGATCAGGGCAAGCCGGTGCCGATCTCGGTCAAGAACGACGACTTCATCCCGGACGGCCATCAGATGATGATCATCGCGCACCGGGGCGACCAGCTGGAGATCTACAACCCCTGGGGCTACACCGTCTGGGTCAGCGAGGACGACTTCATCCACAACCACTTGGGGGGCGCCACCCAGGGGGACGAGCTCCCCATCGCCGACAGCGTCCGCATGCCCAAGTGAGGCTTGATAGTTGAGCACCAACCACCAACCCCTGAGCGACGACCGGCTGGCCGAGATGGACATCGAGGTCCTGCTGCGCTTCGGCCTGCCGGCCCCCGGTGTGGTCCGCTCCGTGCTGTTCGGCGACGGCGCGGTCGCCGCCGCGATCACCGCCGACCGGCTCGGCGTGCTGCCGCGCGCCGTGGTCTTCCTCGGAGAGGTGGTCCGCTCCGGCGGCACCGGCTTCGCGGCCGAACTGCCCGAACCTCTGCCGGGCCCGGCGGCCGCGGTGGCCCGGGGCTGGCTGGCAGCGGCCGCCACGGTCGTGACGGACCCGGCGGGGGACCAGCTGGTCGCCCGCTGGCTCGACGCCGTCGCCGCCGTACTGGCACTGCGCGTAACCAACCGGGAGTCGAACTCGTGAAGAAGAAGTGGCAGCGGATCCTCCTCGTCGCGGTCGTCCTACTGGTCGTCGCGGGCGCGGCGGGCGCGGTGGTGATCGACCGGATGACCACCGGCAAGCTCGACCACGGCACGGTGTTCACCGCGGCCTCGGGTGAACTCCGCGTCAAGCCGGGGCAGTTGTTCTCGGTCGAGGTGAGCGCCCACCGGGTGCGGGGCGACGTCTGGACCGAGACCGACCCGACCCCCGACCCCGCGGTGGTGCAGACCGTCGGCGACGAGTACGTCCGCAGCGTCGGTCTGGCGAACCTGGGCGGTGCGATCGGCTCGGACTCCGGCGGCCACTACTACTTCGTCTTCCGTGCCGCCCAGAACCCCGGCCGGACCGCCGTCACCCTCCACGTGGACTACCGCGACCACGCGGGCATGACGTTCTCCGGCGGTCCGGAGCAGACCAGGCGTCAGTTCACCGTCAACGTCGGCTGAGTCGTCACCGGTTGGGGGTGGGCCTGGGCCCACCCCCAACCGGGGGCTCAGCCGTATTCTGCGGCCCGCCCGCCCTTCCTAGTGTTGATCACGAGCCGCCCGGAGCCCGGGCGGCCGTGGGAGACGCGGGGAGGACCAGGTGCGGGGCAAGGTGCGGGGAGCGGTGCACGGGGGGCGGGAGCCCCGGCCGGCGACGGACGGCAGCGCCCCGGCGCTGCGGCTGGCCGGCCTGCGCAAGCGGTTCGGCGCGCACACCGCCGTGGACGGCGTCGACCTGGTCGTGCCGAGCGGATCGTTCTACGGGCTGGTCGGCCCCAACGGCGCCGGCAAGACCACCGTCCTGTCGATGGCCGTCGGCCTGCTGCGGCCGGACGCCGGGAGCTCGGAGATCTTCGGGGTCGACGTGTGGAGCGACCCGGTGCGCGCCAAGGCCCTGGTCGGGGTGCTGCCGGACGGCATGATGCTGCCCGAGCGGCTGACCGGCCGTGAACTGCTGCAGTACCTGGGCCGGTTGCGCGGCCTGCCAGCCGCCACCGTGGACGCCCGGGCCGAGGAGCTGCTGGCCGTCCTGGAACTGGACGAGGCCGAGCACACTCCGGTGATCGACTACTCCACCGGGATGCGCAAGAAGATCGGCCTGGCCACCGCCCTGCTGCACGCCCCCCGACTGCTGGTGCTGGACGAGCCCTTCGAGGCCGTCGACCCGGTGTCCGCCGCGACCATCCGGGTCATCCTCCAGCGCTTCACCGCCTCCGGCGGCTCGGTGGTGCTCTCCAGCCACGTGATGGCCCTGGTCGAGCAGCTCTGCGACCACGTCGGCGTGATCGCCGCCGGCCGGGTGCCGGCGGCCGGCCCGGTCGACGTGGTTCGCGCCGGGCGGGGCCTGGAGGACGTCTTCGTCGAGCTGGTCGGCGCCCGTACCGGCGGGAAGGAGGGACTGTCGTGGTTGGCGTCCTGACCGGGATGAAGCTGGCCGTCCTGCGACGGTCGATGTCCGGCCCCCGGGCCGCGAGCCTGATCGCCGGGGGCGTGTGCGGCGTCCTGGCGGCGGTCGGCACGGCGCTGCTGGGCCTGGTGGACTTCCCCGCCCCCGAGGCCGGGGTCGGCACGATCGCCCTGGTGCTGCTGGTCTGGACCGTAGGCTGGGCGGTCGGTCCGACTCTCACCGGCGGCGACCCGACCCTGCGGCTCTCCTACTTCGCCCTGGTGCCGCAGCGCCCGAGCAGGCTCGCCCTCGGGCTGCTGGGCGCCTCGTTCGTGGGCATCACCCCGGTGGTCAGCCTGATCGCCTTCACGGTGCTGATCGTCTTCGGCGCCGGGCTGGGGCTGCTGCCCGCCCTGGTCGCCGCCCCCGCCGCGCTGCTCCAGCTGCTGTTCGTGGTGGTGCTCGCCAAGCTGAGCCTGCAGGGCCTCGGTAGTGTCGCCCGCTCGCGGCTCGGCTGGGAGCTGTCCGCACTGCTGGTCGGCCTGGTCTGCGGCTTCCTCAACACCGGTTGGTTCGGCATCGGCTTCTTCGTCAAGCTGCTCGGCGGCCACTGGGCCGCCACCGTCGGCACGGTCGTGCGCGCGCTGCCCTCCGGCTGGGCGGTGGTCGCCGTGGACGCCGCCCGGCGCTCCGACTGGGCCCTGGCCGGCGCCTGCCTCGGCGGACTGCTCGCCCTCTGCGCGCTGCTCTTCGCCGCCTGGACCGCCCTGCTCTCCCGGCAGCTGGTGCGCGGCACGGCCGGCGGCGGCCGGGCCACCGCCCGCCGGGGCGCCCGGCTGCGGGCCCTCCCGGACAGCCCCGGGGGCGCCGTCCTCGGCAAGGAGCTGCGCCTGTGGGCGCGCGACCCGCGCCGCGCCCGCTTCCTGCGGATCGCGCTGTGGACCGCTCTGTTCACCGGCCTGCTCCCGCTGCTCGGCGGATTCCCCACCGTGCTGCCGTGGGCGGGTGTCGTCCTCGCGCTGTACGCCGGCGCGCTCAGCTGCAGCCTGTACGGCCTGGACGCCGGCGCGCTCTGGCTGACCCTGGTCGTCCCCGGCGCCGAGCGGATCGACGTCCGGGCCCGGCAGCTGGCCTGGCTGCTGGTGGTCGGCCCGGCCGCCCTGCTGCTCACCGTGGCCGCGACCCTCGCCGTCCCCAACGGCTGGGCCTGGCCCTGGCTGCTCGCCACCCTGCCCGCCGTCCTCGGCGCCGGGGCGGGCCTGGCGCCGCTGATGTCCCTGCTCGGCCCGGCTCCGTTCCCCGACCGGCCCGGCGGCAACCCGCTGGACGGCTTCAGCGACGAGAACGGCGACCAGGTCCGGATGCAGAGCCTGGCCGTGCTGCTGCTCCAGCTGTTCGCCGCGCTGCCGGCGGCCGGCGTCGTGCTGGCCGGCACCCTGCTGCACAACGCGCCGCTGCGCTGGGCGGGGGTGGCGGTCGGCCTGGGCACCGGGCTGCTGTACGCCTGGTGGATGGGCCGGGAGGCCCGGCGCCGACTGGAGACCCGCGGGCCGGAGCTGCTCGACGTGATGCGCAAGGGCGTGCGGCGGGTGACGGAGACGGCCCGGTCGCAGGAGGAGCAGGACCTGCTGGACGGCCTCTCCCGCCGCCGCACGACGACCGCCGGACTGCTGGTGACGGCCGGTGTGCTGAGCACGGCCCCGCAGGGCGGGGTGGCGATGGGGATGACACTGCTCGCGCCGACGAACCGGAGCTGGTTCCTGGCCCTGTACCTGCCCTCGGACTGGCAGCTGCCGGTGGAGGCGGGCTTCATCCTGCTGGGTGCGGCCTGTTTCCACGGGGTGTACCGGCTGATCCGCGCCGAGCACGCGGCCGCCGAGGACACCGCCGGAACACACGCCGCCGCCGCGGGCCGGCTGCCATCATGATCATCCGAACCCGAGACGCCGGAGGACCAGTGACCACCCCGCAGATCCGAGCCGCCCAGGCGCTGCGCGCGGCCGCGCGGGCGCTCGGGCGCCTCGCCGTCCTGGCCCTGCTGATCCCCGCCGGGGCCGTGCTCTGCGTGCTGTACCTGGCGTCCTTCCTTCTCTGGGGCTGCCTCGGGATGTTCCCGCTCTTCCCGCCCGCCACCAAGGCGGTCCGCGCCGCCGCCGGTGCCGCACGCTGGGCGTCCGGCCACTGGTCGCAGGTGCCCGTACCGGTGCCGTACCAGCCGCAGCCCGCGCTGGAACGCACCCTGCACGGCTGGTTCTGGACCGGCCACGACTACCACAAGAGCCGCTGGTTCGCGGGCATGGCACGGACCCTCCGCTGGCTCTGGAACGACCCGGCGACCTGGCGCGACGCCCTCTGGGTGATCTCCGACCCGCTGGTCGGCGGGGCCGTCGCCGCCACGCCCGTCCTGCTGGTCGCCGCCGGCCTGTACGGGCTCGGCCAGCCGCTGGTGCCGTACGACCTGCCGCTCGGCGGCCTGCTCGCCGCCCTCCTCGGCCCGGTCCTGATCGCCGGCGGCCTCGCCCTCGCCCGGCCCGCGCTGCGCCTGCACGGCCTCTGGACCCGCTCCGTGCTCGGCCCCACCGAACGCACCCGGCTGGCCCAGCGGGTCGAGCAGCTCACCGAGATCCGGCTCGACGCCACCGAGGCCCAGGCCGCCGAACTGCGCCGAATAGAGCGGGACTTGCACGACGGCGCCCAGGCCCGACTGGTTGCGGTGAGCCTGCGGTTGGGTGCGGTGGCGGCGTTGATCGACCGCGACCCGGAGAGCGCCAAGCGGGTGGTGACGGACGCCCAGGAGAACGTCACCCAGGCCCTGCAGGAGCTGCGCGACCTGGTCCGCGGCATCCACCCGCCGGTGCTCGCCGAACGCGGACTGGCCGAGGGCGTACGGGCGTTGGCGTTGGACGTGCCGCTGAAGGTCGAGGTCCGGACCGAACTGCCGGGCCGGGCCGAGGCCCCGGTGGAGTCGGCGGTCTACTTCGCCGTCAGCGAGGCGCTCACCAACGCCGTCAAGCACGGCGAGGCCCGCCACGCCACGGTGGAACTCGCGCACGCCGCAGGGCTGTTGCGGGCCGAGGTGACCGACGACGGTCAGGGCGGGGCCGACCCCGGCAAGGGCAGTGGCCTGCGGGGCATCCAGCGCAGGCTGGCGGTCTTCGACGGTACGCTCACGGTGACCAGCCCCCCGGGGGGCCCGACCAGGCTGATCATGGAGCTACCGTGCGCGTTGTCCTCGCCGAGGACCTCATCCTCCTGAGGGACGGACTGGAACTGCTGCTGCGTGCCCACGGGCACGACATCGTCGCAGCGGTGGAGAGCGGTCCCGAACTGGCCGCCGCCCTCGCCGAACACCGTCCGGACATCGCCGTGGTCGACGTCCGACTGCCCCCGACCCACACCGACGAGGGTCTCCAGGTCGCGCTGGCAGCCCGCCGCGAACAGCCCGGCCTGCCGGTCCTGGTCCTCTCCCAGCACGTCGAACAGCTCTACGCCCGCGAACTGGTCGCCGACGGCAACGGCGGCGTCGGCTACCTCCTCAAGGACCGCGTCTCCAAGGCCGACCAGTTCGTCGACGCCGTCCACACCGTCGCCGCCGGCGGCACGGTCATGGACCCCCAGGTCATCACCCGCCTCCTCGCCCGCAACGCCTACGACGAGCCGCTCGCCATGCTCACCGCGCGGGAGCGGGACGTCCTGGCGATGATGGCCGAGGGTCGCTCCAACGCGGCGATCGCCCAGCGCCTGCACTTCAGCGAGGGCGCGGTCAGCAAGCACACCTCCAACATCTTCGCGAAGCTGGGGCTCGGGGCGTCGGACGACGACAACCGGAGGGTGCTGGCGGTGCTGGCGTACCTGAACGGGACGCGTGCGGCCTGAGGGTGGGGGAGGGATGACAGCGAACAGATGGCAGATTTCGAAATCTGTCATCCGTCATCCGTCATCTGTTGCCGGGCCTGGGCGGGCGGGCGTCCGTCGGTACGATCCATGCATGGGTGGTGCTGAGGAAGAGGCCTGGGACACCGACGCGGCCGAGCGGGCGGTGGCCGTGCTGAAGGCGGTGGCCGATCCGTCGCGGTACCGGCTGCTGTGGGCGTTGAGCCGTCGCGAGCTGCCGGTCAGCGAGCTGGCCGAACTGCTGGGCGCCCATGTCGCGGCCACCTCGCAGCACCTGGCGAAGCTGCGGGCGGCGGGCCTGGTGGTGGCCCGCCGGGAGGGCACCCGGATCTTCTACCGCGCCACCGAGGTGCGCGGCCTGCTCACCGAGGCCGCCGTGATCGCCAACGACCTGCCGGCCCGCGGCGGCGACGGCGGGGGCGACGGCGGTGCGGCCCCGGCCGCCGCGCCGGCCGAGCAGCCCTTCGCCCGCGCCGTCCGGGCGGTCCGCCGCCGCCCCGCGACCTGACAGCGCACTACGACCTGACAGAGCCCTACTGGGACTGCTCCTCGCCGTCCCCGTCGCGGATGGCCTGGGCGCGGCGGAACAACGCGTCGGTCTCCTCGGCGAGCACCCCGCCCAGTAGCAGCTGCGGGCGGTAGAAGGACTTGGCGGCGTCGGCCACGGCGGTGGCGGACAGGTCGATCTGGTCCAGACCGGTGCGACGCAGTCCTTCGATCGACGTCCCCCACACGACCCGCCCGATCCCGGCCCACGCGCACCCGCTCATGCACATGGGGCACGGCTCCGCCGTCGTGTACAGGGTCGTGCCCTCCCAGCCGGGGCTTCCCAGAGGCTGCGCGTACTCGTCGATGGTGACGATCTCGCCGTGGGGGGGGGGGGTTTTCGGTGACACGGGACACCCCCACCCCACCCCACCCCCCCCCCCACCCCCCACCCCCACCCCCACCCCCACGACCAAGGCGGTGATCCGTTGGCATCCACGGTGAAGGACACGGGCAGCGGTCCGAGAACGGGCGCCGGCCACGGCGCCATGCACAAGTCCATCGGCCTGCTCGACGGCGCGGTGATCGCCGCCTCCAGTACGGCCGCCACCAGCAGCATCGGCATCGGCCTGGGCCTGATGGCGGGGGTGGTCGGCCTCCACCTGCCCGCGATCATGCTGCTGGCCTTCCTCCCGGTGCTCGCCATCGCGGGCGGCTACGGGCGGCTGAACGCCGTCGAGCCCGACGCCGGCAGCAGCTACCGCTGGGTGGGCCGGACCCTCAGCCCCTGGCTGGGCTTCCTCACCGGCTGGGTGAACACCGTCGGCACGGTGGTCTTCATGGCCTACACCACCACCGTCACCGGCTCGGCGGTCATCCAACTCCTGGACGAAGCGCACCTGCGCAGCATCGCCGGCCTGCGCCTGGACGCCGACTCGACCGTCCAGTGCACCCTGCTCGGCCTCGTCGTCCTGATCGGCGCCGCACTCGTCGCGGTGCGCGGGCTCGACCTCGCCGCCCGGCTGCAGAAGGCGCTGTTGGTCTTCGAGTACCTGGTGCTGCTCGGCTTCTGCGGGTACGGGCTCTTCGCGGGCGACCAACCGTTCTCCCTCCAGTGGTACAACCCCTTCGACATCCCCTCCTTCGGCGCGGTGGCCCAGGGCATGGTGCTGGCGGTGTTCTGCTACTGGGGCTTCGAGTCGGTGTTCAGCGTCGGCGAGGAGGTGCGCGACCCGCGCGACGCCTCCCGGGGCGGCTTCCTCGCCCTGGTGGTGATGATGCTGCTCTTCCTGCTGGCCGGCACCGCCTTCCAACGGGTCCTCCCGCTCGACGAGTTGGCCGACAACGGCGCGCACG
>NZ_JBHTTU010000110.1:16259-18578 GCF_042794375.1 Kitasatospora sp. NPDC056531 | reverse complement strand
GTGCTGCGGGTCGCCTTCCACGGGCCCGCGGAGGGACAATTGTTTGGCGGTGTCGCGCAGCGGTTCCGGGAGCGCCACCCCGACTGCGACGTCCGGATCCGCGAGGCCCGGCCGCCGGACGTCCTGCCGTGGCTGCGCGACGGCGAGGTGGATCTGGCGCTGACCTGCCATCCGGTGTCGGCGGACGAGGTCGTCACGGGGCCGGTCCTGGTGCGCGAGGCCCGCATGCTCGCCGTGCCGGCCGGGCACACGTTCGCCCGCCGCGAGGCCCTCTCCATGGCGGACTTGGCCCGGGCGACCGTCGTGCGGATCCCGGAGACGCTCCCGGACTCCGACCGGACACCGGCCGGCCGGGACGTCTCCGGCGGCCCGACGGCCATGACGTTCAACGAGGCGCTCACGCTCGTGGGCGCGGGGGAGGGGGGGGTAGTCGTGGGGGCTCATGCCAGGAGGTACTTCGCCCGCCCCGACGTCGTCTACGTGCGCTTTACGGACGCGGCGCCGGTCGAGTGGGGCCTGGCCTGGCCCGCCGGCGGCGCCACCGCCCGCGTACGCGCCTTCGGCGACGCCGCCCTCGACGTGGTGCGGGGGGTGTGACCGGCCGAGCCGCACCGCCTCGGCGGACCGTCACCGCCCCGTAGTAATGCGCTTGCATCGCTTCCCGGAATGGGATGTGATGCAAGTGCATCGAAACGACGGGTGGCCGATGGCGGCCGCCGCTGCCACGGCGTGGCACGACCCGTCATGGCGCAGCAAGGGAAAGGGGGCAGGGCGGCCCGCGCACCACCGAGGGGCAGCGGGCGGCCCGGCGAGCGATGGACACGAAACTGTGGAAGCTGAACGCCACCGAGTTGGGCACGGCTGTCGCCCGTGGCGAGATCTCGGCGGCCGAGGTGGTCGACAGTCACCTGGAGCGCATCGCTGAGGTGAACCCGGTCGTGAACGCCGTCACCCAGCTGATGGCGGACAGCGCCCGCGAGGCCGCGCGCGAAACCGATCGGCGTCGCGCGGCGGGGGAGGAGCTCGGCCCACTGGCCGGCGTGCCGTTCACCGTCAAGGAGAACATCCACGTGGCGGGGTGGGCGACCACGCACGGCGTACCGAGGTTCCGCGATCACGTGGCCGAGACCGACTCCCCGCCGGTGCGCCGGCTGTGCGCCGCGGGCGCGATCCCGATCGGCCACACCAACATGCCCGACCTGGCGATCTCCTCGGACCCCGCGAGCCAGCTCTTCGGCCGGACGTACAACCCCTGGGACCGGTCGAAGACCCCGGGCGGCAGTAGCAGCGGCGACGGGGTGGCGGTGGCCGTCGGGATGGCGGCGCTCGGCCTCGGCAACGACTCGGGCGGCTCGATCCGCCTGCCCGCGGCTTTCAACGGAGTGGCCGGACTGAAGCCGAGCTACGGCCGCTTCGCCGCCGACCACCGCATCCTGGGCCAGGAACCGATGCTGGCCTCCCAGCTCATCCCCGTCGACGGCCCGATCGCCCGCTCGGTCGCCGACCTGCGCGCGGCGTACGAGGCACTGGCCGGCGCGGACCCGCAGGACCCCAGGGCGGTCCCGGTACCCGCGTACGGGCCCCGCCCCACCGGTCCGCTCAGGGTCGGCATCGTGGCCGACCCGTCCGGAACCGGCGTCCACCCCGAGATCCGCGCGGCCCTCGACGAGGCGGCCGCCGCACTGGAGCGGGCGGGCTACGCCGTGGAGGAGGTGCGGATCCCCAAGCTGTTCGAAACCCTGGAGTGCTTCGGCACGCTCATCATGACCGAGTTCGGCGTGAAGTGGTCCCGGATCAGGGAACTGCTCACCGAGAAGGGCGCCCAGCACATCGACCTGTTCATGGAGCGCACCCAGCACACCGATCTCGCCGAGTTCCTCCGGCAGACCGGCGTCCGGCTCGGCCTCCAGCGGGACTGGGCCGAGCTGTTGGAGGCCCACCCGCTGCTCCTCGGGCCCACCTGCCCCGAGCCCGTCCCCGGGTTCTATCTGATCCCCGACGACACCGACACCGAGAGCCACGCCCGGATGATGCTGCCGGGAGCCCTGTGCACCGTGACCTCGCTGGTCGGCGTGCCCGCGGTGAGCGTGCCCACCGGGCTCGCGGAGGGCATGCCGCAGGGCCTCCAGCTCATCGGGCGGATGTACCGCGAGGACTTGTGCCTGGAGGCCGCCGAGGTGATCGAGCGCCATTTCGGCGTGCTCGCACCCATCGACCCGCGCCCGTAAGCCGAGCGCGCGCCGGTGCTCCGCCCCCGCGGCGGGGCAAGGGCGGGAACCCACGAACCCCGTGGCGGGGTCTCGAACTCTCTGGTCGTTG
>NZ_JBHTTU010000110.1:0-16249 GCF_042794375.1 Kitasatospora sp. NPDC056531 | reverse complement strand
TTGTGCCGGGAGCCCGCGGGGTGGACCGAGCTCCGTTTTGGCGTTCCCGCCCCCGTCGACCCGCCCCCGGAAGCCGGGTTCGCCTTGTTCCCCGCCCTGGGGGAGGGGGCGGGTCCGGCCACCGGCGGATCCGGTGACGGGCTATCGAATTGTCGGGCTGCGGGCTGCGGGCGCTTGGGCTACGGGTTGCGGCGGCCCGGCGCAGGCCGGGGGATGTCGGCGGCGCCCCGGGGGGCCGGGCGCCGTACCGGAGCCTCCGCCACGGGGATGCGCGGCAGCGCGTAGGGGTGGTTGTCGCGGAGGTAGCCGATGAGGTGCTCGCGCAGCCGGCAGCGGAGTTCGAACGCGTCGTCGGCGTTCGCCGCCGTCGCCAGCGCCCGGACGACGATGGTGGTGGGGGTGGTGTCGACCACCTGGAGGGCGCTGCCCTGGCCGTCCCACAGGTCGCTCTTGGCGAGGAAGTCGTCGAACTCCTCCCGTAGCAGCCCGACCGGGGCGTGGTGGTCGAGGTGGAGCAGCGCCGTGCCGGTGATCCGGCTGGAGCGGCGGGACCAGTTCTCGAACGGGTGGCCGACGAAGTAGGACATCGGCATCACCAGCCGCCGCTGGTCCCAGGTCGCGATCACCACCGCCGTCAAGGTGATCTCCTCCACCGTCCCCCACTCACCGGCCACCACGACGACGTCGCCGATCCGGGCCAGGTCACCGAAGGCCATCTGCACCCCGGCGAAGACGTTGGCGAGCGTGCTCTGCGCCGCCACACCCGCCGCCACACCGACCAGCCCGGCGGAGGCCAGCAGGCTGGTGCCGACCCCGCGGACCACCGGGAAGGTCATCAGGACCGCGCCCAAGGTCGCGACGGCCACGACCGCCTGGCAGATCCGGCCGAGCACACTGGCCTGGGTCCGGGCTCGCCCGGCCCACGCCGCATCGCGGCGGTGCACGGCGAGCCTGAGTGCGCTGTCCACGAGGAGCGCCACCAGGCGGGCGCACAGCCACCCGCCGGAGGCGATCGAGAGGATCACGAAGAGGTGCCGCAGCCCCTCGCGGGCAGCGGGCGGCGCGTTGATCCACGGCTGCGCGGCGGAGAGCAGCAGGCACGCCGTCAGCGCCAGGACCGGGCGGCGACACCTGCGCACCATGACCGGCACGCCGCTGCTGCCCCCGGGGATGGCCAGCCGCCGTGCCGCCACTTGCACCATCCGGTCGAGGCCGTAGGTGAAAAGGGCGGCCGCGACGCCGACGACGGCGAGGCGGAGCAGACTCCACCACATTTCCCGCGCTCCTTTCTGCTGCCGGCGGGGAGCACTTGGCCCGGCTAAGCGGATGCCGCTGACGGCGCCTCAGTCGGGTGGTTCGGTCGGGTGGGGGCGGCCCGGCTGCGGCGCGGGCGGGTCGGGGGCCGGCCGGACGGGGTCGGGTGCCGGAGGCGGATCCGCCGGAGGCACGGGGGAGCCGGGTGGTGGCGGCGGGTCGGGCACCACGGGCGAGCCGGGTGGCCGGGTCGGCTTCGGCGGCACCGGTGGCGGCGGTGGCGGCGGCAGGCCGGGCTGGGCGGGGGCGACGGTCACGGGCGAGGGCTCCTCTCGGTGCGGTGCGGTGCGATGCAGTGCGGTGAGGCCGGTCCGATCCGGCACGGACCGGCGGGTCGTATCCGCTCGGCTGCCCCCGATGCCGCGGTTCATGCGCCCGCCGCGACGGCGTCCGCCCGAGCCGACCGTTCGCACAATCTTCACAGCGGGACCGGACATGGATCCGGTCTCGGCGGGTACCCAGGGACGGACCGTACGCCGAGGGGAAAGGACCGACATGGCCACGACCAGTGACGAACTCCTCCACTGGGCGACAGCCCCGGGTCAGGACGAGGCCTCGACGGTCGACGCGTCCGGCGCCCCGCGCGCCGTCGTCCCGGAGCTCGCCGGCATCGAGAACCCGCGGGAGGTCGCGCCCGCCGACGCACGCGAGCTCACCAGGGTGCTGCTGGCCCGGCTGTCGACACTGGAGGAGGGTACCCGCGAGTACTCGTACGTGCGGGCCACGCTCATCGAGCTCAATCTGTCCCTGGTGCGGTTCGCGGTCCACCGGGTGGGCAACCGGCGGGAGCCCCAGGAGGACCTGATACAGGTCGGCTCGCTCGGCCTGATCAAGGCGATCGACCGCTTCGACCCCGACCACGGCGCGGAGTTCACCACCTTCGCCCTGCCGACCATCCTCGGCGAGATCCGTCGGCACTTCCGCGACACCACCTGGGCCGTGCACGTGCCGCGACGCCTGCAGGAACTGCGCATCACCCTCGCCAAGGCGTGCGACGTGCTGTTCCAGCGGCTGGGCCGCTCGCCGACCGTGTCCGAGCTCGCCGCGCACCTCGAGTTGTCGGAGGAGGAGGTGATCGAGGGGCTTGCCGCCGCCAACGGCCGCACCGCCGGCTCCCTGGACACCTCCGCCACCGAGGGCGAGGAGGAGCCGAGCCCGCTCGCCCAGCGCCTCGGCGAGGAGGATGCGCGGTTCGCGACGGTGGAGAACCTGATCGTCCTCAAGCCCCTCATCGCCGCCCTGCCGGAACGCGACCGGCTCATCCTGTCCATGCGCTTCGGCGAGGAGCTCACCCAGTCCCAGATCGGCGCCCGCCTCGGGCTGTCCCAGATGCACGTCTCCCGTCTCCTCACCCGCACGTTGAAGCACCTGCACGCGGACCTCACCGCCACCTGAGCCGGCCTCACGGCGCCAGGAGCACACGCGACGCTGTGCACGCCGACCACGGCCTGGCCGTACTGCGGTCGGCGTGCGTAGGCTCGTGGAGGACCCCCGTGGAGGGAACACGACGACGATGCCAGCCGAGAAGACGATGCCCGCAGAGAACGAACCCGCGACCGTGCCGCCGACCACCGTCCCCTCCGAACCCTCTCGGCCGGGTGCCCGCTCCGGGCCCGACCTGGCCGTGCACACCTGGCACACCGACACCCTGGCGGCCGTCTGCGCGTTGGCCGGCGACCTCGACATCGAGACCCTGGAGCCCGCCAGGAGCATGCTCGACGACCTGGTGGAGCGGCATCCGCCGCTGCTGGTCGTCGACCTCGGGCGCGTCGACTTCTGCGACTCCTCCGGCCTGAACCTGCTGCTGCGGACGCGGATGGCGGCCGCAGCCGCGGACGTGGAGTTCCGCCTGTCGGCGCCCTCCGTCGCGGTGCGGCGGCTGCTGGAACTGACCTGCACGGACACCGTGTTCTCGCTCCACCCGTCCCTGGAGGACGCGCTCGCCGCACCGCTCTGACCACTCCCGCCGGCCGGAGGCACGCATAATCCGGCAATGGTCGGGAAACCGAGCAGACGTAGCGGAACACAGCGCCGAAACCGAAGGGGAACCCGCACATGACGACCAGCCGGGCAACCCTCGACGGCGACCGGCCGGGCGCCGGCCCCACGCTGCCGCCCGGCGGCCAGCGCCGACGCCTGCACCTGGCCGGGCTGCCGAAACCCGTCGCCCGCGCCAGGGCGTACACCGCGCAGGCCGTCGCCGACTGGTCGTGGCCGGCGGGCGCCTCCGGGGCCGAGGACGACATCGTGCTCCTCGTCGCCGAACTCGTCGCCAACGCCATGCTGCACGCCGGCGGCCCCGTGGACCTCGTCCTCGACGCCTCCGAGACCCGCCTGCGGATCGAGGTCAGCGACCGGTCGACGGCCCTGCCCGAACCGCGCCGCCCCCACCGCCCGGGCCTGCCCGGCGGGCACGGACTCTTCATCGTCCAGCAGGCCGCCTCCCGCTGGGGCGCGCTGCCGCACGGCGACGGCAAGACGGTCTGGGCCGAGCTCGACGCCCTGCCCCCACACCCGGGCAGCTGACCGGCCACCCGACCCTCGGTACCGGCGCGCTCGCTCCGCCCTTCGCCGAGCGCCTCGATTCGTCCTCCGCGCGGGCCGCCCACATCGTGATGCTCTCGGCACCGGGCCCCGCCGGGGGAGCTCGCGAGGGGAGCTCGACGCGTGGTCGCGGGCCTGGACGAGGCGTAGCGTCGGCAGTGGTCGCGGGCGGGTCACCCCCTCATGCAGGAGCACCGACATGCCAGGCACCGCGCCACCTCCGACCGGTCCGCCCCCGGGTCCACCACCCGGTCCGCCCCCGGGTCCGCCCCCGGGTCCGCCGCCCGGTCCACCACCCGGTCCGCCGCCGGGCCCGCCGTCCGCGGCGTCCGTCCTGACCGGCCACACGGCGGCGGTGACCTGCCTCGCCCTCTCCCGCGACGGCCGTCTGCTCCTGTCCGGCAGCGAGGACCACACGCTCCGGCTGTGGGACCTCGAAGCCGGGACGGAGCTGCGGCGCTGGGTCGCCCACGAGGACGGGGTGCAGTGCGCGGCCCTCTCCCCGGACGGTCGGCTCGCGGTGTCCGGTGGCGTCTGGGGACCAGCCGTCCTGTGGGACACCGACACCGGCGCCGAACTGCGCCGCCTCCACGGACAGGAGCAGGGCTGCCTGGCCGCGGTCTTCTCCCCGGAGGGCCGACTGGTGGCGACCGGCTGCGGGGACTTCACCGTGCGCTGCTGGGATCCCGCGACCGGGCAGGAGCTACGCCGCTTCGAGGGACACACCGCGGACGTCACCGCCGTCGCCTTCTCCCAGGACCGCCGACAGCTGCTGTCCGGCGCCGCCCAGACCGAGTTCGGCGCGGACCAGGTCCGGCTATGGGACGTGGAGGGCGGCAAGGAACTGCGCCGGTTCGGTGAGGGGCTGTTCGCGGTCACCGGCGTCGGGTTCGCCGTCCAGGGCGGCCTCGTGGTCGCGACCACCATGGACAACCTGCTGCACGTGTGGGACCCGGTCACCGGCGCCGAGACGGGCCACTTCGAGGTCGGCGCGGGCAACCTGCGCTGCCTGGCGGTGTCCCCGGACGGCTGCCGACTGCTGACCGGCAGCGGCACCGACTACTACGACGCCGACCTGCTCGCCGTCCTCGGTGTCGACAACCGGGTCCGGCTGGTCGACCCGGCGGACGGCCGGGAGTTGGCCCGGTACGAGGGCCACACCGGAAACGTCAACGGCGTGGCCTTCACCGCGGCCGGCCGGCGCGCGGTCTCGGCGAGCGCGGACCGCACGATCCGCCTCTGGGAGCTGTAGCCCTCGGTCATCGGTTGCCCTCGGTCACCCGCCGGTGGAATCGTGGCAGGAGAAGGTCGGATCGGAACCCGAGATGGCCGAACGGGCACGAGGACAGCAGCGCACCTCGACCGTGGGCAGCCCAGTGGTCCGGGCGTTGGCCGGGCCCGGTGGGCGAGGTGTCGGGGCCCTGTGCGCGTTTCTCGGCCTCCTCCCGGTCACCCCCGTCCTGGCCTGGGCGTACGGCCTGGCGCCGTTCGCCGTCTGGTTCTGGTCGGTGACCGTGCCGAGCCTGGCGCTGCTCGCCGCCATCGGCGTGGCGACCGCCCGTCGCCCGCGGCTGGGCAGGCTGCACCGCGCCCTCGTGGTCGGGACCGTCGGCGGCCTGATCGGCACCGTCGGTTACGACCTGGTCCGGGTGCCGTTTGTGCTGGCCGGGGTCCGGCTCTTCGCACCGATCGACACCTACGGCGTGCTCGCCCTGGGCGCGGCCTCGTCCGACCCGCGCACCGGGCTGCTCGGCTGGGCGTTCCACTTCTCCAACGGCATCGGCTTCGGGATCAGCTACGCCGTCCTCGCCTCCGGCCGGCGCTGGCAGTGGGGCCTGGCCTGGGGCCTGATGATCGAGACCCTCGCGGTGGCCTCGCCCGTCGCCGGGGTCTACGCGCTGCGCGGGGCCGGGCTGATCGCCATCGCCTACGCCGGGCACCTGGCCTACGGGGCGCCGCTCGGCCTGCTGGTCGCCGACCCCGGGCGCAGCGTCCGCCGGCTGCGCGAGGTCGGGCCGCACTCCACCGCCTACGCGTTGCTGGCCGTGCTCCTGGTGCTGGTGGCCTGGCAACGGCCGTTCGGCACCCCGGCGCTCGTGCGGGCGGGTGAGCGGGTGGCTTCCGGCCCCAGCGCCCTGGTGTTGGACGGACGCTTCCACCCGCAGTACCTGCGGGTGCCCGCGCACGGTTGCGTGAGCCTGTACAACGGCGACCAGGTGTCGTACACGCTGCCCGCTGCCGTCGGGTCGCCCCGGCTGGAGCGCGGGAGCACCACCGCGGCCTGCTTCGCCTCCGGGGGCAACGCGGTGCTGCGGGTGCGTACCTCGGCCCAGCCGTACGCGGGCGGGTTCGTCATCGTGGACCGGACGGAGCGCTGAGATGACCACCGCAACCGCCCGGCAGAGCGTCCCCACCGTCGGCGAGGTCGTGCGGCGGCTGCCCGGGTGGCTACGCGAGCACGTCTGGTCCGCGGTGACCGGGGCGGTGGTCGGCGGCGTGATCGGCTACGCCGTGAACGTCTTCCTGATCGCCGTCCGCTACGGCGGCTGGCGGAAGGTACCACCCGGGGCGCCGGCCACCAGCCACGGCAACTTCTTCCAGGGCGCGCTGTTCTGGGGCCTGCTCACCACCGTGCTGTTCGGGGTGTTCGGCTACTGGCACGCCGTCGGCACCACCCGCTTCCTGGCCGACCTGCGCGCGCTGCCGCAAACCCTCGCCGGGCTCGTCCGGGGCGACCGGTCGGCCAACGTCCACCTGCTGTGGGGCGCGGCCATCGCCCTGCTGGCCGCCCAAGTCGTCCCGCCCGCGGCCGGGGCGGTGCTCGCCGTCGGCGTGCTCGCGGGAGCACCGACCGTGCTCGGGAGCATCGTGTCGACCTTCCTGCGCCGGATCTGGTCGGCCGTGGTCAAACACGTCGCCCCGACCCGCCACCACCGCATCACCGGGACCACCGGCATGACGGTGGGCCTACTCGGCTCCGCCGCATCGCTGATCATCGCCTCGTTCATCACCGACAGCCCGGTCAAATACGGCCTGGCCGGCGCCCTCGCACTGGCCGCCGTGCTGATCTCCGCCACCGGTGCGCGTCCGCCCGCCACCGCCTGCATCGTGCTGCTCATCGGCACCGTGCTGCTCCTGCACGGGATCACCGACGCCATCCCGGCCCACGCCGACGACGGCGGATCCCTCGAATGCCAACTCCGGGGCCAGGCCTGGCTGAGCTGCACCGGCAGCGCCACGGTGCTGCGCTACGCCACGGCCGGGGCGGCCGCGGCCGGCGCGGGCGGGATCCTGGGCTCGTTCCTCGGCAACCTCGCGGGCACCCTGGCGGGCGAGCCGGGCACCGGCCCACCGGACGACGGCGGCCCGGGCGGTGGCGGCGAACCGCCCTGGCAGCCGCAGCCGGGCACGCCGCCCGGCGACCGCCGGGCGATCAACAACTGGATCCAGGGACTGCTGGACGACCCGGCCTTCCAGCGCTGGCGCGCCACCCACCCCGGCTTCACCGACCCGCCCACCGACGCCGAGTTCAACCAGTACCTCAACTGGCGCCACGCCCAGGGGATGGCGGACCCGGCCCTGACCCTGCCCAGCCGGCAAGCGCCGTTCCCGGTCGACGCCGGACCGCTCCCAGCGCTGCCGCCGGACGAACCGCTACCGGTGCTCCCGGACCTGCCGCCCGTGCTCCCGGACCTGCCGCCAGGCCCCGAGCCACTGGACGAGGGGCCCGGCGGGGACGCCCAGCCCGTACCCGACCAGCCCCCCGCGCCCGCTCCTGCCCCCGCGCCTGCGCCGCCGCCCGCACCTGACCCCGCCCAGGCGATCCGGGACCGGCTCCAGGCGCTGAGCGGCGCCAACTACTACGACCCCGACCCCGACCACCCGTCGAACTACTGGCAGCGGCTACAGGGCCTGCTCGACGACGTCGACCCGGCCAAGGGCCTCACTCCCGACCAGCTGCAGACCATCACGGACCTGGAGAAGAATCTCCGGGACGCCAACACGAAGGGACTGGAAGCCCGGGAGAAGGCCCGTGACGACGGCATGGACAAGCTCCTCGCCGCCGGCACCAAGCGGGACAAGGACTACACCGACTACCTCCACCAGCTCGACGGCATCCAGGCCCACGAGAACTACCTCAGCAACCTGATCGACCACCTCCCGCCCGGCCAGTTCGAGATGGCCAACCGGGTGCTGCAGCAGATCGAGAGCGGTGCCCCGGGCACTGACACCGAGGGTGCGCTGCGGCAGATGTCCACCGCGCTGCTCACCCAGGCGCAGGGGCGGAACGAGGCGGAGGCGGCCGCCGCCGAGCTGGATTCGATCGCGGCCCAGGAGCACGAGGCCGCCGCCGTCGGCTGGCAGCACGTCGCCATTGCCGGGGAGATGCTGCTCGCCCCGTTCGCCGTTCCGCTGACCGCCGCCGGCGCCGCCCAGCTCGGGGCCTCCATGGTCGGCCGCAACGCCGTCCAGGGCTTCGGCGTCGGGTACGAGGAGGGCGGGCTCGGCCACGCCCTGCTCGGCGCGGCGAACGCGGTGCTGCCGATCAACACCCTGCAGGCCGCCTACCAGGCCACCATCGGCCAGGTCATCGACCCCAACAGCCCGGCCCCGCAGGTCGGTCGGGGCACGATCGCGCTCGCCTTCGTCCAGGACCTCGGCAACGCCGTCGGGCTGCACTCGCTCGGCCTGAACAACATCGGCCCGGCGGCGACCGACGCGGTCAAGGAGACCTCCGCGTTGAGCCAGCTGCACGGCGGCCAGCCGCCGCCCGGCCCGGTCCCGACCGCCACGGCCGCCACCGACGCCGCCTTCCGCACCGAGCAGGCCGCCGGACAGAAGGCGGCGGAGGAGTTCCAGCAGATGGCCAGTGACCTGCGCGGCCTGAAGGCGCAGGGGGCGAGCGCGGACGAGATCGCCGCGGCGCAGGACGCGTTGAACCGGAAAGTCAACGAGATCAACTCCGAGTACCAGGCCAAGGCGACCCTGAAGACCGTTCCCAAGGAGATCCAGGGCGAGTTCGCAAACGTCCTCGACCCGGTGCTGACGAAGGCCCACGAGGACACCGTCGCCCTCCTCAACGCGCAGGGCTACAAGCGGGGCGGACAGCCGCTGACCATCGACGACCTGACTGATTTGCGCAATGCCAAGAGCGTAGGCACCGTCGGGATGGACCGTGACCTGGCTTTGCAGCAAATGGCCTACCGTCAGACCCTCGCGCAGCTGGAGAAGGCCTCGCCCACCTCGCAACGGGCCGAGGATCTGTACAAGAGGCTCCAGGACTTGCGAGCCTCCGACCAACTGACGCTCAACGGTGTGCCGGTGAGCCCCTCCAATGCCAACAAGGACTTCCAGGCCGCGTACCACGAGGCGTACGGCGCCGCCACCGGCGGCCAGAACGCGGATAAGGCGCTGCAGTCGGTGACCCAGAGCAAGCACCCGGAGGCGTACCAGGACCTGCCGGTGCTCAAGAACGACGCCCTCGGCTACCCGCCCGACCCCAAATGGGCCGCGCAGACCGGGTCGGTGACCACCTACAAGTCATACATGAACGTGAAGGAGCTGAGCCCAGGCAGCGCCCTGCAGGAGACGGCCCGGGGTGTGGCCAAGGACATCAGCACCAAGCTCGAACCGATGATGTACTACTACCAGGGCGCGGACCCCGGCGCCTACCAGCGGGTCATGGACATGAAGACCTTCCTGGGCGACTGCGGCAAGGGCGTCTATGCCCCGACGCAGATGGAGCTGCTGTCCCAGCAGAAGTTCGGCACCTCGATCAACGGCCTGGCCCAGCAGGTCGATTCGAACCTGGCGGCCTTCGTCCAAGGACACGGCGCGCCGCAACCCGCGTTCCGCACCCTGTCCGGTCCCGGCCTGAGCGAACTCGCCGGCCATGTCGTGCAGGTGGCCGGCGGGCAAGCCGGCAACGTGGTCAAGGGCATCGCCTCGGGCCCGGCACGCGGGGACGAACCGGCGGAAGGAAAGTGAGCCATGGACACCGAAGCCACCGGTGCGACGGTACCCGACACCTCCTCGCCGGGCGGCCTGGCCCGCACCATCCGCCTCAGTCGGGCCGAATTCGCGCCGCTGGCAAGGCATTTGGACCTGCCCGAGCCCGGTGTGCTCTCACCGCTGACCGACCTGTGCGCCCCGGGTCCGGACGCGACCGGGCCGGTCCGGGAAGTCGCCGAACTGCTCCGTGAGTTCACCGAGTTGTCCGCCGCCGTCGTCCGGATTGCGCTGCTGCCGCTCGCCGTCCCCGACCGGGTGGTGGACGCCCGCAGCGCCCTGTTCAACAGCGCGCCGACCCAGTGTCGGCTGTACGCGTCCCGCCGCTCCGAGGACGTCTTCGTCGGCCTGCGGCCCGGGTTGGACGGCGGGTTCGAGCTGCTCGCCCCGTTCGCGCCGCAGGACCTCGCCTGGTGGGTACAGCTCCAGGTGCAGTTCTCCAGCGGCCAGCCGATGCCGCTGCCGGACAAGGAGCTGACCGCCGAGCAACTGGCCTTCCTGCTGGTGCTGGTGGACGCGTACAAGACCGTCTTCTTCCGGTCCTTCGCCGGGCGGCGGACGGAGCCGACGCCGGTAACCGTCTCCCTCACGGACGTCCTGGAGGCCCAGCAGGACGCCCTACGGGTGGCCGACCGGCGCTGGATCAGCCACGCCGTCGCGGAGCTGTTCGCCTCCCAGCTGCACCCCGGCGGCCAGGCCGGTGTGCCCCTTCCGCCGGTCACCGCCGTAGTTGCCGAACGGGAGCTGCGCCGCTACGAGGAAGCCGGATACCTCGAACGGGCCGGGACCGGCGATTCGCCGGCCTACGAGCCCGGGCTCACCCTGGCGACCTTCGCGGGCACCCTGTTCACCTGGATCAGCCTGCTGTCGCTGCACGACGTCCAGGTGGTCGGCCATGAGGCGGGCCGGCCCGTCGCCCAGGAGGACATGGTCCTGTTCGTGGTGACCGAGCCGACCGTCTGGGCGCTGGTCAGCCAGGGCCTCACCCGGGCCCGGGAGGACTGGTCGGCCGTCCGGTTCGGGCTGCGGGCGCTCGGTGTCGTGGAGGCGTGCAACCTGGCCGCCGAGTTCCTGCGGCCGATCCCGGAACTGGAGCTGCCCGAGGAGGTCTACCGCCCGAGGACGGAGCGGGCGCCGGTGACGGTGGCGGCGCCGGCGACCGAACGGCTCAGCCGCCCGCCCGCGTCCCCGGTGCCGCCCGGCCCGCCCGCCGCACCCGCCTTCCGGCCCACGCACCGCGTCCCGTCCGGCGGCATGTCCGCCTGGACCGCGCCTGACCCGGCGCTCAAGGCCGTCACCCGGATCGACGGGCGAGTGGAGCTGCAACTGCTCGAACGGGCCGGGGACTGGGCGCACATCGCCTGCTCCAACGGCTGGTCGGCCTGGGTGGACGGGCGGCGGATCGAGGAGATCGGGACCTAAGGGATCGTGAAGGTGTTCAGTACGGTGGTGAGGACCGGCTGGTAGGAGGCCCAGTCGGAGTCGGGGGTGGAGAGGTAGATCGTGTACTCGGTGCCGTTCGAGGCGAGGAAGGACTGCGCGCCCACGTGGGACGAGCCGAAGGTGAACTCCCAGTAGGCGCCAGGGTTGCCCTGGTAGGTGTTGGCGCGCAGGTCGATCCGGGTGTAGCCGCCCTGCTGGGTGAGTGACTGTTCGATCTGGCGGAACCCGTCGAGGGGTGCCTGCCTAAAAGGGTTGGGGATGAGGGCGAATCGCAGCACGTGGCCGCCGTTGTCCGGTGAGTAGTCGCCGGCGCCCATGCCGTTGTCGCTCCGCGTCCAGCCGGTGGGAGCGGCGAAGCTGAAGCCCGCCGGGTCGGTGGTTTCGACGTAGCCGGGGGGCACCGAGGCCCCCGGGGTCTGCGGCGGGGCGGTCGACGGGGCCTGGGGCGACGGTGTCCCGGGTGTCGGCGCTGGGGTCGTGGGCGTCCCGGGTGTCGACGGTGCGGTGGCCGACGGCGGCGTGGACGGCGCCGTGGTGGCCGCCTGGTGATGCGTGCCGCGGCCCGCCAGCAGGAAGACCAACCCGCCGATCAGCGCCAGCGCGAGCACCACCGCCGCGACCAGAACCCAGGGCCGCCGCACGGTCGGAGGCGGCCTACCCGTCGCAGGGGGTGCCGCGGCAGACTCCCGGGGCGGCAGGGCCTCGGCGGTCGCCGGGCCGACGGTGAAGCCCGCCACCACCCGGTCGAGCATGTGCCCGGTCCACTCGGCGCCCGGCCGCTGCGCCGGGTCCGGGCGCAGGAGCGACACGATGACCGGTGCGAGCGGACCGGCCCGACGCGGCTCGGGCGGCTGCTCCGCTGGCGGTCGGCCCTCCACGGCCGTGTACAGCGTGGCCCCCAGCGACCACAGGTCCGCCTCGGGGCCGGGCGGACGACCTGCGGCCCGCTCAGGCGCCAGGTAGTCGGGGGAGCCCTTGAGCGGCTCGGCCGCGAACGCGGTGAGCAGCGCTTGGCCCTGCTCCAGGACCACCCGGCTCGGCTCGACGGCCCCGTGCACCCGCCCCGACCGGTGCCCCCGGACCAGCGCGGCCAGGATCTGGGCGCCGACCCGGGCCGCCTCGCGCGGCGGCAGCGGGCCGTCGGCGGCGATCACTTCGTCGAGGGTCCGCCCATCGCCCATCGCTGCGCTCCAACCGTGCCTCGACCCCCACGGCCAGTCTCCCGCCGAACCCCACCGGGGGCCATCGGGTGCGGGCTTCGCGGTCGAACCGGTCTTTCCCGCCACGGTGGCTCCGGTCGTCGCGGTCCTTTCCCGTGGGTGATGCCCTCTCGCTCCGGGGCTGCGAACGCCGTTCACAGTCAATGATGAAAATGTTGAGGGCGCGACGTTTCACTGAATGCGAAAACAGTCTTCTGACCCGTATTCAGTGAATGGCTACACGCGTCAACTCGGGTGCGCACCGGGCCTTTCACCTGCCCGGACGCCCACTCTTAATGTTTCCTTACCCTTCTCCGTTGACCCGCGTTCATCAGCTCTGCTTTCCTTCATGCCCAGCAGGCGGCCGTCCACCGACGGGCAGTCAATTTCGGGTGTCGGAAAACATGCCGGATTTTGGCTGCCGGTGGAATTCGCCGTCAGTTCCCTTCCCCACAAAGGGATCGTTCCGCGGCCCCCAGCCGTTCGGGCGATCGGTTACGAGAGAGGCACCCTCACCCCATGGGTCACTCCCGCAGAACGCGGCGCGCGAAGTACGCGGCGCTCACCGGAATCGCGTCACTCGCGCTCGCCGCCGCAGGTCTCGTCGGTGCGGCCGGACCGGCCGCCGCGCAGGACATCTCCAGCTCCTCGGGCAGCACCGCCAACGAGTTCAACCCCTGGAACCCGCAGAACGGGCACCAGTACCGCCACGGCGCGGTGCCGGGCATGAAGCAGCACGAGAACTACAAGAAGTGGCTCGCCGCGCAGAACCAGGCCGCGGCCACCGGCCAGCAGACGCTGTCCTACGGCGGCGGCGTCGACGGCATCGGCGTGCAGAGCGGCCACTCCAAGGTCTACCTGGTCTTCTACGGCAACCAGTGGGGCACCCAGACCACCGACGCCAACGGGAACGCGAAGTTCTCGGGCGACTCGGCGGGCGCCGCCGGTGCCACCCAGCAGATGTTCAAGGGCATCGGCACCAACGGCGAGACCTGGTCGGCCGACCTGACCCAGTGGTGCGACGGCCCCAACGTCGCCGCCGGCGCGGTCAGCTGCCCGTCCAACGCCAACTTCGTCCCGTACCAGAGCGGCGGCGTCCTGTCCGGCGTCTGGTACGACAACGCGGCCGCCTCGCCCGCCCAGGCCAGCGGCAACCAGCTCGCCCAGGAGGCCGTCAAGGCCGCCGGCCACTTCGGCAACACCACGGCCGCCTCCAACCGCGACGCGTACTACATCGTCCTGTCGCCGCACGGCACCAACCCGGACGACTACCAGAACCCCACCACCGGGTACTGCGCCTGGCACGACTGGAACGGTGACACCACCCTCACGGGCGGCGCGGCCAGCTCGCCCTACGGCGACATCGCCTTCTCCAACCAGCCGTACAACATCGACCAGGGTGCCAACTGCGGCGTCGGCTTCGTCAACTCGCCCGGCACGCTGGACGGTTGGACGATGACCCTCGGCCACGAGTGGCACGAGATGATGTCCGACCAGAACCCGGCCGGCGGCTGGACCAACCACGTGACCGGCAGCTCGTACAACGGCCAGGAGAACTCCGACGAGTGCGCCTGGATCAAGCCCGGCAGCACCGGCGGCGCCGCGAACGTCTCGTTCGGCTCCTACGGCAGCTTCGCCGAGCAGGCCAGCTGGTCGAACGACACCAACTCCTGCGCGATCTCGCACGCCATCCTGACCCACGGCAACACGGTCACCGTCACCAACCCGGGCAACCAGACCGGTACGGTCGGCACCGCCGCCAGCCTGCAGGTCAACGCGAGCGACTCGGCCTCCGGTCAGACCCTGACCTACTCGGCCACCGGCCTGCCCGCCGGCCTGTCGATCAACTCCTCGACCGGCCTGATCTCCGGCACGCCGACCGCCGCCGGCACCTCCAGCGTGACGGTCACCGCGACCGACACCACCGGCGCCGCCGGCAACACCACCTTCACCTGGACCGAGTCCTCCACCTCGGGCGGCGGCAGCGCCGTCACCAACGGTGACTTCGAGGCCGGCAGCCTGACCGGCTGGACCGCCGCCGGCTCCACCTCCGCCACCACCGGCGCCGCCCACAGCGGCAGCTACGGCGCGATGGTCGGTTCCACCAACCCGACCGGTGACTCCTCGATCGCCCAGACCTTCACCGCGCCGACCGGCTCCAGCAAGGTGTCCTTCTGGTACAGCAACACCTGCCCGGACACCGTGTCCTACGACTGGGCCACCGCCACGCTGAAGGACAACACCACCGGCACGACCACCACGGTCCTCGCCAAGACCTGCGCGGCCACCGCGACCTGGACCAACCAGGCCGCGGCCGTCACCCCGGGCCACTCGTACACGCTCACCCTGAGCAACCACGACGACAACTACCCGGGTGACCCGACCTACACCTACTACGACGACGTGACCGTCTCCTGACGATCGACGCGCCGAACGCGCCGGGGTGGGCCTTGGGCCCGCCCCGGTGCGGTTTTTTGGTCTTCGAGTTTTCGGCCGTCGGGGGATCCGATCCGGCCTCCGGTGCGTCGAATCGGCACCGCTCGCACATCGGCACAAGGGAACCACTGTGAACCTGAGAAGACCCACCGCCATCGCTCTGACCTGCGCCTGCGCCCTGCTCGCCCTGGCCGGCTGCGGCTCGGCCGGCACCTCGGCGGCCTCGACCGCTCCGGCGTCCACGACCGCGAGCGCGGCGGCCGCCGTCACCGCCGACGAACACGCCAACCACACCACCCTGAAGGTCGCCGTCGGCACGACGATCTCCGTCGACCTGCACAGCACCTACTGGTCCGCCGCCACCAGTTCCGCCCCGGACGTGGTCAGCCCGGCCGGCTCCCCGAGCACCTCGGCGTCCCCCTCCTGCCGGCCCGGCGGGGGCTGCGGCACCGTCTCCGCCTCCTTCACCGCCCGCACGCCCGGCACGGCCCACCTCGCCGCCTCCCGCACCATCTGCGGCGAGGCCCTCAACTGCGGGCCGGACCAGCGCACGTACGACGTCACGATCGAGGTCACCGGCTGAGGCGCGGTCCGGACAGCCTTCCTGATGCATCGCCACGTCCCCGGCCTCGCACCCGAGGCCGGGGACGTCGCGGTGTGCCCGCCTTGATGAGACCCTGACAGCACATCAGGTTACTTTAGGGTAATTTAATGGTGTCAACCGGGTGAACACCCCCGGCCTCTCATGAAGGACTTGTACGTGCTCGATCACCAGCCCCGCCGTTCCGGCCGCCGTCTCGCCGGCTCCGCGCTGGCCCTCGTCGCCGCCGTCTGCGCGCTGCCCGCCACCCCCGCGTCAGCCGCTCCCGCCCCCGCGCCGGTTCAGGCCCAGGCCCCGGCCGCGCAGACCGACGCCACCCCGCACCTGGACGCGGTGGAACAGACCCTGCGTCAGGTGTCCCCCGGCCTTGAGGGGACGGTGTGGCAGCGCACGGCGGGCAACCGGCTCGACGCGCCGTCCGGCGATCCGGGCGGCTGGCTGCTGCAGACCCCCGGCTGCTGGGGCGACCCCTCCTGCACCGAGCGCACCGGCACCCGCCGACTGCTCGACAAGATGCGCGAGAACATCTCGCGCGCCACCCGGACCGTCGACATCTCGACCCTCGCGCCCTTCCCGGACGGCGCCTTCCAGGACGCCATCGTGGCCGGCCTCAAGGCCTCGGTGGCCGCCGGGAACACGCCGCACGTGCGGATCCTCGCCGGGGCCGCGCCGCTCTACAACATCACCGCGCTCCCGTCGAAGT
>NZ_JBHTTU010000109.1:1692-19151 GCF_042794375.1 Kitasatospora sp. NPDC056531 | reverse complement strand
CCCCGCCCGCCGCCTCACCGCCCCCGCACGTGTTCTGGCTGCGCGCCATGCTGTGCGGCACCGTGGTCGGCTTCGAGTTCTGCCTCGCCTACTACGCCGCCCCCGAACTCACCAGTGTGGCCGGCCTGTCGGACGGCCAGGCGTCCGCCGCGCTCGCCGCCTTCTACGGCGGCGAGTTGGCGGGCCGGCTGGCCGGCAGCCGGTTGACCGCGGGCCGGGGCCGATCGGCGCCGCCGCTGGTGGCCGGCGCGCTCGCGCTCGCCGCCGCGGGCTTCCTCCTGCTCTGGCTCTCCACCGTCGCCTGGCTCGCTCTGCCGGCCCTGGCCCTCGCCGGGCTCGGCGTGGCCAACCTGTTCCCGCTGACCCTCTCCCTGGCCGTGAGCGCCGTCGGCACCGAGGGCGGAGAGAGCACCGAGGGCCGCGAGAGCGCCGGGAGCACTGACCGGGCCGGGAGCACCGACCGGGCCACCGCTCGGGTCCAACTCCTGGTCAGCTCCTGCATCATGCTCGCGCCCCTGCTCCTCGGCACGCTGTCCGACCGCCTGGGCGTCCGCACGGCCTTCGGCCTGGCGGGCTGCCTGCTCCCGCTCGCCGCTCTCCTCCTCGCCGCCGCCGGGCGGCAGCCGTCGGCACCCGTACCGGAGCCGTCCCTCGCCCCAGGAGTACCCGCCCATGCCGATCACTGAGAGCTCCACCCGGGCCCGCGCCACCCTGGCCCGCAACCACCGCACCGGGCACTCCCAACTCGCCGCCCGCCGGTACGAGTTCACCTGCCCGTCGCCCGACAGCTACCCCTTCCAGTGGGCCTGGGACAGCAGCTTCCACGCCATCGCCCTCACCCACCTCGACACCCGCCGCGCCAGCGCCGAGCTGCGTTCCCTGCTCTCCGCCGCCACCCCGACCGGCTTCCTGCCGCACATGGTGCTCTGGCAGGACGACCTGCGGCCGACCGCGACGGCGGACTTCCGGATCGACCTCTGGGAGGGCTGGCGGTCCGTCACCATCGCCCCGCCCGTCGTTGCCCACGCCGTCGAGCGGGTCCACCGGGCCACCGGCGACGGCCTCTGGCTGAGCCGGGTGCTGCCGACGACCCTCGCCTTCTTCGACTGGCTGCACACCCACCGCACCGACCCCGGCACCGGCCTGCTGGAAATCCACCAGCCGGACGAGTCCGGGCTCGACAGCAGCCCCAAGTACGACGCCGCGCTCGGCCTCGACCCATTGGACGAGAAGACCGTCCGGCGCGCCTGGCACACCTCGATGCGCGAGCTCATCACCGACTACGCCACGCCCACCCGCACCCCCGAGTCCCCACTGCGCGAGCGCCGTCGCTTCGTCTGGATCGACGTCCTGCTCAACACCGTCTACGCGGACGGCCTCGCGAGCCTCGCCCGGCTCGCCCGCACCGCCGGACTCCCCGAGCGGACCAGCCGGCAACTCGCCGAGCGCTCCCACGCGATCGGCGCCGCTCTGCTGCGGCACTGCTGGGACGAGACCGCAGGTGCCTTCCACGACCTCGACCTGGTGGCGGGCCGCCGAAGCGAGGTGCTCACCGCGAGCGCCCTGTTCCCGATCCTGCTCGACTCGGTGCCGACCGCCGTCGCCAACCGGGTGATCGAGGAACACCTGCTGAACGAGAAGGAGTTCTGGCGCCCGTACCCCGTCCCGAGTGTGGCTGCCACCGAGCCGTCCTACGACCCGGAGTTCCGCACCGGCGCGATCTTCCGCGGCTCCAGCTGGGTCAACCTCAACTGGTACCTGCACCGGGGCCTGCGCCGGCACGGCTACCACGCCGAGGCCGCGACGCTCGCCGAACGCACCTGCGCGCTCGTCGCCGCCTCGGACACCCGCGAGTGCTACGGCCCGGAGGACGCCGCCGGGCACGGCGCCCGCTCATTCGGCTGGAGTTCACTCGTCCTGGACCTCGCCGCACCCTCGACCGAGCCGACGGAGGAGCACTGACGTGGCCAACTGGGGCTTCCTCGGGGCCGGTTCGATCGCCACCTCCAGCCTCGCCCCCGCCGTCCACACGGCGGACGGGCCACGCCTGCACGCCGTCGCGGCGAGCGACCCCGCACGCGCCCGGGCCCTCGGCCCGGCCCGGGTGTACACCGCCTACGACGACCTGCTGGCCGACCCGGAGGTCGACGTCGTCTACGTCGCCCTGCACAACAGCGCCCACCGTCCCTGGGTGGAGCGCGCCCTGACGGCGGGCAAGCACGTGCTGTGCGAGAAGCCGCTCGGGCTGACGGCCGAGGACGTGAGCACAATGGTCCGCACCGCCCGCGCCGCCGGCCGGCTGCTGGTCGAGGCGGCCTGGAACCGCTGGCACCCGCGCACCCGGGAGATGGAGGCGCTGCTCGCCCGGGGCGCGCTCGGCGCCGTGCACACCGTCACGGCCCGGTTCGACGGGCTGGCGCCGGCGCCCGGCAACTACCGGGTGGCCGCCTCGCTCGGCGGCGGCGCCCTGTACGACGTGGGCTACTACGCGGTGTCCGCCGCGCTCGCCGCCTTCGGCTGGCAGCCGCCCCGGGTGGCCGGGGCGCAGCATCGGCTCTGGCGTCGGCCGGGTTCGGCCGACGCGTCCACCGACGCCGTGCTGGAGTTCCCCGGCGGGGGGACGGCCACCATCGGCTGCTCGCTCATCGGCGTCCTGGACGAGTCCTTCACCGCCACCGGCACGGCGGGCGAACTCACCCTCGCGTCCCCCGCCTACTGCGCGGCCGTCGAGCCCAGCACCCTGACCGTCGACGGCGAGAGCCGCCACTACCCGGCAGTGGACCCGTACCGCCTGATGGTCGAGCAGGTGGACGCGGCGATCGGCGGCGACCCCGGCGCCCACCTCGTACCACTGGAACAGTCGCTGCTGATCGCCACCACCCTGGACGCCGTCCGCGACCACCTCGCCCGCCGACCGGCCTGAACAGCCCCGGGTTCAATCGACGGTGGCACGAGGCCCTGCCATGGGTTCCGTGTCCCACACCCGCCGATCCCCTCCACCGAGGGCACGGTGCGGTGGGGCCGTGCCGTCGCCCGGCCACCCCGCTGCCGGACGGTACCTGCAGGCTGCGCTTCGGCTACGGCACCGCCGAGGACTTCGAACTGGTGGTCGGTGCCGACGGCGCCTGGTCACGCGTCCGCCCGGCCCTGTCGCACGCCGTACCCGGATACACCGGCGTCACCTTCGTCGAGACCGGATTCGACCACTGCGACTCCCGCCATCGCGACCTCGCGCGGCTGGTCGGCAACGGATCGATGCTGGCGAAGGGCGCCGGCAGGTCCCTGGTCGCCCAGCGCAACAGCAACGGCCACATCCGCGCCTACATCGCGCTCCGCGTGCCGCAGGACTGGCACGTGGCCGCCGGTATCGCCCCCGGCGACCAGCGGGCCGTGCGGACGCACCTGCTGACGATGTTCGACGGCTGGGACGATGGACGCGCGGGCCATGACCGTGGCGGGGGTGTGTCCTTCGGTGGCGTAGACCCGCAGGGCGATCCTCAACTGACCCATGATGGCGGCCGCGTGGCTGTCGTGCCCCTCCACGTCGCCGACCACGAGATTCACCCGCCGACCCGACATGGGGATGACGCCGTACCAGTCCCCGCCCGCCTCGCGTCCGCTGCGGCCGGCTCGGTAGCGGACGGCCACCTCACCGCCGTTGATCTCGGGGATGCGGCGAGGCAGCATGGTGGTCTGGAGCGTGGTCGCGAGTTCGCGTTCCTGCAGCGGAGCCTCGCGCAGCCACGGCTTGGGCACGGTGAGGCTGAGGTCGGCGAAGCTGGCACGGACGGCATCGGTGTTTACGGTGCTGCTGTCGACCACGGTGCCGTCGAAATCGAAGATGGCTGCCTCCGACCGCAGGGCGCTGGAGTGTTGACAATGCCATCGGAGCCGGCGATCGACTCACTTTGTAAAACGCTCCAGCGGGGAAGTCCGCTGGAGCTTGAGGTCGGTGTCGCGTCGGCCTGCAGATGAGAGGGAATTCTGGCACGGCTGGGTTTTATGGACCTCTGGCTGCCTCTCGGTGCTGCTGAACTAGCGCTGGCTGTCAGCCAGTTAGCCGAGATCGAACACGGCGGTGACGGGTGCGTGGTCGGACCAGCGCTCGGCGTGGGAAGCGGCTCGTTCGACGTAGGCCTCGATAGCCCTACCTGCCAAATTCTTAGTGCATACGATTAGGTCGATCCTCCAGCCGGAGTCGTTGTCGAAGGCGCGGCCGCGGTAGGACCACCAGGAGTAGGGGCCGGTGCGGTCGGGGTGGAGGGCGCGGACGACGTCGACGTAGCCGGCCTCGTCGTAGACGCGGGAGAGCCAGGCGCGTTCCTCGGGGAGGAAGCCGGCGGACTTCTGGTTGGCCTTCCAGTTCTTGAGGTCCTCGGGGCGGTGGGCGATGTTCCAGTCGCCGCAGACCACGACCTCGCGGCCGTCGGCCGCGGCGCGGGTGCGCAGGGCGGTGAGGTGGTCGAGGAATTCCGCCATGAAGCGTTCCTTCTCGTCCTGGCGCTCGGTGCCGACTTCGCCGGAGGGGAGGTAGAGGCTGGCGACGGTCAGGCCGGGCAGGTCGATTTCGACATACCTGCCCGAATTGTCGAATTCCTCCGATCCGAATCCGATAACGGTGCGCTGCGGCTCCTGCCGGGAGAGGACGGCCACGCCGGCCCGGCCCTTGGCGACGGAGGGGGCCCAGACCGCGTGCCAGCCGTCCAGGTCGCGCAGTTCGACGGGCAGCTGCCCGGGCTCGGAGCGCACCTCCTGGAGGCAGATCACGTCCGCCTCGGTTCCGGCCAGCCATTCGACGAAGCCCTTCTTGGCCGCCGCCCGGATTCCGTTCACATTGACACTCGTCACCACGATCACCCGGGCAGCCTACCGACTGGCCTCGCCCACGCCGAAGCGTGACGCGCTGCCGCAGGCGGTGCCGGGTCGCCGGAAATCAGCTGTCGTGAACGCGGCATGAATCTCCCGCGACGGCCGCGTCAAGCCGTGCCATTGGTCTTGACCATCTCCGGACGCAACACCTAGGGTCGCTTACTGCAAGGACCTTTAATAAAGAAGGACGGATAAAGGCCCGCTCTCCCACCTGCCGCAACAGCGGGCAGCGGGCCGTGGATCCGCCCTCCTTGTCAGGGCGGACAGCAGCAGGGTGGAGGACACGGTGGGAACGACAGGACAGCTTTCGGCGGTGCCGGAACCGAAGTACTGGCACCTGCGCACGGTGCTGCTGCGGGCCATCGACTCGGAGTTCTCCACCGGCCAGGTCCTGCCGAACGAGCGCGAGCTCGCCGCCCGCTTCGGGGTGGCCCGGGCCACGTTGCGGCAGGCGCTCGACCAGCTGGAGCTGGAGGGCCGCCTGGTCCGCCGCCGGGGGATCGGCACCCTGATCGCCGCCCCGCGGGTCGGAGTCCCGGTGAACCGGCAGGAGGAGGGCTGGCCCGGCGCCGGCCGTAGCCAGTCCTGGCGCACGGTCGACTGCACCACCGCCCCCGCCTCCGCGCAGCTGGCCAAGAACCTGGGCATCGCCGAGGGCGCCACCGTGCACACCGTCCGTCGGGTCCGCCTGGTCGAGGGCCGTGCGATGGCCTGCGAGTCGCTGCACGTCCCGGCCTCCGCGCTGCCGCACCTGCCCGGCTTCCGGGCCGAGAGCGACCGCGCTCGTTCGGTGCTGCGCCAGCTGGAGCGACTGGAGGTGGACGGCGAGTCCCGCGCCGTCGAGCTCGGCGTCGCCGAGGCCGAGGAGGCCCTGCTGCTGGAGCGCCCCCCGGGCACCCCGGTGCTGGTCATGACCACCCAGTACGCCTCGGTGGGCCGGCTGGTGGCGCTCGCCGTCGCCACCTACCGGGCGGACACCTGCAAGCTGACCTTCGGCGAGGCCGGCCTGGTCGAGGTCACCCCGGTCGGCGCGGCCTCCGAGGTCCGCACCGCCTCCTGAACCATTTCCCGACACCCTCAGGCAACGGCCCGGGCGCCCAAGTGGCGTCCGGGCCTTTGTCGTTGAGGGGGTAGGGGGTCCGGTCCCGGTACCGGTCAGATCCGGGGCGGGTCGACGGCGAAGAGCTGGTCCTCGACGTGGTCAAGGGCGACCCGCAGGGCGCCCATCGCGACGACCTCCGAACCCAGCGCCGCCAGCGCCACCTCGGGGGCGCGCAGGGTGAACTGGGCCAGCCGCTCGCGCAGCGGCTCCAGCACGCCGTCCAGTCCGGCGGCCCAGCCACCGATCACCACCAGCTGCGGGTCGATGGCCAGCACCAGCGCCGCGACGCCCTGCACCAGGCGGGTGAGGAAGCGGTCCATGGCGACCTTGGCCACCTCGTCGCCCTCCCGGGCCAGCCGCAGCACCCGGGCGACCGCCGCCTCGTCCAGCGGGTTGAGCGGCTTGCCGGTGGTGGAGAGCAGCCTCTCCGGGGTGACCTCCTGGCCGAGCAGGTGCAGCGCGCCGATCTCGCCGGCCGCGCCGCCGTAGCCGCGGTGCAGCTTGCCGTTGATCAGTGAGCCGGCGCCGGGGCTCAGGCCCGCCATCACGAAGACCACGTCGTCGGCTCCGAGCGCCGCGCCTTGCCAGTGCTCGGCGATGGCGGCAAGGTTGGCGTCGTTCTCGATCAGGACCGGGCAGCGGAACGAGCGCCGCAGCCGGGCGCCGAGGTCCAGGCCGGTCCAGCCGGGCATCGCGGTGCCGAGCTGGACGGTGCCCTCGCGGTCCACGATGCCGGGGGTGCCGATGCCGACGGCCCACAGGTTGTCCCGCGAGATCCCGGCCTTGCGCAGCACCTCGGCGACGGCGGTGCGGACGGCGGCGAGCCGGTCCTCGGCGTCCAGGGCCTCTTCCACCGGCTTGAAGTGACTGCCCACCACCTCGCCGGTGAGGTCGGCGAGGATGACCCGGATGTCGTGCACGCCGATCTCGATGCCGAGGATGTGCCCGGCCTCGGCGCGGAAGCGGAACCAGCGGGCCGGGCGGCCGCGGCGGCCGGTGCCCGACTGGCCGTCCTCGCGGGGCTGCTCGACCTCGGCCACCAGTCCGGTCTCGACCAGACCCTCGATCACGCCCTCGACGGTCGGCCGGGAGAGCCCGGTCTCGCCGACGAGCTGAGTGAGGGTCACGGAGTGGCCGGCCCGCAGCGCCCGAAGCGTGACCGCGGCGTTGATCCGCCGCAGCAGCGAGGAGTCTCCTCCGGTGAGCCGATCCGCCAATGCGATGCCCTTCGCCGTTCGCGCGACTGCCGTGGCGCGCGGTGTCGAGTGCGCGGAGCCCACCGAATGGCCCGCGGGGAGGTGCCCCCGGAACGCGGCACGGGCGGCGCGAGGGCCGCCCGCGCGAGGGCCCGGAGGACATGCCGGAGCCTACCCGGGGACCGCCCCGCGCGGCGAGGATTCCCGCAGCTCATCCGGGCTTCGGTATCGAAATGGTACGGATCGGGTGGTGGCGCGTGATCCGGGCTTCACGAGTCGCTCACGGGTCACGCGCATCCGGGCGCCCGGGACGTCACCGCCCGCTCTCGGACGGCCCGCGACCCGGGCGCCGCCCCCTGCCCACCAGCTGACCGCACGGGCCGGCCGGGCGCACCGCCCGGAGCCCCCGCACCGACCAGCGTGAGCGCACCGACAGCAGCGAGCCGACGCTCAGCCAGGAGCACGCCGACAGCGCGCTGAAGACCGAGCCGGCCGAGCCGATCGACAGCACGCTGCCGACCGACCCGACGGAGAGCACCGAGCCGACCGAGCCGATCGACAGCAGCGAGCCGATGGAACCGATGGAGGCGATCGAGCCCAGTGAGGCCCGGGAGCGGATCGAGCGCACGGAAGCGGCCATGGGTCCGATGGTAGCCGTGGCTCGACAGCCGTGGCTCGGCGTCAGTCCACTCGGGCGGCGAACAGCCGCTGCCCCAGCAGCCCCATCGGGTGCCCGTCCTCCGGCAACGTGAGCACGGTCGGGCAGCCGGCCGCGGTGAGCGCGGCCTGCCAGCGTTCGGCCGGGTGGGCGGTCAGGCCGCGGGCGTCGCCGGTGATCAGCAGGTCGAGCTGTTCGACGGTGGGCGCGAGCAGCAGCAGCCGGCCGCCGGGGGAGAGCAGGTCGACCAGGGCCGGGACCTCCTCCTCGGGCCGTCCGGTCGCGGTGGCGACCACGACGTCGTAGCGGCCGCCGTCGGGGGCGAGGTGGTGCTCGGCGGTCTGCCGGGGGCGGGCGGCCAGGGCGCGGGTGATCGCGGTCTCGGCGCCGTCGCGGTCGAGTTCGAGCACCCGCAGCGGCTCCGTCCCGTCGTGGGCCTCGGCGGTGCCGCGCACCAGGGCGCCGACGGCGGCGCCGAGGTAGCCGCGGGAGGCGGCCCAGCGGACCGGGGCGGCGGCCGGACGGGGCGCCTCCTCGCCGCTGATCAGCCGGGGCAGCCGCAGCGCGCCGCGCCGTGCCCGGTCGAGGGCGGCGGCCGGACCGAGCCCGTCGGCCCAGGCCTCGACGGCGGGGCGCCAGGCGTCCCGGACCTCGGCGGCGGTGAGTGCGGGCGCGCCGTGGAAGGTCGGGCCCTGGGCGCCGCCGTCCTGGCGGGCGATCAGGCCGTGCCGGGCGAGGGCGTCCAGCCAGCGGCCGACCCGGGGGCGCTGGGCGGGGGTGACCAGGGCGGTGGCGAGGAGCTCGGGTTCGGAGCAGCCGTGCGCGGGGTCGGTGAGGGCGCCGGCCTGCTGGAGGGTGTGCAGCAGCGAGGTGAGGACGGCCCGGTCGAGGTGGGCGCCGAACTCGGTGACCTGCTCGGCGGTGACGCCGATGCTGTGCTTCCAGGCGGCGGCGGTGGCGGCCTCCGCGTCGGCGTGCAGCCGGCGGTCGGCGGCCTCGGCCTGGCTGTGCGGGGCGCGGACGTGGGCGAGGACGGCGCCGAGCGCGTCGACGGCGGCGTACACGTCGTCCTGGCGGGGCTCGGGTCCGACGTGCAGGACCAGCCGCAGCGCGCCGAGGTCGTGCTCGGAGAGGCCGGGTTGCCGGCTGAGCCGCCAGAGCAGGGCGGAGGGCAGGCTGAGGTGGGTGGTGCCGTTGGCGGCGAGGGCGGCCAGCTGCTCGTCGGCCTGTTGTTCGGGGTCGGCGCAGTGCACGGTGCCGCCGGCCAGCAGGGTGGCCAGGGCGAGTTCGACGGCGAGGTCGGTGGCGGGGTGCAGCACGGTGTGCCGGATCGGCGGCGGGCCGAGGACGCCGGCCCAGTGCCGGAGCCGCTGTTCGGCGGTGCGGGCGGCGGAGGGCGGCATCGCGGCGTGTTCGGCGACGCGTTCGGCGAGGGCCCGGGGCAGGCCGCCCGGCGGGGAGACGCCGAGCAGCAGGCCGATGCCGCTGATCGCGCGCCCGTCGGCGACGACGGCGGGCCGGTCGCCGAGCTCGCGCAGCGCGCTGACCAGCGCAGGGGTCGAGGCCAAGATGATCACTCCGGGGTGCAGGGGAGAAGCCGCACTACTGAACCATGCGTCCGGGCCGGAAGCGGCCGCCTACGGGTCAAAATTCCGTAATGATTTTCATATCGGCTAGCCAAGCGGGTGGAGCGATCCCGGCACGAAGGTGCCGGAACTTCACATTCCGGGACCCTTGCGCGATCCCTTGACAGGTGGTTCGGGTGCTGGGTTACTTGGCCTGGGCTTGCCCTGACCGAACGATCGGTAGGGCCTCCTGGATCGGCCGACCTGCGAAGGAGCGACGATGACCGCCAGCGCACCCGACCCGCGTCGACGCCTGGGGGAGCCGATTCCACCCGCACTCCTGGACGCGGGGGAGCGGATGAGCGTCGACGAACTGCGCGCCCACCAGCTCGACCGGCTCCGGGCCACCCTGCGGCACGCGTACGACAACGTCGAGCTCTACCGCCGCAAGTTCGACGCGGCCGGCGTGCGCCCCGAGGACTGCCGCAGCCTGGACGACCTCGCCCGCTTCCCCTTCACCACCAAGGCCGACCTGCGCGAGGGCTACCCCTTCGGCATGTTCGCCGTCCCGATGGAGCGGGTCCGCCGGATCCACGCCTCCAGTGGCACCACCGGGCGCCCGACCGTGGTCGGCTACACCGAGAACGACCTGTCCATGTGGGCCGACGTGGTCGCCCGCTCGATCCGCGCGGCCGGCGGCCGGCCCGGCGACAAGGTGCACATCGCCTACGGCTACGGGCTGTTCACCGGGGGGCTGGGGGCGCACTACGGCGCCGAGCGGGCCGGCTGCACCGTCATCCCGGCCTCCGGCGGCATGACCGCCCGCCAGGTCCAGCTGATCCAGGACTTCCGGCCCGAGATCATCATGGTCACCCCGTCCTACCTGCTGACCCTGCTGGACGAGTTCGAGAAGCAGGGCGTCGACCCGCGCGCCAGCTCGCTGAAGGTCGGCATCTTCGGCGCCGAGCCCTGGACCGAGGCGATGCGGCGCGAGATCGAGGACCGGCTCGACCTGCACGCCGTCGACATCTACGGCCTCTCCGAGGTGGTCGGCCCCGGCATCGCCCAGGAGTGCGTGGAGACCAAGGACGGACTGCACATCTGGGAGGACCACTTCTACCCGGAGGTCGTCGACCCGCTGGCCGATCAACCGGGGGCCGACCGGGTGCTGCCGGAGGGCGAGGGCGGCGAGCTGGTCTTCACCTCGCTCACCAAGGAGGCCCTGCCGGTCATCCGCTACCGCACCCGCGACCTCAGCCGGCTGCTGCCCGGCACCGCGCGGCCGTCCTTCCGGCGGATGGAGAAGGTCACCGGGCGCAGTGACGACATGATCATCCTGCGCGGGGTGAACGTCTTCCCGACCCAGATCGAGGAGATCCTGCTGCGCACCCCGGGCGTCGCCCCGCACTTCCAGTTGCGGCTGACCCGGCAGGGGCGGCTGGACCACATGACGGTACGGGTCGAGGCCCGTCCGGAGGCGCCGGCCGGGCAGCGGGAGGCGGCGCGGGCGGCGATCGTCCGCGCGGTGAAGGACGGCGTGGGCGTGACGGTCGCGGCCGAGGTGGTGGAGCCGTACACGCTGGAGCGCTCGGTCGGGAAGATCAAGCGGGTGATCGACGAGCGGCGGTAGCCGACGGGGCGGTCGAGGAACGGCAGTGGTCGACGGGGCGGTCGACGAGCGGCCGCAGTGGTCGACGGGCGGTCGACCGGGCCGCTGTGGCGGGCCGCGGGAGCGGGAGGTCGGAGGCGCACGGCTGTCCGGGGGGTGATGCCGTACGCCTCCGACGTCTACAGAAATGTAGACGGTCACCCGGTGGGACGTCCAGCCGCGACCCGTTCGGCGCATCCGGATCGTGGTGCGGCCCGGAACTTCCCAGACTCTGAGGGGAGGGGGTGGACTCAACCGGAGAGGCAATCCTCATGAGCAACGGGCTTCGCCGCGTCCTCGCGGTGACCGCGGTGGTTTCCCTCGGCCTGGGTGCGGCGTCCTGCGGCAGTGCCAAGCAGGCCTCCAGTGGCGGGTCGCCCGGAGGCGCGGGCGCGAGCGTCGCCGTGGGGGCCGTGCGGATCGGGCTGCTGCTGCCGGAGACCAAGACCACCCGCTACGAGCAGTTCGACCGCCCGCTGATCGAGAAGAAGATCAAGGAACTGGCGCCGCAGGCCCAGATCGACTACTACAACGCCAACCAGGACGCGACCCTCCAGCAGACCCAGGTCGACACCGCCCTCACCAAGGGCGACAAGGTGCTGATCCTGGACCCGGTGGACTCCAAGTCGATCCAGTCCTCCGTCCAGAAGGCCCACGACGCCGGCGTCAAGGTGCTCGCCTACGACCGGCTCGCCCAGGGTCCGGTCGACGCGTACGTCTCCTTCGACAACCACAAGGTCGGCGAGCTGCAGGGTCAGGCGCTGGTCGCCGCGGTGGGCGACAGGGCGAAAGCGGGCGAGATCTTCATGATCAACGGCTCGCCCACCGACCCCAACGCGGCCGACTTCAAGGCCGGCGCGCACAGCGCCATCGACGGCAAGCTGAAGATCGGCAAGGAGTTCGACACCCCGCAGTGGGACCCGAACACGGCCAACCAGGAGGCCGCCGCCGCCATCACCGCGATCGGCGGGCCCAACGTGGTCGGCGCCTACGCCGCCAACGACGGCATGGCCGCCGGTGTCGCGACCGCGCTCAAGGCGGCCGGTATCAGCGTTCCGCTGACCGGTCAGGACGCCCAACTCGACGGCATCCAGCGGATCGTGGCGGGCACCCAGACCATGACGGTCTACAAGCCGCTCAAGCCGGAGGCCGAAGCGGCCGCTCAGATCGCGGTCGCGCTCGCCTCGGGCAAGCCCCTGGACTCCACGCTCGTGCCGAACACGGTGACCAACGGCAGCGGCAACAAGGTGCCCGCCAACCTGCTCACGCCGATCGTCGTCACCAAGGACAAGATCAAGGACACCGTGGTCGCCGACGGCTTCTACACCGTCGCCCAGATCTGCACGCCGGACTACGCCGCCGCCTGCAAGACCATCGGCCTCCAGTAGCCGACGGCATCCCCCCCCCCGAAGCCGAAAGCCGAACGCCGAACACGCCCCGCCTCCAGGGCGGAGGCAGGGCAAGGGAGTTGGTCACTGTGGCAGGTGAGGCCGTACTGGCCCTGCGAAGGGTCTCCAAACGGTTCGGCGCCGTCCAGGCGCTCACCGACATCGAACTGGAGGTGCACGCCGGCGAGGTGGTGGCCCTGGTCGGCGACAACGGCGCCGGCAAGTCCACCCTGGTCAAGGCGATCGCCGGGGTGCACCAGCCGGACGAGGGCGTCATCGAGTGGCAGGGCAGGCCGGTGGGCATCCAGCGCCCGCAGGACGCCCAGCAGTTGGGCATCGCGACCGTCTACCAGGACCTCGCGCTCTGCGACAACCTCGACGTGGTCGGGAACCTCTTCCTCGGCCGCGAGATCCGGCGCTTCGGCGTCCTCGACGAGGTCGCGATGGAGAAGCGCTCCCGGTCCCTGCTGGACACCCTCTCCATCCGCATCCCCAGCGTGCGGATCCCGGTCGCCTCGCTCTCCGGCGGCCAGCGCCAGGTCGTCGCGATCGCCCGCGCGCTGATCGGCTCGCCCAAGGTCGTGCTGCTCGACGAGCCGACCGCCGCCCTGGGCGTCGAGCAGACCGCCCAGGTGCTCGACCTGGTCGAGCGGCTGCGCGAGCAGGACCACGGCGTGATCCTGATCAGCCACAACATGGCGGACGTGATGGCCGTGGCGGACACCGTCGCGGTGCTGCGCCTGGGCCGCAACAACGGCGTCTTCGACAAGCGCTACACCAACCAGGAAGAGATCATCTCGGCCATCACCGGCGCCACGGACAACGCCGTGACCCGTCGCAAGGCCCGTGGCCAGGAGGGTTCCCAGTGAGCGAGAACATCCCCGGGGGCATCCCCGGCGGCGGACCCGAACACCATCGCACCCCGCTGCCCGAGGACAGCATGCCCATCGGCGGCGTCAACGCGCCCGTCCCGGTGGCCCCGGACGCCACCCCCGCCGTCGACCCCCGGCTGATCGTGCGCCAGGAGGGCCTCAAGGGCTACCTGGGCGAGTTCCGCCGCCGGACGAGCAGCGGCGAACTGGGCTCGCTGCCCGTGGTGCTGGCCCTGATCGTGATCTGGGCGGTGTTCGGCAGCCTCAACAGCGCCTTCCTGTCCGCCCAGAACCTCTCCAACCTGTCCCAGCAGATCGTCGGCACCGGCATGATCGCGATCGGTGTGGTCTTCGTGCTGCTGCTCGGCGAGATCGACCTCTCGGTCGGCTCGGTCAGCGGTCTGTGCGCGGCGATCTTCGCGGTCCTCAACGTGTCCAACGGCGTCAACCAGTGGGTCGCGCTGATCACCGCGATCGTCGGCGGCGCGATCGTCGGCGCGATCCACGGCATCTTCTTCGCCAAGATCGGCGTCCCGGCCTTCGTCGTCACCCTGGCCGGCAACCTCGGCTGGAACGGCCTGATGCTCCAGGTGCTCGGTGCCACCGGCACCGTCAACCTGTCGGGCAGGGACATCGTCTCCAGGCTCTACAGCACCATCTACGGCCAGCAGATCGCCGCCTACGGCACGGCGGTGGTCGGCGTGGTGCTGTTCCTGGGCGCCTCGCTGGTCGACGCCCGCCGGCGCGAGGCCGCGGGCGTCCCGTTCCGGCCGGTCTCCGACATCGTGCTGCGCACCGTGCTGCTGGCGATCATCGCCTTCCTGGCCGCCTACACGCTCAACCAGTACAAGGGCCTGCCGCTGGCACTGCTGATCTTCCTGATCTTCATCGTGGTGCTGGACTTCGTGCTGCGCCGCACCTCGTACGGGCGACAGGTGTTCGCGCTCGGCGGCAACATCGAGGGCGCCCGCCGGGCCGGCATCAACGTGGCCTGGATCAGGATCAGCGTCTTCACCATCTGCTCCACCATGGCGGCGGTCGGCGGCCTGTTCCTGGCCGCGCAGATCCAGTCCGCCAGTCAGACCTCCGGCGGCGGCAACCTGCTGATGAACGCCATCGCCGCGGCCGTCATCGGCGGCACCAGCCTGTTCGGCGGGCGTGGCAAGACCTGGTCGGCGCTGCTCGGTGCGCTGGTGATCGGCTCGATCCAGTCCGGGATGAACATCCAGGGCCTGAGCAACGCCATCCAGTTCATGATCACGGGCGCGGTGCTGCTGGCCGCCGTCGTGGTCGACTCGCTGGCCCGCCGCACCCAGAAGGCCGCCGGTCGGGCGTGAGCACTGCCTGCGCGGCCCTATGCTGCGGGGCATGCCGAGTTCGCTGCGACTTCATCAACCGGACACGGATCTGGCGTTCATCCTGCGTGAGACCGCGTTGAAGCCCGTCCCGTTCGTCCCCGAGATCAGCCTGCACATGGCCGAGGACGCGATCGCCCTCTGGGAGACCACCGAGAAGGCGCGCGGCGAGGTCGGACTGCCGCCCCCGTTCTGGGCGTTCGCCTGGGCCGGGGGCGTGGCCGTCACCCGGTACGTGCTGGACCACCCCGAGGTCGTGGCCGGGCGCACCGTGCTCGACATCGCGGCCGGGTCCGGCCTGGTGGGCGTCGCCGCCGCGCTGCGCGGGGCCGACTCGGTGCGCGCCGCCGAGATCGACGCCTACGCGGTCACCGCCATCGGGCTCAACGCCGAGGCCAACGGCGTCCGGGTGGAGGGCGCGTTGGTCGATCTCGTCGACGGCGACGGCGCCCCGGCCGACATCGTGCTCGCCGGGGACGTCTTCTACGAACGGGCCATGGCCGCCCGCTTCCTTCCCTTCCTCGAACGGGCCGCCGCGCGCGGCGCCACCGTCATCGTCGGCGACCCCGGCCGCGCCTACCTGCCCCGGGAGCGGTTCACCGCGGCGGCCTCGTACGAGGTGCCGGTCGTCGCCGACCTGGAGGACATGGCGATCAAGACCACGACCGTGTGGCGGCTGGGGCGTTAGAGGCGTCCGGCGTTCGGAATTCCAGGTGCCGGGGCGACCGGGCCTGCTAGACACGGCCCCATGACCGACGACATCGCCCTGCGCACCGCAACGCCTGACGAGATCCCCGCCCTGCTCGCCCTCTGGGCGAGGGCCGCCAAGGGCACCAGCATCACCGACGACGAGGCGGGCGTGGCGGCGCTGCTCGCCCGGGACCCGGACTGCCTGATCGTCGCCACCCCGGCCGACGACCCGAAGACCCCGCTCGGCACCGTGATCGCGGGCTGGGACGGATGGCGCTGCCACCTCTACCGCCTCGCCGTCGACCCCGAGCACCGCCGCCGGGGCATCGGCGCCGCGCTGCTGGCCGCCGCCGAGGAACATTTCGCGGCGCTCGGCGGCCGCCGGGCCGACGCCATGGTGCTGGACGACAACGCCCTCGGCCACCGCACCTGGCAGGCCGCCGGATACCGGCCCGAACCGCAGTGGAGCCGCTGGGTCAAGCCGCTGCCCGCCTGAGCGTTCCCATTCGGACGGCTGCCGCGCGCTGGCGGCCGTCCTCGGCGCATGGTCCGCTGGGGCCGACGCGTGTGCGAACGGCTACGTTCCGTCACGCGATCGAACCCGCCCACCCGACAGGGGACCACCATGACCATGACCGAGAACAGCCTCAAGCTCGCCTCGCCCGAGGCCGCCGCCGACGTGCTGGCCGGCCTGACCGACTTCGAGCAGGCCCTCGCCTTCTATCACCAGCACCTGGCGCCGGACACCGCGATCAACCTGTCCGTCGCGGAGAACGTCCTGCTGTACCAGCAGTCGATGGACACGGACGTCTTCAAGAAGATCAAGCTGATCCCCGAGCGGAACATCCAGTACATGGCCTCGGCCGGCACCCCGCAGCTGCGCCGGCAGGTCGCGGAGCTGCTCAGCCGGGCGTTCGGCGACACCGTCTCGGAGGAGAACGTCTTCGGCTGCGCCGGGGTCTCCTCCGCGCTGGAGTGCATCGCGTTCGGGCTGATGCGCAAGGGCGCGGGCACGCCGGCGCTCAAGCCGAAGGACGAGGTGCTGATCCCGGCGCCGTACTGGCAGGGCTTCAACTGGTCCTTCCAGGAGCGGCCCAAGCTGAAGTGCGTCCCGGTGAACCTGCCCACCACGGGCAAGGGCCGGTACCGGCTCACCCTGGACCTGATCGTCGAGGCCTACGAGGCGCGGCAGAAGGCCGGCCACCGCCCGCGGATGCTCGTCCTCACCAACCCGCACAATCCGCTGGGCGTCAACTACGACAAGGCGCTGCTGGAGGAGATCTACGCCTGGGCGATGGCGTACACCGACATGCACATCATCTCCGACGAGATCTACTGTCACTCCCAACTCGACAGCTCCGCACCGAAGTTCACCAGCGCGGTGAAGCTGGGGGCGTACTCGGGCTTCGCCGACCGGATCCACGTGGTGTGGGGCTTCGCCAAGGACTTCGGACTGTCGGGCTTCCGCACCGGCTTCGTGGTCTCCAAGAACCCCGCGGTGCACCGGGCCATGCTGGGCAACAGCGACCCGGCCGAAAAGACCCACCCGCTGCCCTGGTTCACCCCGTTCGACTCGCTGAAGACCTACGTCATCGGGGAGTTGCTCAGTGCCCACCACAACGGCGAGCGCTACACGACGTACGCGATGAAGACCTACCCCGGGCTGCTCAGCGAGAGCTTCCGCGCCGTCAAGGGCACGCTGGACGCGGCCGGGATCAAGTACGTCCACCGGGACGGGGACAACTCCGCGATGTTCTTCTGGCTGGACCTCACCGAGTACCTCGGCAAGCGCGCGGGGCAGGCCCACGGCGAACTGCCGGTGATCAGGGCGGACGGGCTCGACCCGGACGAGAAGTGGCTGTTCGACTACCTCGCCGCCAAGCCCACCGAGGTAACCCTGCTGCCCGGCGGTGTCATGCACAACCCCGCGCCCGGGTTCTTCCGGCTCTGCTTCACCGCCAGCCCGGCCAAGGAGGTCGTGGACGCGGTCGGGCGGATGGCGACGGCGCTCGGCAAGTTGAAGTAGCCCCGGGGTGCGGCCCCCGGCGCAAGGGGGCGAACCCCCGCCGGCCGCCGCGACAACCCGCCAACCAGGCCCCCAACCCCTTTTAGTGGC
>NZ_JBHTTU010000109.1:0-1682 GCF_042794375.1 Kitasatospora sp. NPDC056531 | reverse complement strand
CGGGAAAGGGGGGTGGGGGAGGTGGTGGGGGGGGTGGTGACGGCGTTGGGGAGGTGGAGGGACCCCGGGGGGGCGGCCCCCGGCGCCGGGGGCCGCACCTGCGCCGTCAGCCGCGCAGCTCGGCCAGCCAGGCCTCGACCTCGTTTGAGCGGCGGGGGAGGGCGGCGGAGAGGTTCTCGTTGCCGTCCTCCGTGACCAGGATGTCGTCCTCGATCCGCACCCCGATGCCCCGGTACTCCTCCGGCACCGTCAGGTCGTTGGGCTGGAAGTAGATGCCCGGTTCGACGGTGAGCACCATGCCCGGCAGCAGCTGCCCGTCGACGTGCTCCTCGGTGCGCGAGTGGGCGCAGTCGTGGACGTCGATGCCGAGCATGTGACCGGTGCCGGCCAGGGTGAAGCGGCGGTGCAGGCCCAGCTCGTACACCTTGTCGGCGGTCAGGTCGCCGAACAGGCCCCAGGAGGTGAGGTGTTCGGCGAGCTCGCGCTGCGCGGCATGGTGGAAGTCGCGGAAGTCCGCGCCGGGCCGCACCGCGGCGATGCCGGCCTCCTGGGCCGCGTGCACCGCGTCGTAGACCTTGCGTTGGAGATCCGTGAAGCGGCCGGAGACCGGCAGGGTGCGGGTCACGTCGGCGGTGTAGAGCTGGTTGGTCTCCACGCCCGCGTCGAGCAGCAGCAGGTCGCCCGGGCGGGCCTGGCCGTTGTTGCGCACCCAGTGCAGGGTGGTGGCGTGCGGACCGGCCGCGGCGATGGTGCTGTAGCCGACGTCGTTGCCCTCGATCCGGGCGCGGACGAAGAAGGTGCCCTCGATCAGCCGCTCCGGCGTCTCGGTGTCGGTGCCGAGGACGCGCACCACGTCCTCGAAGCCGCGCGCGGTCGCGTCGCAGGCGAAGCGCAGCTCGGCGATCTCGAACTCGTCCTTGACCAGGCGCAGTCCGGAGAGGAAGACCTTGAACTCGGCGTCCTGCTCGGCCCCCGTCCGGTCGCGGAGCGCCGCCTCCACCCCCGCGTCGTGCCCGCGCAGCACCCGCACCGGGCCGGCGGCCGCCGCCAGGTCGGAGCGTACGGTGCGCACGTCCCGGCAGGGCAGGCCGAGCAGCTGCTCGCTCTCGGTCAGGCTGTCGCGGCGGCCGTCCCACAGCTCGCCGTGGCCGTCCAGCCAGAACTCGCCGTTGTCGGTCCGGGAGCGGCCGCGCAGGTAGACCACGGCCCGGTGGCCGCTCTCCCCGGTGGGCTCCAGCACCAGCACGCCGTCCTGGGACTGGTCGCCGGTCAGGTAGCAGTAGTCGGAGGACGGGCGGAACGGGTAGTCGGTGTCGTTGGCCCGCACCTTGGGGTTGCCGGACGGGACGACCAGCAGCTCGCCGGGGAAGGCGGCGGACAGCGCGGCCCGGCGGCGCTCGGTGTGCGCGGCTTGCGGGATCGGCTCCAGGCCGTGGCGCTCGGTGTCGGCCCAGCCCTGCTTCATGTTCTCGGCGAGTTCCTCGGTCACCCCGCGGGTGAGACCGTTCTTCCGGTACTTGATGGGCTCGGTGGGCTCGGTCACTGCGGACTCTCCAGATGAGGGCGGGGGTTGCGGTGTGCCTCGCTACTGGTGAAGTCGGCCCGGGGCGCGGTTCCGGTCTTTCGACCGGCCCGTTTCCCCGGAGCCGCTTCCCGAACCGGGCATGCGACTTGGCACCGCA
>NZ_JBHTTU010000108.1:0-19286 GCF_042794375.1 Kitasatospora sp. NPDC056531 | reverse complement strand
CGCTTACTCATGTTGCTCTTGGTTCCCACCTGGCACTGCTTCCTCCGGGCTCACACGTCCCAGTCTCCAGGTGTCCAGCCATAGGGTGAAACTTCCGATGGGACCTCCACCCCGGCGGCGGCCCCCTCCCTGACGACACCCCTGAGGAGGTCCTGGCCAGCTATCTCTACCGCCATCACGCCGTCGACTACGCCTGCGCCTTCGCGGGTCTCCGACCCACCAGCGCCCGCGCCGTCACCGGCCCCGCCGACACCTGGGTCCGGCTGCCCAACCTCGACTACTGGGAGCACTGACCTACCACAGGCCCCGGAAGGCAGCCACACGGCGGAGGCCCGCAGGATCGAGATGAAGCTCAGCACAATGAACTTGGCAGGGCGACAGCCTTCCACACTCGATGGCCGGGTGCCCGAGCTGTAGCCATGAGCACGCGGCGGCACCGTCAAGTGGCGCTCCGGCCAACACCGCCCCCGCACCCAGCGCCCCGGTGACGCCGCCGAGCACGCCGTCCCCCGCCCCGCGCCGACCGGCGCCGGCCGCCACCGAGGCCACCTCCCCGACGGCCACCACACCCACGCCCGCCACGCCGACGGCCCCGCCGCCGCACCCCAGGCACCGGCCGCCCCCGAAGCGGCGAACAACGACACCGCCCAGTCACCGATCTCCGTCCAGCAGGGCATCGGCGGGAGAGCCGCCCTGCTCGGCGCGGGCGCCCTGGCCGTCCTCGCCCTCCGCCGCCGCGCACAGCAGCGCGACCGGTGGCCCGGCGAGCAGATCGCCATGCCGCAGGAGACCAGCCAGGCCGAGATGGTGCTCGACCGCACCTCCTCCCCCGTCCTGGTCGACCTGCTCGACCGCGCACTGCACACCCTGGCCCACCAGCACCCGCAAACGCTCCCGCAGATCATCGGCGCCCGGGTCCAGCAGGACAGGGTGGAGATCCTGGTCGAGGACCCCGACGCGCAGCCCCTGGCCCCGTTCAGCGACCGGCCCGGCGGATGGTGGGGCGTGCGCGGCGACCGCGCCATCCTGCTGGGCGCCGACGAGGCCCGCACCGTCCCCGCCCCCTACCCGGTCCTGGCCACCATCGGCACCGCCGAGGACGGCGCCCTGCTGCTGGCGGACCTTCACCACGCCCGGGTGCTGCTCCTGGACGGCGACGAGCAGAGCATGCGCGAGGTCGCGCGTGGCATCGCAATGGAGGCCAGCACCGCGCTGTGGGCCAACGACGCCGAGATCATGACGGCGGGGTTCGGGCTGGAGCTGCAGCAGCACCTCCCCCAGTGCCGCACCATGTTTGTCCCGCGCCTGGCGACCGCCACTGCTGACCTGGCTCGGGTGATGGTCGAGGTGCACCAGGCCGTGCACGAGGGCGGCGAGCAGCCGCAGCCGTGGATGGTGGTGTGCTCCGCCGTCCCGTCTCCGGACAAGTTGTACGAGTTCGCGGACGTCGTCGGCAAGGTGCCCGCCGGGGTGCGCGTCGCGGCGGTGCTGCCCGCGGCCGGCCAGGCACGGGAGCGGTTCCCGGACGCCGAGGTCCTCGACGCGAACCTGGTGACGGAACTTCAGTCGCTTGAGTCGCTCGACGCCGAGGTCGTGCTCCAGCGCGTCACGGACGAGGTGTACCGGCAGCTGACCGCCGACCTGGCCACCGCCGCCCAGCCGGCGACCGCAGCCGAAGGAGCATGGGCCGAGATTCCCGACCCCGACCGCAAGGTGTTCGGCCCCTCCTCCCTCCAGAAGGGCGCCAGCGCTCCCCGCAGCCACCTGTCCCTCCTGCTCGCCCCCGCCGAGGCGCAGCCTACGAACGACGGCGAGCAGGAAAAGGAGACGAAGGAAGAGGAGCAGAGCGTGCCCGTTGCCACCGTGCCGGTCCAGGCCGCCGACGAGCCCCTGACCGCGGATGCCGCCGGTCCTGGCGCACCGGCCGTCACCGAGCCGGACGAGAACACCGTCCCCGTGCAGGCCTCAGGCCCGGTGGACGCTACCGACAGCACTCCGGACGAAGCCCCACCACTGCCGCTGTGCCCCGGCTCACGAAGGCCCCGGTGCGGGCGAGCGTGGTCCGCGAGGGCGATGCTCCCGCGCCGGCCGAGGGGTCCGCGCCGCAGGTCCAGGTGCTGGGTCCGCTGCGGATCACCGGCATCGGCGATGCCCCGATCCAGCCGAAGTTGGTGTTACTGGCGGCTCGGCTGATCTTCAAGTCGGACTGCGGCTACTCGGCGATCGCCAACAACATGGACCCGGTGTCGCCGTGGACCCCGTCGACGATGGACACCCACATGTCCCGCCTTCGGCGCCGCCTGGGCGTCGACTCCACCGGGGAGCCGTATCTGCGGCCCAAGCCCAAGGGCGTCGAGCAGTACGCCCTGTCGCCAGAGGTGACGTGCGACTACGCCACCTTCAGTGGCTGTTGTCGTTCCGGGCTTGAGGGTTGCGTTTCTGCTGGTCAGGCATAGGGTCGGCGGTCTCGGGGAGTGGTGACGTGTTGAGTCGTCGCTCTGGTGGAGGTCGGGGATGCCGTCGGTCGTGGGGCTGCTGGAACAGCGTGAGCTGACCGCTCGTCGTCGTGTGGACGAGCTGCGGGAGGAGGCTGACCGTATCCAGGCCGAGCTGGCCGTGGCCGAGCGGGAGTGGAACGAGTGGGTCATCGCCCGCTCGCGCGTCGGCGAGGTGCTGGCCCCGGGCGACGCCGTCGGCCCTGATGCCGCCGGGGATCCGTCGGATCGCGGCGAACAGCCGGTGCTGCCTGCATCGTCGGAGGCGGCGAAGCCGAAATCGGTGGTGCCGATGTGGCGTGCGGGGCTGACCTGGTCGGCATTGTCGGTGGACTACCAGCGCATCGTGCAGGTTCTTGCGGACCGGAACCGTCTCGGTCAAGGTCCGCTGACCTGCCAGGAGATGGCCGCCTGCTTCGGCCTGGACCCGGTGCCCGGGAAGGTGGAGGCACTGCGCTCGAAGGCGAAGCGGCTGGTGGCCCGGGGCTGGTTGGCCGAGCCGGCACCGGGCCGGTTCACCCTCGCGAAGGCCGTGGCCGGACAAGGCGCCGGGTCATGAGCTGCGTCATCGACCAGTAGACCATCGCCTCCGCGCTGCTGGTGGACCGCTCGAAGTCCCGCGCCAGGCGGCGGCTTCGCATCAGGTGGGCGAAGAACCGCTCCACGATCCAGCGCTTGGGCAGCACGACGAAGCCGCGCATGTCGTCACCGCGCTTGACGATCGCGAGGACCAGGGCGAGGGCGGCGAGGCAGTACTCGACGAGGCTGCCGGTGTAGCCGCCGTCCGCCCAGACCAGGGCTAGCAGGTGGTGCGCGGCCGTCGCCTGGGCGAGCAGGACCTGGGCTGCCGCACGGTCGCCGACATCCGCGGCGGTGACCATCACCGCGATCAGCAGTCCGAGGGTGTCGACCACAGCGTGCCGCTTGCGGCCGTTCACCAGCTTGCCGCCGTCGAAGCCGCGGCTGTCGGATCCGACGACGGCGTCCGCCTTGACCGACTGGGAGTCGATCACTCCCGCGGTCGGCTCCGGATCCCGCCCGGCCTTCTCGCGGACCTTGCGGCGAAGCCGGTCGTGGAACTCCTTGACCATGCCGTGGTCGCGCCAGCGGCGGAAGAAGGCGTAGACCCGGTCCCACGGCGGGAAGTCGGCCGGAATGGCGCGCCATTTCGTTCCGTTGTCGACCAGATAGCGAACCGCGTCCAGTATCGCGCGGTGGCAGTACGCCTCCGGCTGCCCGCCCCGGCCCCGCAGCCAGCCCGGAACCGGCAGCAGCGGCCTCACCACCGCCCACTCCGCATCGGACATGTCCGTCGGGTAGCGGCGCTCGCGCGCCCCCTGGTCGCTGGCGTTCCCGAACCGGTGAGCCAGACAGTCACACGCAAGGGTGGCAGAAGTGGACTCCGCCCACGTGATGCCGTAGAACTGCGTCAACAGGGCCTCCTGGACTGCTCGTTGGCATAGACACCCTTTGAGCTACCAAGAGGCCCTGCTTTCATGCGCGGCGGCCACCGCACTCACCCGATCGAGACTCCCGTTCGACCGGCACCTCTCAAGATCGGAACGACAACAGCCACTCAGCTACCTCGCGCAGCGCGGGATCCCACACGGAGCGGCCGGGGTCCTCGATCTGGAGGCCGCGCTCGCTCTCGTCCGCGGCCGCCCGTTCGGCGGGGCCGGTGCCCACACCTGGGCGGCCCCGCTGGTCCAGACGTTTGTCAGCCAGATCGTGGACGTCGCCTACACCATCGCCACGCTCCGCCTTCAGGACGAGGTCCTCGACATCGAGGCGGCCAGGCGTGCGGTCGCGGTGGGGCTGAGCGTTGAGCCGGCCGCCGAAATGCTCTACCGCGGCTGGATGCGCATCGAGCACCGGGCGGGCAACCCGGCCGGGGTGCGCGAGGTCATCGACCAGGTCCGCCAGATGACCGTCGACATGGGGTGGGACGGAATGCTCCAGGACGAGACCGAACAGCTGATCGCCCGCCTCACCGCCAAACCCGCCGCCCGGGTGCGCTGAGCCTCCCCACCCTCAAGGGCCCGACCGGTGAGCACCGGCCGGGCCCTCTTGCTTCCACTGGCCGAAGGGGTGGTCAACCGTGGGGAGTTGAGTGCTGTTAAGTGATCTCTGGTGTTCATGCTGAGCACAAGCCCACCCGGCCTGTCAGGGGATTTCCCGTTCCAGCCCGGATTGTCGGTCCCACCCGGCAGTCTGGGCCATCGCGCTTTCGCGATCCGGGAACGGGAAGGGGTTCGGGTGCCACGACAGGTGGACCAGGCGGCCGCTGTCGCCGTGATGCTGGCCGCGGGGCTGCGGCCGCTGGAGCCCCGGCCGGCCAGCGGCGCGAATCGGGGGTGGCGGTGCCACTGCGAACGCTGCGGGAACGAGGTCGCCCCGCACTTCAGCACGGTCCGGGCCGGGGTTGCCTCACGCGGCCCGGAGTACAGCGGCTGCCGGTTCTGCGCGGCGGTCGAGCGTGGGAGGCGACAGAAGGAGGGCATGGCGCGCAAGGCGGAGACGCTGATGCGCAAGTACGGGTGGGTCCCACTCACCCCCTACCCGGGAGCCCTGGAACGGTGGCCGTGCCGGTGCGGCGTCTGCGGCGGCGACGTCGAGGTGACGTTCGCCAAGGTGCAGGACCGCGGGCAGGACCGGTGCGGGCCCTGCTCGCAGACTGCGAAGAGCATGCGGCTCCTGGCCGAGCAGGCGGGGCGCGCCGCGGTCGACCTGGTGGCGGCCGGGTGGGAGCCGCTCGCCGACTACCCCGGTGTCCACCGGGGGTGGAAGGCCCTCCACGGGGTGTGCGGGCAGATCCGCTACCCCCTGCTGTCGGAGATCCGGGCGGGCGAGGTGTGCTGCTCGGGGTGCAACGGCTCGGTGCGGCTCGGCGACGAGGAGGCCGCGGAGTTCATGCGGTCCGCGGGCTTCAAGCCCCTGGAGCCCTACCCCGGAAGTCAGGTGCCCTGGCGCTCCCAGTGCCTGCGGTGAGGCACGATCGGCCGGCCCCGCTACTCGACCGCCCGGAAGGGGGTGGGGTGCCAGCCCTGCGGAGAGATCAAGAAGTGGACGTCGCGGCGGGCAAACTTCTCGGTGCAAGCCGAGGCGGAGATGCGGGCCGTCGGCCTGGAGCCGCTGGAGCCGTGCCCGGGAACGCTGGCCCGGTGGCGCAGCCGCCACGTGGCCTGCGGGCGCGAGGTCTACCCGATTCACCACCTGGCCCGGTACGGGCGCGGGGTGTGCCGGCAGTGCTCGGGGAGCCCTCTGATCGAGGCCACCGAGGCGGTGGAGCGGATCACCACCCTGGGCTTCACGCCGCTGGAGCCGTACCCGGGCCGAGTCCAGGACCGGTGGCGCATGCAGTGCCGGTCGTGCGACCTGGTGGTGACCAAGAAGCTCCAGGGCGCGGGCGGCTGCCGCAGCTGCCGCCCCTTCGGCACGAACCACGGCCTGCCCGCCCTCGTATACGTCCTGCACAACGCGGAGCTCAACGCGGTCAAGGTCGGGATCACCAACCTCGGCACGACCCGGCTCGCGGACCACCGCCGGGCGGGCTGGAAGACGACCCACACCCAGTCCTTCGAAACGGGGGTGGACGCCTACGACGTGGAGCAGGCCGTGCTGCGCCGTGTGCGGGTGGGCATACCGCCGTTCGTTCCAGCCGCGCAGATGCGTAAGGGCGGAGCGACCGAGACGGCCGACGCGGACCTGATCTCCGCCGACGCGTTGTGGGCCCTGGTGCTCCAGGCCCGGGATCGCATCGACGCCGAGGCCACTGGCGCCGAAGGCCCTGCTCCGCAGGGATGCCCGTGGCGGCGTTGAGTTGATGCAAGGTCCGTTCGCCCGAGGCCCTGCTCGTTCCTCAGCGCTGGACCGGAAATCAGGATGGGTGCAGATCCTTTGAAGGGAAAGGCGCGTGCTGAGCTGGGCCGTGGCTACGAAGCGTCGGCGTAGGCGAGGTGGGTGCCGCAGTTGGTGCAGCGGAAGAGCATGGCGCTTGCCCCCTGACCGAGGTGGGTCAGGAAGTTCTCGAGCTGGGACGCGTTGTGCCATCCGCCCATGCGCAGGTCGAGTCGGAGCTGGTCGAGTGCCTCGGGGTGGGCCGCCAGTTCGGTGTATCCGACCTCGCCGATGAATACGGCCGCGTCGTTGCAGTGGACAAGCCAGTGTGGATCCTGCCAGGCGTGGAAGCCGGGGGTGCGACGTGTGACCTGCTCCAGGGTCTCCTCGCTGACGCCGTCGAGGCCGTATGCGTCGATGAATTCGCCTTCGAATCGTTCAGCGGCGCTGCCGTCGGCGATGCACCAGGGGCAGAATCTCCCGCTGACATCTTGAGCGGTGTAGAAGGTCGCGGTGTAGATCCACCCGGTGGCGCGGTTGCAGCAGGCGCAGGTCTCGGCACTCTCGCGGACGGACCCGCTTGCGACGGGGTCCGGGTGGTAGCGGAAGTGGGGCAGGCTGGCGCTCACTGATGAGCCTGCCGCTGCAAGGAGAGGTCCGCCTCGACGCCGGTGGTCTGTGCGTCGGCGGATATTCCTGTGAACCTCATGGGTCGCAGTCTGTCCGCAACCGGGCCCGTGATCAAGCGGTGAGTTCGAACCCTTGCTGGTCGGGGGTGGGGTAGAGGCGCTCGTGCTCGCGGGCGGTGTGGAAGCGCCAGTAGGAGGCGAGGTCGCCGTTGGCGACCAGGGCGCGGAGTCGGAGAACGGCCTCGGCGCCGGGCAGGCCCCAGCGGGCGCCGGTGATGTCGAGGCGGTCGGCGATCAGATGGCGGCACGCACCTTCGACCGCGCCCGTCGCGATCGGCCAGCCGTTGTCGAGCGCGGTGTCGTAGCGGAGCTGTTCGAGGTGGCCGGTCAGGTAGCGGTGGCAGGCGTCGACGGCCTCGCGCCGGGCGGTCGGCAGTCCTTCCCGGTCGGCCTGGGCGGTCATCTCGTCGGCGGTGCGGGCGGCGTGGCCTGCGAGGATCGCGGTCAGGTGGTCGGTGGCCCAGGCTTCGGCCTCGGCGGTGCCGGGTTTGTGGAAGGCGTGGGCGGCGGCCCAGACGTACTCGGCGACGTGGACGAAGTCCAGCAGGATGTGCACCGTGACGCCGCGTCGGGTGGTCTCGGCGGTGATCAGGTCGAGCTGGTGTCGGGCGCCGTCGACGAGGACGAGCCGGGGACGCAGGTGCTTCGGGTCGCGGGCTTCGGCCTGGTCGAAGGCGTCGGCGATGACCTGCTCGGGTGGGCGGACCAGGGAGGCGGTGCACCACTTGTTCTCGGCCCGCGGTCCCGGGCGGATGGGGCGTTCGCCGCTGCGGCCGCCGGGCGGGTGGATCACGTCATGGGGGCGTCTTCGGGCCGGCCGGGTGTCGAAGACGCAGGCCACGGTCGCCATCCGCTTGCGGTTCGGTTTCTCGCCGGGTGCGAGCCGGCCGCGATGGCCACCGGCGGCTGCTTTCACCGCGGCCCGGCGGGTGGCCTCACGCAGGGCCTCGGGCCGCATGACCACGCCCTTGCCGTCGACCTGGAGGACCAGAGGCATGTCCCGGCTGCACGGGACGGGGATCACCGCCTGGTAGAAGTCGTCGACGTCGACGGCCGCGGCGACCACGAGTTCTTCGAGCCGCCGTTTGCCGAGCACCTTCCCGCAACGGCGCTCGACCGCGTCCCCTGCCTGGTCGAACGAGCCGCGCACGGCTTCGGTGACCGCGAGCCGCCGCAGACCCAGCGAATGCCGGCCCACCGGCAGCGACAGCGCCGCGTCAGCCGGGTGGACATTGCAGACGGCGGGGCCCCGGTGAGCGACCCGGGCGACGCGGACCAGCCCGAACACGGTGGCCAGCCAGCGTTCGTGTCCCGTCTCCCGCCAGGGCCGCACCCGCCCTTCCGGCCCCACCACGACCGGTCGGGCACCGGCGCGGAGCTGTTCCTCCTCCCGCACCGCGCGCAGGTTCAGGTGGTCCTGCAGCAGCTGCCGCAACAACTCCCGCCCCGCCACCTCGAGGTGTTCCTCCAGCTCGGCGTGGGTCCATGTTCCCGCCTCGCCGCCGGACAGGGTGCACATCAGCGTCTCGAAGGCGCTGACCGAGCGGGCAAACGGGTCAGCGGTGGCATCGGTGTCGTACTGTTTCATCTCCAGGGCTCTTCCCGTCCTGCATCCGACATGGTTCGCACCTTCGAATGTAGGCGTAAGAGCCCTGCTGCTAAAGGGAGTTGGGCGAAGCAGCCGTTCGGTGGCGGGCCGGGGTGAACAGTCCGGGGGCGCCCTCGTCCAGCCAGCCTCGCTCCACCAGCCGCTTCAGCTTCGCCCGCGTGCCCTCGATCTTCCCGGTCTCGGCCGGCAGCCCGATCCTGGGCACGATCTGCTTGGCCCGGACCGGCCCCGGCGCATCGGCCACCACCTCGACGATGTCCCGATACTCCCGAGGCAACGCGTCCGCCCCCATCCCGGGCTGCCACTTCGGCACCGTCAGCACCTCGATCACCCGCCGCTCAGCCCCCGCATACGCCGACGCCGCACGCTCGTCGGCGACCGCCTGTGCTGGAACGACCGTCACCGCGGCCACCTCCGGAGCCAGTTCGGCGAGCATCTCGGCCACCGTCTCCCGCGTGATCCGCAACCGCTCCAGAGCCTTCTGGGCCTCCTCCAACCTCCCGGACAGCCCGGCGAGTTCGGCTTCCAACTCCTCGACCCGGACCCGGGCAGTCGCCTCGCGGGCCTCCAACTCCTCGAACAGCGAGCCCATCCGCCACCCCTCTCCAGCTCCCAAGGTAGAGACGAACAGCCCCGCGCACAGCCCCGATCAGCGTTCTCCCAGCTCAGCTCTTCCCTCCAGAAGAGCCGCACCCAATCAGGATGTGCGGTCAGGCCATGACCCGGTATGTCTGCGCAGTGATCTCACACGACATCGTCGACCTTGACGACCCCGCGACCTGGCCGGCCAACCTCGCTGATCTGATCGGTGAACTCGCCTCCTCCGTTCCCGAAGGGCTCGGCACAGCGAGCGATCTCCAGAACGCGCCCGGCGACCTCGCTGCCTTCGACGGTCAGGTCCGGAAAATGCTCGCCGGACGCCTCCTGCGCACCTACCACGTGACCCGGCTGCTGGACTACGAGATCGAGGACGTCCGAGCACTCGGTCTGCTGGCGCTGACCGAGGCCTCCCTGAACTCGCGGGTGACGCGTGCCATGGAGAGGGGGTTCATTCTGGAGACCGATCTGCCCGCGCTGGAGGGGTCCACCGCACTCCGGCACGAGCGGCCCCTGGTCGCCAGGTCCAGGTTCGGTGAGGTGAGCCTGGTCAGTTCACGGCAGCCGCTCGCCATGCCGTGGCCGCTCGAACTGCTGTCGAAGTGGGGTGGCGAGGTCCGGCAGTTCGGGCCGGTCTCGACCGATGTCGAGTTCGAGCGCATCCGTCGGCTGGGCCGACCGACCATGGTCGTGACGGGCATTGACGCCTCTACCGCGCCGGCCGTGGTCACAGGCCGGGGATTCGTCTTCGACTTCATAGGCGTCCACCTCCGGCTCGGCGGCAACGGCGTCACCATCCACTACGGCGCCGACATCCCCAGCGAGCAGATCCTGGACATCTGCCACCCCGGCCATGCCGAGTACGACCGGCACACCCACTTCCCGAGGTCGTAAGCCGCCGCCCCAGGGAGGGCCGCCGCGGGCTGCGGCGGCCTCCTCCGCCCGGACCATAGTTCCACCCCGGCCGCGCACGTAGCCGACGGTCGTCCCGGGCCCGGCCCGGACCAACAGGTCCAGGGCCCTGCCCCTGGTCCGCCTTGTTCATGCAAAGGCCCCGTCGGGAGCTGAGCGATCTGCGACGCTGCGCTAGCCAGGCCGGGAGCACGCGGTGCAAGAGACCGTCCACTGACCGTCCGGCGTACGCAGCGGCAGCGAAACGGTCCGGCACCTGAAGGTGCCGGACCGTCGCCGTGGAGAACAGGTCAGACCCCCGTGCTCTCCAGCCGGAGCTGCTCCTCGCCCTCCTCGCTGGGGAGCGGGATGAGGTCCTTCAGGTCGTTGTAGTACCGCTCGACGCTGCGCAGGCTCACCGGCTGATCGCCCTTGCCCCGCGCCCGGAGGTTGTAGGGGCGCCTGAAGAGGTGGCGACGGAGTTCTTCCGGCCCGGGGTGGCGCCCGTACTCAGCGACCAACACGGCGAAGCCGACGGCCCACTTCAAGGGAATGTTCCTGGCGAGCGCCTGCTCCGCCAGTGCGGGGTCGATGGCCGGCAGGTCGTCCTCGTCCGGGTCGGCAGCGGGCGCGGCCCCTTCGGTGCGGGTGTTCTCCGCAAGGGCTGCGGAGGCTTCCCATGTCGGCTCCTCGACGTGTCCCGCACCCGCAAGAGCCGAGCGGGATTCCGGGAAGTCCGGCTGCTCGCACGCGACCGTCAGGTCCGGTTCCGGCTCGGCCCGCACCGCATGCACCGGCGCCGAGGCCATCTCCGCAAAGCCTCCCACAAGGGCGCTGACCTGCGAAGACTCGGGATCTGCTAGCGGAGGAACCGGGCTTTGCGGAACGAGGCGGCCCGCACCCCCAAAGGCTTCGGGGCCCGTTCCCGCATCCGCAAAGGGCTGCCCGGCCGACTCCCGCAAAGCAGCCGGCTGACCGGACGCCGGGCCCGCAACGCGCTCGGGCTGCGCCCGCGTCGGCTCCGCCCAGCCCCCGACAGGGGTCGGCTGTATCTCACCGTCCGCTGGAGCCAACTCCTTGCGCGGAGCGGCGACGGTCGGCAGCTGCTGGGCCGAACCCGCCAGTGCCTCTGTCTGCTGCGGCTGGCCGGCGGCGGCTGCCGCGCGTGCGGCGAAGATCCGGTCGAGGGGGCGGGTGGCGACGCCAGCAGCGGCGAGGCCGTCCTCGTAGGTCCACTCGATCGGTACGCCGAGTTTGTTCAGCTTCAGCGGCAGGTGCGCGGCGGCGGGTAGCTTCTCTCCCTTGCCGCGTGGGGCGTCTTCCAGGAGGGTGACGTAGGCGAGCCGGGCCTGCTCCAGTTGGATCGCGTCGTCGACGCTGCGGATTTCCCACAGTTGCATCCGCCGCCACATCGCCCACGTCTGGCGAGGCGCGAGGATCCATCGCATGAGTCGGACTTTCTCGATCGTCCGGTCGGAGCTGAGCTTCGCCAACCGAGCGACCGCATGTCGCGCGGCCTCGCTGATGATGATGAACAGGACCGGGATGACCGAGTGCATCCCCGTGCCCAACGGGTCGGGCCAGCTCGCGGAGGCGTTGAAGGCGATGGTCGCCACTGTCAGCAGCCATGCGGTCGGACGCAGGAGCGGGAAAGGGATCCGCAGCCAGGTGAGGAGGAGGTCCAGGGCGAGGAGGACGACGATGCCAGCGTCCACGCCGATCGGGAAGACCGGCGCGAAGCGGCCCATGCCCTGCTGGACAGCGACATCGCGTACGGCCAGGTAGGAGCCACCGAGGCCGATGAGAGCGATGAGCGTGGCGCCGACCGCCACAAATGCGATCATCAGCCAGTGGACCTTGGTCAGGACCGGTCGTGTCACGACTCCCCCTCTTGCTCGGTGCTCAAGGGGGAAGTTTTTCACGTGGGTCTGGCGCGCTCACAGTGACATCCGCGTGTAAGGGGCCGCCAGAGGCCCGCATGGCCGATTCGGATGCTGAACGTCAGCACGTAGGTACGCTGCGCACCCCAAGTTCGCGGCACGCCCTCCCAGCGGTGGTCTCCTGACTCAGGGCCCGACCACCAACCATGTCACCAGCGCGGCCCGCATCCCCGGGTGGTACCGGTAGATCACCGAGACGCTGCGCCCGGCGGTGGCCTCCTCCCCCAGCCGCACGACGTAGTCCTCGGCCTGGGGGTCGTAGCCGGGGCGGCGCTCCCCCAGCCGCGGGTCGATCCGCAGCTGAGCGAGTACCTGGTCGACCGCGCGCCGCTCAGTCGAGGAGAGCTCGGGCAGCACCTTCTCGGCGCTGTCGGAGTAGGCGACGAACGTCACCGGCCGGCCTCCTCCATCTTGCGGCGCAGCTGCGAGGCCGACTCGGCCGCCGACATCGTGAGGCCCTCGATCGCCTCGGGTGAGGTGTTGTTGCGAACGTAGGTCCGGTACTTGTCGCCCAGGGCCTCGTACTCGTGGAGGGGCGTCTTGGCGAGGTCCGCCTCGAACTCCTCCAGTTTGGTCTCGATGCCGAGCGACGCGAGGCCGGCCAGTGCCGCGCGCAGCTGGGGCACGGTCTCCATCGGCAGCTCGAAGGGTGCGGGATGCTGTGCCGCGGTCGACATGGGGTGCTCCTCTCTCCTGTCCGGCTGACGCTACTCGTCCGGGCTGCTACTGCGGAAGCCGTCCCTGGAATCGGCTGGCGGGTCGGGTGGTGCGGGTCTTTGCCGCCGGTCCTGGTGTCGGTCTGTGCGGGTACCCTCCTTCGATGATCATCGACCGTGCAACAGCCGTCACCCCGTCTCGATACCAGCGAGCCGATCTGCGGAAGCAGATGGGCTCGGAGATCGCGACGGCGGACTCCGACGACCTGCTGGCGGCGTGGCTCTGGGTCACGGAGGCCTGGTTCTGCCGGGACTGGGCGACCCAGTCCGTGGCGCACTCCGTTGCCGTCCGGCGGGAGCAGCTCGACATCATGACGTTGTGCCGGAAGTCGTGGCCGACCACTGGCGACGACTGGGCTCCGGTCAGCGCCAGGGAAAACGTCCAGAGCGCTCTCGTCCGTGCGCTGTCTCGGCTGCGTGTACTCGCGGCCGAGTCCACGTCCCTGCGGGAGAAGGCCTTCGCCGCGTGGGAGACGATGCGCGACGAAGCTGGGTTTGACCCGGTCATCTTCTTCCCCCGCCGGGGGGACCGCCGCAGGTGACCGGTCGAGGACGCTGCTGAGATCGCCAGTCGGCTGGAGCAGGCGTGTCAGGACTTCGCCGCCGTGATGAGGGATCTGCGCGACACGGTTCACGCCGCCGCGCTGGAGGAGCACGCTCGGCGAGAGCGCTTGGCCTCCGCCGTGCTCCCTCCAGAGGCGTCATTCGTCCGGAGTGTTCACGCCGCAGCCAAAGACCACTGCCGCCGCGTGTCGGAGGAGTCCCTGCACTTTCCGCGCGCGGGCATCCGGGCCCGCAGCCGATGGCCGGCCACGCCTGCACCGATCTCGCTCTCCGGCGTCTCCGCTTGGTACCCGGTGCAGTCCGCGCTGGCTCGCCAAGCGCACCCTGGAGATCCGCACGACCGTCGAGGTCAAGGCCCAGGACTGACCGGCTCCGTCGGCGCGGCGGCCGGGGACGCCGGGCGGTGCGCAGCGGCGGGACGGGAGGCGGCGGGTGCGGGCCGGGTGCTCAGCGACAGGTGATTGCCGGGCAATCACCGGTCCCGTGAGGGCCTACGCCCCCGGCCCCGGCCACCCCCGGGCCCGCCACAGCCGGCGGACCGCACGAGCCACCGGCCGTCGACCGGGCAAGGGTGCTCGATCTCGGTGACGTGATCAAGTGAGGGATTCTGGGATGGAAGCAGCCGGGAGTTCTGGCGGCAGTGACGGGCGTAGGGCTGTCGACGGGTTGACGGCCCTGGTCGCCTGTAGTGCTTCGAAATGGCTTCACCGGTTGTGATCTGGGGCTTCGTCGAATGGTCAGCTTGCTCGGTGGTACTCGTTGATGAGGCCGGTGACGGCTTGTCGGTGTTCGATCCGGGCTGTCGGGATGGGGATGACGTTCGGGTCATCGAGCGGTGCGAGCTGGTTTCGTCCCTGGTGGGGCCGATGGCCGTTGAAGTGACGGGCGTAGTCGTGGAGGATCTTCTCCGCGTGTCCGCGGTCGAGGATCAGCAGGCGGTCGGTGCACTCCTGGCGTGCCGAACGGATGAACCGCTCCGCGTGCAGGTTGCAGTTGGGGCTGCGTGGAGGGGTCTTGGCGACGCTGATGCTCTCGCTGGCGAAGACGGCGTCGAAGGCGGCGGTGAACTTCGCGTCCCGGTCCCGGATCAGGTGGCTGAAGTCGGCCGCGCGCTCGCCGAGCTGCCACAGCAGATGGCGGACTTGCTCAGTGGCCCAGGCAGCGGTCGGATGGTCGGTGACGCCGAGGATGTGGACGGTGCGGGTGCGGACCTCCATGACGAACAGGACATACAGCCGCTGCAACGTGATGGTGTCGAGGTGGAAGAAGTCGGTAGCGAGTAGACCGCTGGCCCGGGTCTTGAGGAAGGCGGCCCACTCCCGGCGTGCCGTGTGCCGACGCGGTGCGGGGCCGAGGCCGGCGGCGCGCAGAACGTGGCGGACAGTGGCCGCACTGACCTTGTGACCGAGCCGCCGTAGCTCCCCGTGCACGCGCCGGAATCCCCACCGAGGGTTCTCGGTGCCGAGCCGGACGATCAGATCGCGCAGCTCGTCAGGGATGTGCGGGCGGCCCGGAGCGGGCGGCTGGGTCCACTTCCTCTTGATCAGACGCCGGTGCCAGGCGCGGAGCGTGCGCGGTGAGACGATCCGGCGGCCTCGCAGTGCTTGGAGCAGAAGTCGGGCGAGCGCGGCCAGCAACGCCCGGTCCGACCAGCCGGGTCTTGGAACGGCGACCTGTCGGCGCAGCACCGTGACCTCGTGCCGCAGGATGAGTATCTCCGCGTTCTTGGCCGCGGTGGACCTGCAGAGCAGGGCCAGCCATGCGAAGACTCGGGTAGCGAGCAGGTAGGTCATCCGTACGAGCACGAGACTGATCATGCCCAGTCAGCGGCTGGCGCATCGTCCGAGGTCAGCCGCAGTGAAGCGATTTCGGAGCACTACGGGGTGCCGACTCCTCTCCGACCATGGTGCACCGTTGACGAACGAGGGAGGTATCCGCCCCCTCGGATCAGGATCACCTCCAGGTGGACGGCCAGCGCCGTCACCACGCCTGTCAAACAACAGCTTCCATGGCATGAGAGCGGATTCGATCTGCACCGCAAGGCCGATCTCCGAACTGCCGGTGTTCCACTCCCCGAATCGGATCGATATTTCGGCGATCCGCATGCCCTGACCGGCCGTCTGGCGATTCCTTTCGACCTGGAATGAGCAGCCGTTCGACCAGAACCCAACCTTCGAAACGTTCGTGACAGGCCGACCAAGTCCCAAGGTCGAACCCTGGCCAGCCTGTCACATAGCAGACTTACACGATCTTTTTGTGCGGGCTTGACCCCACCGGCCCGACCGGAGCGGCCGGGCGACCCTGCGCGGCCTGGCGTCGGCGCCGTCCTGCTCGAATCGGTTGAACCCGAACCCCGAAGTGAATCCGGCGTCGAACATCAGCAGTTCACCGGCAGAGAGCCGGGCGTCGGGACGGCGCGACCGGCCGGGTCAGAACGTGGTCGTCACGGTGGCGCCGGTGACGGCGGTCGTGGCGTGGAGGGTGATGTAGTTCCAGCCGGCCGGGGGGTTGGTGATGGTGAGGGTGTGCGGGCCGTCGCCGGTGGCGGAGGCGGTATTGGCGGTGCTGTCGGCCCAGGTGGTGGGGCTGTAGTAGAGGTCGGTGGTTCCGGTGCCGGGGGTGGTCGTGATGGTGAGGTTCTTGGTTCCGGCGGGGATGTCGATGTAGAGGTAGCTGTTGTCCCGGGCGGCGGCGGTGAGGTTGGACCGGCTGCAGTTCTGAGCCAGACGGCGGGTGTCGTCAGCGGTGCACTCGGCGGTTGAAGCACCGACCGCGACCGTCTGGTCGGCGGTTGCGGTGGCGCCGGCCCTGTCGGTGACGGTCAGCCGGACGTGGTAGCTGCCCGGCTTGACGTAGGTCTTGATCGGATTGGCATCGGTGGAGGTAGTGCCGTCGCCGAAGTCCCACTTGTGAGCGGTGATCGCCGCGGAGTCTTCGGTGGTGTCGGTGAGCGTGACGTTCAGGCCGTTCGCCTTGGCGGTGAAGGTGGCGGTGAACGGCTTGCCGGGGGCGTTGCACGCACCGGCAGCGCATTCCTTGAGCCACTTGGCCCAGTCGGCGTCGTAGCTGGTGCCGATGGAGTTGATCAGGCCGAGTGCGGCTTTGTAGTCACCGGATCGGTAGTGGCCGAGCAGGGTGTCGATGTCGGAGCGGTGGTTCTCCATCATGTAGCGCACCGCGAGGTAGCCCCAGGGGTAGATCCGGTCCGTGCCGCTGCTGTAGGTGTTGGCGAAGACGGTGCTGAGCGGGTAGGTGCCCTTGGCCGCATCGGCGACCGCCGCGGTGTCGGTCACGCCGCGGTAGCCGTAGGACTCGTACTCGGCGAAGCCTTCGATCCACCAGATGGTGCCGGGGGTGGCGGTTGTGGCGGCGAAGTCGCCGGCGGTGTTGAAGCGGCCGTCCAGGTAGTGGGTGTACTCGTGGTTGAGGTTCCAGATCTGGAAGTCGGGGCGCAGCCAGTCGGCTTCGTAGGCGACGAACCGGGCCTGGTTGTCGGGCTTGGAGGGGTCGCCTTCCTCGTAGATGCCACCGTTGTTGGTGTCGACGCCGAAGATGACGTTGGCGTAGGTCTGGTAGTCGCTGGTGGAGTGGAAGACGTCCACCTCCATGGCGCTGTTGTGGTCGTCGGGCAGCGGGCCGGGGTCCTTGGCGAGCTTGTGGAAGTAGGCGTTCTCGCCGGTGAGGCTGTCGCAGGTGCTGAGCAGCTGCTCCTTGGTGAGCGCCTGGGTCACAATGTGGATCGTGCCGCATTGGTAGTCGATGGTCAGAACGGCCTTCTTGAGCCGGTTGGGGAGGTCGCAGGTGCCGTAGTCGGAGCAGTTGTTCTGGTCGTTGTCGTTCGCCTGGGCGGCGATGCCGACCCAGAGGGGGGCGGTGGGGCCGGTCATCGAGGACTTGGCCAGCAGGTTCTTGAGCATCGGGCGGACGGTGGGGGTCAGGGTGCGGTCCTGGAGGAACCGGGCCAGCTCGGTGCCGGCGTTGGACGCCAGGTAGCTCTGCGGTCCGCCCAGGAGGCCGAGGTTGTTGTTGGCGAAGGTCTCGAGGGTGGTGAGGATGGAAGGGTCGGCTTCGGTGGCGGTGACGAAGTCGGGGTTCTGGTGGCCGCGGAAGAGGACGGTGTAGACGTTGTTGACCGCGGTCAGCATGTTGTACGAGTTGTTGTACGAGCTGTTGTAGCCGGTGAGCAGCTTCTTGAGGACGGGCAGGTAGCGGGCGTTCTGGCTGGCGCTGTCGATCAGGGTGACGGCTTCCGAGAGGACGGCGCCGTTGGCGTCGGTGGCGTCCAGGCTGTGGGCGTTGGCGTAGAAGGAGTCCAGGGCGGACTGGATCGCGGTCTGCAGAGCGCTGCCGTAGGTACCGACGTCGGATTTGTGGTTCCACTGCACGTAGTAGCCGGCCCGGAGGTAGAGCACGAGCTCCAGGACGTGGGTGCTGTTGTCCCCCGGGTAGCTGCGGGAGGCGGCGGCCAAGGCGTCCGCCACCGTGGTCATCTGCGACTCCTGGAAGGCCAGGTGTGCGTCTGAACCGGTGATGTTGAACAGGCCGTTGATGCAGTCCGGGCCGGCGGACTGGATCGCCTGGATCAGGGCGCCGCCGGTGTTTGCGGTGAAGGCACTGGTAGAGCAGGCGGCGACGCTCGCCTTCGGGCCGCCTGACTCCCCGGTCGTTGCCTTCGACCTTGCCGCGGCGGACCTTGTCGGGCTGCCGTAGTTCTGCTGCTGTGCCTCGGTGTTGGACGGCAGAGGTCGACGGTCCTTGGGACGCACCCGCTTCGCGTCGTCCTGGACGGCTTCGGTGGCCGACTGGGGTGCCAGACCTGGGCGGGGAGCGTCGGTCTTGACTTCGGGGGACGGGCTGGTGAGCCCCGCGTGAGCGCTGCCCGGCCCGTTGGCGGCGATCCCGACCCCGGCGGTCAGCGCAAGGGCGGCGGCTATCAGGAGCTTGGGCAGCTTGTTGCGGGCGTGTGCGGCTTTCATGGGTTCTCCTGGCGTGGGGGCAGCACCGTGCGGCGCGGCCTCGTGGGGAGGCTGCGCAATGAGGTGATGTTTCGTCAATTTTCCCAACACGGGTGGTCCGTGTCGGTTGTGGGACGCCGAGCCGATGGCTGGTCCTGGCCGATCGCAGGCTCGGCGGTGAGTCGACTGACAGTCAGTTTTGGGATCGTCCGTGGCGGGACAGGGTGCCGACGATGATGCGCGCCGCTACCGAAGTGCCCACCGGTACAGGGCCGTTGTCGCGCCCGCGTACCACTCGTTTGCCGGTCATGTTCTCTCCTCGTCGGCAGATGGGGTGGTTTGCTGCCGACGTATGGGAGATCGGGCACGGGGCTGCGGATAACGGAAAGTGTGCGAGATCTTCAGGATGGCTGGACGCGGGTGCCCGGTCCGAAGCACTCGACCGCAGGTGGAAGGCGGTCTGGCGATGTGTCAACTTCTTGCCGTGAAGGCCGATCTCGCAGATGGCTTCACTGGTTGTGGGGCGGTCCCCCATGTCGAGTGGCCGCCACAGCTTTCACCCCTTCGGGGCGTTCGTCACGGCAGGCAGGCCGGACGCAGCGGCACGAGCGATCACCGTCCCGCAGCCCCCCGACCCCGCAGACCGCAGCTCCGCGCCGGGAGGTCCCGCCCGGCCCTACCAGCCGGGCGGGACCCCACGATTGCTGGGCGTTTAGCCGATAGCTTCGAGGCGACCTGCTGCTGCGTTTGCCGCCGAAAAAGACCCTGTTGCCCATTCGGCTGATCTTGGGCGGGTTGGGTGGCAGGGTTGCTGGTGCGGCCGGTTGTCTTCCGTTCCCCGGCCGTGGGGCGGGAGTGATCGTGTCGATGGAGCCACAGCCGTGGCCGGAGCCGGCGCCCGAGGTCGCGCGGGCGGTGCGTGCGAAGAACTACGGGCGGAAGGTCCCGTTGCCGGTGGCGGTGCGCGACCGGCTCGGGGAGCTGTTCCCGGAT
>NZ_JBHTTU010000107.1:0-19455 GCF_042794375.1 Kitasatospora sp. NPDC056531 | reverse complement strand
GGGTGGTGCTCTTGGCTTGATTTTGGGGCGAGCGCGCGGAATGGGGCCGCCTCGGGCGGTCCAACGCCTTGCTACGGCGCCCCGGTTCGTCGCGCGGCCGGCGCGGCCGAGGCCGCCGACGACTACTACGCCCTGGGCGCGACGCTGTGCTTCGCCGCCACCGGCATGGATCCGGTGATCGTCGACGCCGACACCGCCGTCAACCGGGACCGTACGCTGGCGGGGCTGGCCTGCACGCTGCCCGGCGACGAGCACCGTCAATTCCGGGTGGTGATCGGCGAGTTGATGAGCCTCGACCCGGCGGTGCGAACCGCCGGCGCCGAGCGGCTCCGCACCGGGGCACCCGCCGTCGCCCGGGCGCCCGGACGGCTCCGCTTCGACGACGGCCTGCTCGAGGAGATCATCGGGCACACGGCTGCGTTCTGCGTCGAGGAGGCCTACCGGATCGCCGACCCCGTGGCCGCCGCCCGCGCCGCCGTCCCGACGCCGATCGACGTCTACGGCGGCAGCTCCGGGCTCGGCCTGGAACTCCTCCACCACCTGGACCGGCCCGGGCTTCGCGACGCCGTCGAGGCGCTGGCGCACTGGACGGCGGGCCAGCCCAGGAAACTGTCACCGGGCTTCTACTCGGGCCGTACTGGCGTCGAGCTCTTCCTCACCGAGGCGCACGGCGCATCGGCGGCGAGCCCGGCGGCGCTGCCGACCCTGCCGGGCCTGCCGACCTTGCCGGCCTCAGGGCCGGACGGCGGACCGCCGGAGGCGGATCTGATCGAGGGCGTCGCCGGGATCGGCATCGGCCGGCTGCTGCTCGCCCGGCACGCCGGTGCGGGCGGCCACCACGCACTCGCTGCCCGGCACCTCGCCGTGGCCGCCGAGTGCGACCGGATGCTGGCCTCCGGCACGGCCCGGCTGACGCCCGCGGGCGCCGACACGGTCGGCAGCGCCGCCCTGCGCGAGGGTCTGGCGCACGGCGCGGCGGGCGTCGCGTACTTCCTGCTCATATCACGGAACTGACGTTTCCGCCCAGCTCAGGGGCATGATCGACCATCCGGAGTCAGCAAAAGGTCAGCAAGACTCCCGGAGGTTCCGGCCACCATGGCAACCACAAGCCTCACCCGCGGCATGGGTAGCTTCTTCAAGGAGTGCGAGCACCCCGAGTCCCGCTGGAGCAAGTGCCCGCACGAGTACAAGATCAGGTACCGCAACGCGGCGGGGCGCCAGACGGAGGAATCCGGCTTCGCCACTCAGGACAAGGCCAAGACCCGTCTCGCCGAGGTCTACCACGCGCGGAAGAACTCCCCGCAGAGCCAGCGCAAGGCCGAGCGCATCCAGAAGTACGGGGTGATGCGCTTCTCCGACTATGTCGCCGAGTGCCTCAAAGGCCAGCGCGACCTGAGCCCCACTTCGCTGCGGAATCTCGATTCCCTTTTGAGGAACCACCTCCTCCCCGCCTTCGGCAGTCGCCGCATGGGTACGTTCGACCACAAGGTCGTCGAAGCGGGCATCACGCTCGCCGAGGAGCTGGACGGCCGGCCGCTGGATGCCACCGACGACTTCCAGGCCCTCGGGTACGGGCGGTTCTACTACGACTGGGACCTACCGAGGATGGCCGTCACCGCGCTGCTGGCCGTTCCGCGCGAGCAGCTGATGGACGTCGGCGGCTTCGATGAGGAATTCGGGGCGCTGGGCTGGGGCATGGAGGACACCCACCTGGGCGCGGTCCTGATCGCCGCCGGCTGCCTCGTCATCCCGCTGCGCCAGGCCGTCGGCTTCCACCTCGACCCGCCGGACGCCGCCGCCCAGTGGCAGACCAAGCTCGCCACCTGGCCCGCGACGCTCGCCCGCTACCGCCACCTGCTGTCCCTGCCCGCGCCCACCGACTGCGGTCGCGCCTTCGCCACCGCCGCCGACAAGCACCTAACCGACGCTGAGGTGATCACCCGATGATCCGCGCCTTCGCCGCCGCCACCTTCGCAGGCACCACCGTCGTACACGACCCCGCGGTCGGCACCAACCACCTTCCGCCCCAGCCGCTCCCGACCGGCTGCGTCGCCCTCGACGACCAGCAGGTCGCCGCCTGGCCCCAGGCCGATCCCGCCGGCCTCTCCCTCGACTGCCCGCTGAGCATGTGCTGGTCCCCGATCGTGCGCTGCAACCTGGACTGTCCCCAGTGCCTCGACGACAAGAGCGTGCGCGAGTCCACCGCGGCCGAACGGCGCGTCCTCGCCGCCCATATCGCCGCCTCGAGGGTCTTGGGCGTGGACATCTCCGGCGGCGAGCCGCTGCTGCTGCTGCGCGACCTGCCCGACCTTGCCCTCGCGATCCGCCACCAGGGCACCAGCGTGGTCAGCTGCACCACCAACGGCTGGCACCTCGCCCGCCGCGCCGAAGAGCTCGCCGACTCCCTCAACGCGATCCGGGTCTCCCTCGACGGCGCCACCGAGACCACCCACGACACCTGGCGCGGCCGGGACAGCTACCGGCGCGCCATCGCCGGCATCCGCGCCGCCGTCGGCGAGGGTCTGTTCGTCCAGCTCCAGATGGTCCTCATGCAGTCCAACAAGCACGAGGCCCAGGAGCTGCTGGATCTCGCCGCTCAACTCGGTGCCGGCGGGGTGACCTTCCTCCAGATGCTCCCGATCGGCTCCGGCGCAGCCCTCGCCGCCGAGCAGATGCTCACCGACGAGCAGGCCCAGGAGATCGTCGCTCCGCTCACGGTCCCGGCCGGTGTGCGGGTCCGGCTGCGCACCCGCAAAAGTGCGGGCGGCTTCACCGTCCTGCGCGCCGACGGCTACGCCTGGCGCAATACCCGGGGCGCCACCGGCATCTCCGCGTTCATCCCCGTCACCGGCCCGGCCGACCTGCGTCTGCCCACCTCCGGGAGCACCTCGTGACGAGCACCCCCTATGCCGCGAGGCGGGTCTTCGCACAGCGGATCCCGTTCGTCCCGACGCACTACCAGTGCTTTGACGCGGCCCGGATGCTCGCCGAATCCGTCGTCGGGACCGACCCGGAGGTCACCTGCGTGATCGGCATCGCCTCCGGAGGAATCAAACCGGCCCGTCTCATGGCCGACTACCTCAAGGTGCCCTTCCACGCCGTCACCGCCCGACACAACAAGAGCGACGCGCCGTGGCAGCAGGCCACCGGCGACGTCGAGGTCCTGCTCACGGATCCGCTTCCTGAGCGCCTCGCCGGGACGGTGCTCCTCGTCGACGACATCGCCGGGACCGGAGCGACGTTCGCCGCCGCCACCGACGCACTGCGCGGCCGACTCGACGACGGCGCCGCGATCACGCCGGTGGCGCTGTTCCGCAACCGGGGCTGCGCGCGGAAGCCGGATCGTTGGGCCTGGACCGTCAACGACTGGGTCGTCTTCCCCTGGGAGACACCGCACCACGGTCAGACCCAGCCCGTCCCGGCCCTGCGGCGGGTGAGCATCCGGTGATCAACCACACGGCCTCATCCAGGGGCGTCCGGCTGGTCCTCGTCTCCTGGACCCCTGACGCCCCCGCCGGGATCGAACGCGCGACCGCGGCCCTGGCCCTCGGCCTCGCCCAGAACGGCCACCGACCCGTCATCGCCACCGCCGCACCCCAGCCCCACCGCCCTGGCCTCCCCGGTGTCACCATCGCCCAACTGAGCCTGGAGGACGTGCGCTTCCCGTGCGATGACGACGTGTTGCGCCGCGCCATCACCTACCAGGACACCAAGCTGACCCGCCAGATCCGGGACCTGGTGACCGAGCACCGCATCGACACCGTCCTGTTCACCGACGCGCTGTGGGGGCTCGGCCGCCTGCGCGGCGACATCCCCGGCCACGTCCGTCGTGCACTCGCCGCCCACGTCAAGCCGCACACCCTCGATGCCGGGCCCGCGCTCGCCCGCGCCACCCGCGTCCTCGTGCCCTCCACGGTCGTCCGCGACGAACTGGCCGGCTGGGGCCCGCGCAACCTCCGCGTCGTACCCAACGCACTCCTGCCCGACGACTCGGTGGCCCCGCCCACGCCGTCCCGCCGCGAACAGCTGCGCCGCAGCGGCCCGGTGCGCGTCCTCGCACGGCTCGGGCCGGAGAAGGGCGTGCTCGATCTGCTGGAAGCCGCCTCCGGCTGGAACCGGCCAATCGAAGTGGCCCTCGCCGAAGCCGGGTTCGAGGCCGGCGAGGGCTCGCAATCCAGGCTCCTTGACAGCTGCCGCAAGGCGGCGGCCCGCACTCCGGGCGTCCGGCTGCGCGGGGCGCTGGCCTGGGACGAGGTGCTGCCCTGGCTCGCCGGAGCCGCCGTGGTGATCGTCCCAAGCCACAAGGAAACCTTCGGCCTGGTGGCACTGGAGGCGATGAGCGTCGGCACCCCTGCCGTCGCCTACCGCGTCGGCAACCTGCCCGCCCTCATCGACCCGACCGGCCACGGCGACTACCTGCTCGTCGACCACAGCGACGGCCCGGCCGCCCTCCACAAGGCGGCGCAAACCCTTCTGGAAGATGACATACTGTACGCCGCGACTACACAGACCGTGTATCGGAGGGCGGCAGAGTTCGAGCCGCGCCGAATCGCTGACTTCTTCCTGGAGGCGGTGTCGTGATGCCCGAAACCACAGCAACCCCTGCGCCGTTGCTGCTCATCGACGGGTTCAATCTCCTGTGGGCCGGCACCTTCGGCTTCCCCGCAGCGATCCACTCCCGCGACAAGAGCCGCGAGTTGACCGGCCTGTTCGCGTTCTTCGCCCTGCTGCGAGCCGCGATCTGCGACGACCTCGACGTCCCGGAGCCCGAGGTCCTGGTCGTCTTCGACGGTGAGCACGGCGCCGCCGACCGTGTGGCCACCGACCAGGAGTACAAGGCGAACCGGGAGGCGACACCGGAGGCGCTCAAGCCGCTGCAGTTCCTGGCCCCGGTCAAGGACGGCCTGGACGCGCACGGGATCCGGTGGGTCGAGGTCGACGACGCCGAAGCCGACGACGTCATCGCCACCCTCGCCACCCGGGCCGCCGCCTCCCGACCGGTCCTGATCATGTCGCGGGACATGGACTTTCACCAGCTCCTCGACGACCGCGTGCGCATCCTCAACCGCTCCCGGAAGTCGTCCCAGCGGATCATCACCGCCGACGAGGTCGTCGCCCGGTACGGCGTCACCCCCGCCCAGTGGCCGGCCTTCCGTGCCCTGACCGGCGACAAGTCCGACAACATCCCCGGCGTCCGGGGCGTCGGTGCGAAGGTCGCCGCCACCCTGCTGCGCGACGGCATGCGGCTGCGCGACCTTCCCGGCTCCGGGCGGCTGACCGGCGCCAAGGGCACCGCTATCACCACAGCCTGGGCCGACGTCCTCCGCTGGGAGGCAATGATCACGGTGCGCCGCGACCTCGACGTGCCCATCGCCCTCAGCGGCCAGCCGAGCCCCCAGCTGCCCAAGCCCGCCGACGTCGTCGAGAAGCTGGGCCTGTGGTGACCGGTGCCGTGCCGGGCTCGGTCCTGGCCGCTTTCGCGCACCCCGACGACGCCGAACTGTGGGTAGGCGCCACCCTCGCCCTCCACGCCAAGTCTGCCGCCGTCACCATTGCCGTCCCGCACCGCGACGACGTCCGCGACACCGAGGCCCGCAAGGGCGCCGCGGCCCTCGGCGCCGACCTGTACCAGGTCGCCCGGCTCGACCACGCCACCGTGCAGCAACTGCTGCTGGAGAAGCGGCCGGAGATCGTCATCACCCACCCGCTCAACGACCTCCACCCCGAACACCGGGCCGTCGCCACCACCGTGCTCGCAGCCGTCCCCGAGCCCCGGATCGCCACCGGCCGGCCGAGCCGCTTCTACACCTGCGACACCTACAACTCCCTCACCCTCGACGGACCGGTTCGCGCCGACGTGATCGTGGACGCCACCGCGACCTTCGACACCAAGCTGGCCGCGCTGCGCGAGCACGCGAGCCAGCCGATCGAGCAGCACTTCGGCCCCATGGCCGAGACCCTCGGCAGGCTCTGGGGCGCCCGCATCGGCGCCCGGTACGCGGAGGCGTTCACCGCCGTGCCGATCCTCGGCTGCCTGCCCGGCGCCACCCACCTCTGACGCGCCGCACTTCGCGGCCCATCCACCGTCAACTCACCCCAAGGGATGACCATGACGTCCATACCCGTGCAAGCCCAGCGTCGCCCCGTCGACCGTCCGCGCGTCGAAGCGCTCACCCGCGAGCTGCTGCTCGCCCTCGGCGAAGACCCCGACCGCGACGGCCTCAAGGACACGCCCCGCCGGTTCGCCGACTGGTGGGGCGAGTTCCTCGACCACGACCCCGGCAGGCTCGACACCAGCTTCGCCCAGGAGTGCCAATACGGGGACTTCGTCCTGCTGACCGGCATCGAGGCGTGGAGCGTGTGCGAGCACCACCTGCTCCCCTTCCGCCTCGACGTCTCCATCGCCTACATACCGGACAGCAGCGTCCTCGGCCTGTCCAAGCTGGTGCGGCACCTGGAGGCCCACACCCACGCCCTCCAGCTCCAGGAACGCATCACCCACGACGTCGCCCACGACCTCGCCAAGGCCGCCGGCACCGACGACGTCGCCGTCTTCACCGCCGGCGAGCACCTGTGCATGAGCATGCGCGGCGTCAAGGCCACCTCGGTCCGCACCACCACCATGTGCAGGCTCGGCCGTATCGAGAGCGACCCCGACCTGGCCGCCCGCATCGAACGACTCGCACTGCCCGTCCGCGCGTAACCACCCCTCACCCCCGACACGCCAGGAATCAACCTTGCCTGTCCACACCTTCAACCTCACGGCCTCGCTGGGCACCGACGCGGCGGCGGCCAAGGTCTGGAAGCAGCTGAAGGCTTCTCCGCCGGCCGGCTGCACGTACGACCCCGCCGTCTTCGCCCAGACCCCCGGACTGCGCTGCGAGCGTGAGGCACCCACCCAGGTGCACGCCGTCTTCGCCGTTGTCGGAGAGGTCTACACCTCCACCGGCCTCCTCCTCGACGACCTGGGCGTGGAGCGCCTCTCCGAGTGGATCAGCGACGGCGCGGACCAGCCCGGCAGCCCCGCCGGAATCCACGCGACCGACACCGCCGCGCAGGCCCTGCTCCTCGCGATCGACCGCCTCCGACGCCTCGGCCACGACACCGACGGCATCGCGACGTTCACGGACCCGGTCCTCGGCAGGTCTCGCACCGTCTGACCACCGGGCCGTGGGCATACCGACGCTACGACACCTCAAGGCATCCAACCTGCCGATCCCCGGCGCGGGGACGGTCATCCTGCTGGCCGGACTCGCCACCCGCCGCCCCCCGCTGGCAGCCCCAAGCCGTCCGTCTGCTCGCCGACCACGGCTTCCACGGGACGGTGCTCGATCCGCTCGTCCTCGGCGATCAGTACGCCGCGTGGCGCACCGACTGGCTGGACCGGGCGGAGTCCTACGCCGACCTGATCCCGGCGTGGCTTCCGCTCGGTCCCTGGCCGGTCTTGCGCGCCCACCAGTCGTACCGCGCTGACCCGCTCCGGCCGCTCGTCGATCGTCGGGTATGTCCAGGCCGTCACCGCCTTGACCACGGCGCCGGTGAGCCGGGCCTGGCCGACGGCCCACCGCAGCGCCAGCCGGGAGACCGCCGAGCCGTCCACCCTCACCACGATGCGGCAGCCGTCAAGAGCTCTCTGTCCGACGATGCCCGCAAGATCGCCGGGGACGCCCTGGAAGGCGCCCTGGTCGGCCCCCCTCGGCCTGTCCCTGGTCGCCGAGCAGATGCACCGGAACCTTCTCGGTCCCCGCTTCCGGCCCGTCCACCTTCAGCTCGACGAGGTTGTCAGGGCGGCTTGTGCGGTCATCCGTCGGCTGTGTCCTCACCCGCACGGCCGAGGGTGCGATGCGCCTCACGGATCGCGTCGGCCACCTGGCGGGTCAGCTCGGGCAGTGCGCTCCGGACCGCCGGGCTGAGCCCGACTCCCAAGGTGAAGTCGGCTCCCTCGACCGCGTGTACCACCAGGCCGCGGGGCATCCGGTCGAGAGCGGCAGCCAGGGCGAAGGTCTCACCGAGGCCGAGCGCGTGGGTGCTGGCCGAGCCGACCGCGGCCCGTCCGGCCCGCCCGGCCTGCTCGGCCTGCTCGGCGCGCAGGGTGAGCAGTCGACCAGGCTGCCCGGGGTGCGCATGCACCGCCTCGACCACCACGACTTCGTCGTCACGGTGCCACAGGCCGAGCATCCGGCCGGGCTCGCCGTCGCTGACGGTCAGCAGCGTGCCTGCGGGCACCTGGGTGCGCACTGCCTCGATGACGGCCGGGCCGACGCCGTCGTCCCGGCGGAACGGGTTGCCCACGCCGATCACCACCACCCGGCCGATCATGCCCGCTCCACCGTGAGGTCGAGGAAGTGCGCGGAGCAGGAGATGCACGGGTCGTGGTTGCGGATGGCCCGCTCGCACAGCGCCGTCAGCTCCTCGTCGGTCGCCGCCGCGCCCGGCCGGTCCACCCGGGTCTGCACCATGCGGCGCACGTCCTCCTCGATGGCTGCCTGGTTCTGGGCGGTGGGCGGCACGATCCGGGCCTGGATGAGCGCGCCCTCCGCGTCCATCGCGTAGCGGTGGTAGAGCAGCCCGCGCGGTGCCTCGGTGGCGGCGCAGCCGGCCGCCGGGCGTGGCGGCAGCTCCACGTACGGGCGAGGCGGCGGCTCATAGCCATCGATGATCCGCAGCGCCTCGGCCGCCGCGTGCACCACCTCGACGGCGCGGACGACGATGCTGCGGAACGGGTTGCGGACGACCGCACCAGCGGCCGGGTCGCCCAGTCCCGCCGCTCGGGCGGCCTCGGCGGCCAGGGGGTGCAGCCAGCGCCCGCTGATCGCGTACCGGGCTAGCGACCCGGTGAGGTAGCGGCGACCGTCCAGTTCGGACTGCAGGGCGGTGGAGTGCGGGACCTGGCGCTCCACCACGTGCTGCTCGAACTCGTCGGCCGCGAAGCGACGTACCGGTCCGGCCCGGTCCGAACCCGGGGAGTCCGGTGCGGCCATGGCGGCCGGGGTGCCGGAGTCGATGGCATACCGGCCCGGGTCCTGCATCGCCAGCAGGTCGTAGTCGCACGATGCTTCGGGGAAGTCGAAGCCGGCCACCCAGCGCACGGTCTCCACGGCGTCGTCCTGGATCCGGCGCAGCCGCTCGGCCAGCGCGGCGAACTCGGCCCTGGCCGGCACCCGGTAGAAGCCGCCGATGCGGACGTTGACCGGATGGATGGCCCGGCCGCCGAGCTGCTCCATGACGGCGTTGCCGGCCTGCTTGATCCGCAGGCCGCGCTCCACGGCCTCCCGCTGCTCGCGGGCGAGTTCGACCGCGCTGGGGCATCCGAAGAAGTCGGGGGCGTGCAGTAGGTGGATGTGCAGGGACTGGCTCTCGATCCACTCGCCGTAGTAGAGCAGGCGGCGCAGCTCGGCCAGTTGGCCGTCGACGGTGACCCCGCAGGCCCGTTCGATCGCCTGGCAGGCGGTCATCTGGTAGGCGACCGGGCAGATTCCGCAGATCCGGGCGGTGATGTCCGGGGGTTCGTAGTGCCCGCGGCCGACCAGGAACGCTTCGAAGAAGCGCGGCGGCTCGTAGATCTTCAGCCGTGCCTCGGCGACCGTACCGTCGTGCACGGTCAGGTGCAGCGCACCTTCACCCTCCACCCTGGCGAGCGCGTCCAGTCGCAGGACACGCGATCCGCGATGGCTCATGCGCCCTCCTCGCTGCGCTCCTCGGCGCCTTCGCCTACCGCGCACCTTCTGGTGGTTCGCTCGTTCACTGAGGTGTCTCCGGGGTGTTCTGGGTCTCCTGGGCCGCGAGTTCGGGTACCGGCGCGTACTCGGGGGAGGCCGCGTTGAAGGTGCGGAAGATCCGTACGATGTCCCGGCCGGTCATGCCGTCCTGTCGCAGCTGGCGCACCATCGCTACCAGGTTGGGGTTGGCGACCGGGCCGAAGCAGCCGTAGCAGCCGCGCCCGTACGTCGGGCAGAGGGCACCGCATCCGGCATGGGTGACAGGCCCGAGGCAGGGGGTCCCGTGGGCGACGGTGACGCAGGTGTTGCCGCGCCGCTTGCATTCGAAGCAGACGCTGTGGTCCGGGATGTTCGGCTTTCGTCCGGCCAGGAAGGCGGTGATCACCTCGAGCAGTTGGCGCCGGTCGATCGGGCAGCCGCGCAGTTCGAAGTCGACCGGCACGTGGGCCGAGATCGGGGTGGAGGTGGCCAGGGTGGTGATGTACTGCGGGCTGGCGTAGACGGCGGCCCGGAACTGCTCGACGTCCGCGAAGTTGCGCAGCGCCTGGACGCCGCCGGCGGTCGCGCAGGCGCCGATGGTCACCAGGCGGCGGGAGATCCGCCGGATGTGGTGGATCCGCCGCACGTCCTCCTCGGTGGTGACCGACCCCTCCACCAGGGAGAGGTCGTACGGCCCGACCCCGTCCAGGGTGGCCGGCTCGCGCCCGTCCTCCGCACCGGACATCTCCAGGAAGTGCGAGATCCGCACCTGGTCGGCCAGGCCCAGCAGTTCGTCCTCGCAGTCGAGCAGGGTCAGCTGGCAGCCATCGCAGGAGGCGAACTTCCACACTGCCAGGGTGGGCGGGGTGTCGGCGTCCATGTCACAACTCCCTGACGGCGAGCAGGGGCTCGGTGCGGTCGTAGCCGACCACCGGGCCGTCCAGGCAGAGCAGCAGCGGCCCGAGCTGGCAGTGGCCACAGTGCCCGGTGCCGCAGCGCATGTTCCGCTCCAGCGACACCTGGAGGCGGTGCGCCGGCAGACCCCTGGCGAGCAGTGCTCGCGCGGTGTGACGGATCATCACCTCGGGGCCGCAGACCAACGCGCGGGTCCGGCCGAGGCTCAGGTCGATGCGGTCCAGCAGCGCGGTGACGACGCCGACCGTACCCCGCCAGGCCGGGTCGGGCTGGTCGACGGTCACCTCGACCTGGGCGGCGGTCCGCCACTGCGGCAGTTCCGCGCGGTACAGCAGCTCGCCTGGGCTGCGGGCGCCGACCAGCACGGCCAAAGAGCCGAAGCGGCCAGGGTGGTCGAGCGCCTGCTGCACGACCGGCCGCAGCGGGGCGAGCCCGAGGCCGCCGGCCACCACCAGTAGGTCGGAGCCGGCTGCCGCGTCCAGGTCCCAGCCGGTGCCGTAGGGGCCGCGCAGGCCCACGGCGTCACCGGGCCGGAGCCGGCACAGCGCGCCGGTGACCGCGCCGACCGCGCGGACGGTGAGCACCAGACGGCCACGCAGGGCGCTGACCGAGATCGGGACCTCGCCGATGCCGAAGGCGTACACCATGGCGAACCGGCCGGGCGAGAAGGCCGGCAAGGCCCGCTCGACCGGCTCCAGTTCGAGCGAGACGGTGTCCGCGGTCTCCGGTGTGGCGGCGGTGACCCGGTACGGCACGGGCACGGTGGTGGTCATGGCGGGCTGCCTCCGACCGGCGCGTAGAGGTCGAGCAGCCGGATCCGGGTGGCCTGCAGCCGGTCGGCGATCACCTCGGCGCAGTACCGCATCAGCGTGTATCCGAACTCCGGGTCATCCGCGCACAGTTGGCGTACCTCGGCGGCGGGGAACTCCCAGGCCCGCACCGGTCCGACGGCCCGGGCCCCCAGGTGCCAGCGGTACGGCGGGAAGATCCACGACCAGCCGAGCTGCTGCCCCCGTCCCAGGGTCTCCAGCACCGGCGCCGGACGGCCGGGGACGTAGACGTCGAGGGCGACCTCGCCGGAGCGGACCAGCCAGAAGCGGTCGGCCGGGCCACCCTCGTCGAACAGCCTGCTGCCGTCGGGGAAGTCCCGGTCGTGGGCGAGCGCGAGCAGCCGCTCCCGGTGGGCCTCCGGGAGGGCGTCGAGCAGCGGTGGCAGGGTGGTCATGGTTCGCCGTCCGGGCGGTTGGCCCAGTCGTGCAGGGCGGCGGCCTCCTCGGTGATGTCGATGGCGACCGGGCACCACACGATGCAGCGGCCGCAGCCGACGCACCCGGAGGAGCCGAACTGGTCGTGCCAGGTGCCCAGTTTGTGGGTGAGCCACTGCCGGTAGCGGCTGCGCGCCGAAGTGCGGACCGGTCCGCCGTGCAGGTGGGAGAAGTCCAGGTCGAAGCAGACGTCCCAGACCCGCCAGCGCTCGGCGTGGTCCCCGGTCAGGTCGGTGACGTCCTCGGTGGTGGTGCAGTAGCAGGTGGGGCACACCATGGTGCAGTTGCCGCAGGTCAGGCAGCGGGAGGCGACGTCGTCCCAGCGAGGGGCGTCCAGCGTCCCGGCCATCAGCCGGTGCAGGTCGGTGTCGGGCATCGTACGGCCCATCCGGTCCGCGGCGGAGGCGACAGCCTGGCGCGCGGTCTCGCAGACGGCCTCGGAGGCCGCGCCGGCGGGGAGTTCGGCGAGGATCTCGGCGCCCTCCGGGCTGCCGCTGCGGATCCAGAACCGGTGGCCGTCGGCCTCGACCAGCTCGGTCAGTGCCAGGTCGTACCCGGGTCCGGCCGCCGGCCCGGTACCCATCGAGGCACAGAAGCAGGTGCCGCCGGGCTCGGTGCACTCGACCGCCACCAGGAACGCCCCGGACCGGCGCCCCTGGTACACCGGGTCACGGTGCCGCCCGCCGGTCAGCACCCGGTCCTGAACGGCGATGGCCCGCAGATCGCACGGGCGGACCCCGAGGAACGCGAAGCGCGGCGGCGGGGTGTCGTCCTCCTCGATCACCAGCTGTCCGTCGCTGCGCTCGGCCCGCCACTGGCGTACCCGGGCGGGGTGCAGGAACGTCTTCCACGACTGCGGACCGGCCGCATGGGCGAAGGCCGCGCCGTCCTCCCGCTCGCGCAGCCGGTAGTGCCCGGCTTCGAGCTCGACGCCCCACCCGTAGGGCAGCTGGTCGGCGGACTCCAGCTCGGCCAGCACGATCGCGCCGTCCCGTACGGTCGGGCCGACCACCGTGAACCCGCGCGCCCGCAGCAGATCGACCAGGGTGGCCAGGCCGTCCTTGCCGATCACGGCGCCTTCGGCCGCGGGAGTCGTCGCCGTACTCACGGCACCACACCTCCTTCACCAACCAGGGACGAACGGCCCGCGCTGCCGGAGCGGGTGTCGGCCCACGTCATCCGGCGTACCTCCTCGCCCGACCGGACACGTCCAGCACTCCGCCCCACACCCGCAGGCCCGTCTGTCACACACCTCATATAAGAGCAGGATTTCCGCCCCGACACGGTGCCGATAGGGCCGGATGGGGCAACGGTGGTGGGTCTTCCGACCACTGCTCACAGTCAGCTGCTCTCACCGCGCACGATGACCACCGGACAGGGCACGTGCTGGCCGCAGTGCTGGCCCACCGAACCGAGCAGGGCACCGGCGAACCCGCTGTGCCCCCGGCTGTCGAGGACCAGCAGCTCCGCTCCGCGTGACCGGGCGAGCAGCGCCACCGTGCCAACCGCCGCCCGTACGCGATGGCAGGTGATCTGCTCCGCCATGACCGCACCTTTCCTCGGCAGGTCCGTGGGACTGCTGGACGCCTTCCGGCCCGGCAGGCTCTCACGACCGGCGGCCGGTCCAGCCGAGGCACGCGGCGCCGACGACGGCCGGAGCGAGCCGATGCGCAAATCGACCCCATGGCTACCGGAAACCCGCAGGCCGGGCGTCCCGGGTCGCCGGGCAGGCCGGCACCGAGCAGCATGGAAGGGACGAACATCAGGACAGCAACCCCGGCCGACCGGTGCGAACGGATCCAGATCCTCGGCTTCGATGCCGATCGGCGGGCCTCAGCAGCCCGGTCCGGTGAGGGAAGGCCCTGATGGAACAGCACGAAGAGCCCTCAGGGCCCGAGGCGCAGGTTCCCGGTCTGCGGCCGTGGCTGGATGCCGAACTGGACGAGATCGGCGAGCGGCTGAGGGCGCTGGGCCGCGCCCAGGACCGGCTGCAGGGACTGCTCGACGCGGTGCTGTCGATCAGCAGGGAGCTGGAACCGCCCGCGGTGCTGCACCGGGTCGTCACCACCGCCATGGAGCTGGTCGACGCCCGCTACGGTGCCCTGGGCGTGCTGGATGAGGCAGGCGAGCAGCTGGCGCGGTTCATCCCGATCGGTCTGACCGAGGCCGAGCGCGCGGCCATGGCCGAGGTGGGGTTCCCCCGCGATCAGGGCGTGTTGGGGTATCTGGTGCGCCATCCCCAGCCGCTGCGGGTCGATGACATCTCCTCCCACCCCGCCTCCGTCGGGTTCCCGCCCGGGCACCCGCGCATGCGCACCTCGTTGGGGGTGGCGATCAGCGTGCGCGGCGAGATCTACGGCGACCTGTACCTGTCCGAGCGTCGCGATGGGCGGCCCTTCGACCGCGAGGATGAGGACACCGTCGTCGCGCTCGCCGGCGCCGCCGGCATCGCCATCGAGAACGCCCGCCTGTTCGAACAGGTCCGCGCCGGGACCGAGCACTTCCAGCGGCTGCTGCTGCCGACACTGCCAGACCTCGGGCCCTTCACCGGCGCCCGCCGTCTACCGGCCCGCCAACGCTCCCGCGCAGCTGGGCGGTGACTGGTACGACGCCGTCCTGCTGCCCGACGACGCGGTCGTGGCCGTCATCGGCCATGTCGTCGGCCACGACCTTCACGCCGCAGCTGCCATGGCCTCCACCCGCAACATGCTCCGCGCCCTGCTGTTCGACCGGCGCACCCCGCCCAGCGCCGTCCTCACCCAGCTCGACCACACCCTCCAGGCGATGACCGACAACCCCGTCACCACTGCCTGCCTGGCCGGTCTGGAAGCACTCGCCAGGCTCGCCGCCGCCCAAGCCACGGCGCCGCTGGACGAACTCGTGCAGGCACTGGCCGACCACCACCCCAGCGACGGCCACGATGACATGGCCATCCTCGCCCTGCGCACCCCCGCCCACTTGTACGCGTAGTCAAAGAACATCCGTCAGACCCTGTCACAAGAGCACTCAACCGGATTGGCCGCCGAGTCTTCCGCCGGATGCCGGTCTACCTCCGGCTGAAGCAGCAGGCGATGTCCGCCGCGAAAAGATGATCACTGCCCACGCTGCGCCCTGTTCGAAGGCCCGCTCATCCGACGCCGATCCGGCGGCCAGTGACCCCGTCCGGGCGGATGCGCACCCACAGCGGGCGGGAACCTCCGGCCCACGGGGTGGAGCCGGGCAGCGCCGCCAGCCGCTCCCACTCGGCCGGGTCGTCGACGTGTTCCGCTTCGCCCAGGATGAGCACACTCCAGCCCCGGCTCCGGCGGTCGTCGATGTGGTCCACCTGGAAGGAGACCGACGACCCGTCGGAAGGAGCGGCGGCTCCCTTGGGGGTGGTGCGGTAGACGATCGTTCGGGCGTCCACGGCGTAGTTGACCGGGTAGACGGCCGGTCCCGGGTCGACTGGCAGACCGATCCGGCCGACTCCGTGCGTGCCGATCAGCTCCCAGCACTCGGGCAGCGTGAGATGGGTCAGCAGCGAGCGCGGACCAGGCCCCGACTGCCCCGGTGGAGCGTCCTCGCGGTGGCCCTCCAGCAGCTCCGGCCACGTCATCCCGAGTGCGGCGGCGATCCGGACGAAACCGGGCGGGTCGAACTCAGGCCCGGCCACCAGCAGGTGCCGCAGGTACGCCGGCGACATGGCCGCCCGGTAAGCCAACATCTCCTCGCTCTGACCGAGTTGGTCCCGGCGCTCGACTATCCGGCGGGCGACAGCGGTGGGGTAGGTCATGATGATGTCTCCTCGGTCCTGCGGTCCCTCCGGTCACGCCCGGAAGAGCGCGACCTTGAGGGCCGGTGTCGGCAGCGCCGGCGAAGACGTCGTACGCGTCCCGCGTCTCGTCCAGGCCGAAACGGTGGGTGACCAGCCCCGCGACGTCCAGGCGGCCCGCAGACAGCAGGTCGAGCAGCGCCGTCGATCAGGTGGCCGAGGATCCAGCCGCCACCGCCTGTGCACTGTCCGTAACTCGCGGCGCGACAGTAGGAGCAGCGACCGCAGGCCGAAATACAGGACACCAGGACACGGTCACCCACTGTGATCGTGCGCAGCCTGGACCCGGTGTCCGTGACGGTGCCGACGGCCTCGTGCCCGAGGGTGCGGCCCTCGGCCACCTTTGGGACGTCGCCCTTGAGGATGTGCAGGTCGGTGCCGCAGATGGTGACGGCGTCCACCCGGACGACGGCGTCCTCGGGGTCACGGACGACCGGGTCGGGGACCTCACCCCAGGTGCGGCGGCCCGGTCCGTGGTAGGTCAGTGCCTTCATATCCCGATCACTCCTCTCCGAGGGGACGGGAGGCGGTTGCTTCCTCTCTGTCCAGCGTTCGCCGAGTCCGGGAGCGGTGCCAGGGGCCTGCCGGGCCTCGAGCCTGGGCCGGTGGGCCCTGTGCTGGCTCACGCCCGGCGCGCCTCCCCGTGCGCGTCTACGCTGGTCAGTGGCGCCGAGCGAGCCACGGAGGATCCCCTTGGGCAGCGAATCGGAGAGCTCCGCCCCCGTACCGAAGCTACGCCTGGACGAACTGCTGGACGAGCTGCAAGCGCGGCTCGACGCGGCCCGGGGCACCCGCGACCGGGTGCACAGCCTGCTGGAGGCGGTGCTGGCGGTCGGGCGGGACCTGGAGCTGACGCAGGCCCTGCGGCACATCGTCGAGGCCGCGGTCACACTGGTGGACGCCGAGTACGGCGCGCTGGGCGTCGTCGGCGAGGACAAGCGGCTGTCCCAGTTCATCCCGGTCGGCGTCACCGACGAGCAGGTCAAGCAGATCGGCGCCCTGCCGTCCGGGCACGGGGTCCTTGGCGAGCTGATCCGCCGTCCCGAGCCGCTGAGGCTCACCCGGATCTCCGACCACCCCGGCTCCTACGGCTTCCCGGCCAACCATCCCCCCATGACCACCTTCCTCGGGGTACCGATCCGGATCCGGGACAAGGTGTTCGGCAACCTCTACCTCACCGAGAAGCGCGGCGGCGGCGAGTTCGACGCCGAGGACGAGTCGGTGCTCGCCACCCTCGCCGTCGCCGCCGGCGTCGCGATCGACAACGCCCGCCTGTACGCGCAGGCCCGGCTTCGCGAGCGGTGGCTGGAGGCGAGCGCCGAGGTCACCAGCAGTCTGCTGTCCGGGAGTTCGGAGCAGGAGGTACTGGATCTGCTGGTCGCCCGGGCCGCCGAGATCGCCCGCGCGGACCTCACCGTGGTCGCCCTGCCCCTTCCTGACCGGGACGGGCTCGAGGTGCGAATGGCCTCCGGCCTCGGCGCACAGCAGCACCAGGGCCTGGTCCTACCGCTGGAGGGATCGTTCGTCGGCGCGGCCGTCCGCACCGCCGGGCTCGTCATGAGTCCCGATGTCCAGAAGGACCCCCGAATCACGGGTGGACCACCGCGCTGCGAGGGCCTGGGCCCGGCCGTCGCCGTGCCGATCGGCACCGCCGGGCACGGCTTGCGCGGCGTGCTGATGCTCGCCCGGGCGACCGGCGCCCCGTTGTTCGAGGAAGGCGAGTCCGGGCCGCTGCTCAGTTTCGCCGCCCAGGCCGCAGTGGCGATGGAACTCGCCGAGCGACGGCGGGACTCCGAGCAGATCGCCCTGCTCCAGGAACGGGACCGAATCGCCCGGGACCTGCACGACCTGGCGATCCAGCGGCTCTTCGCCACCGGCATGACGCTCCAGGGCGCCACCCGCTTCATCGAACACCCCGAGGCCACCGATCGCGTCCTGCGGGCGATCGACGACCTGGACGAGACGGCCAAGACCATCCGGGCCACCATCTTCGGCTTGCGCCTGCGCGAGAGCGGCCCAGCGGCGACCGGCCTGCGCACCCGGCTCGTCGAGGTGATCGAGCGCGCCGCCCGCGCCCTCGGCTTCACCCCGGCCCTGCGGATGGCCGGCCTGCTCGACGTCACCGTACCCACCGAGATCGCGGACGCCACCGTAGCCGTACTGGAGGAGGCCCTGTCCAACGCCGCCCGCCACGCGAAGGCCGATGCCGTCGAAGCCTCGGTCACCGCCGGCCCGGACCTCACTCTCACCGTGACCGACAACGGCGTCGGCCTCCCCGAGGACGGCCGCCGCAGTGGCCTCGCCAACCTCGCCGACCGCGCCACCGCCCTCGGCGGCACCTTCACGGCCCGCACCCGCCCCGAGGGCGGCACCGAACTGGTCTGGTGGGTCCCGTTGCCCGACGAATAGGCGTCAGCCCGTGGTGCCGGTACCAGGCCGGGACCTCCTTCTGACCGGCCGGCTGCGCAGCAACGCGAAGCCCGGCCGCCGACGGGCCGCTTGACGCTCCACCCGGGTGCCATTCGGTCAGCCGCCGCACTGGAGACCGAAGACGAACCGTGCACGGCACAGTTGACGGCCGAGAGCGACGCGGGCGGTCCCCTCCTGGCGGTTCGCATCCGGCACCGTCGACCGTGTACCGCCGTAACCGCCGCCGGGCCTCCGGGCCTTGTCAGTGGTGGATGCCAAGATGCCTAGTAATAGGCGATAGTTTCCCTACATGCCGTCCGCTACCGCCCGCGGTACCACCGTGCCCTATCCGCCGAGGTTCCGGCAGCGGCCCGTTACTGCTGCACGGCACCAACAGCGACGCGGCGCCCGGGTTCGGACCAGCTATCGACCGATTCGCTGGCCACCGCACCGTGCTCGCACCCGACTACGCCGGCGGCTCGACCGTTCCCGACGGGCCACTGGACCTGGACCTGCTGGCCGAGCAGGCAGTAGCGGTGATCACCGACACCGCGGTCGGACCGGTCGACGTGGTGGGTGTCTCCCTCGGTGCGGTGGTCGCCACGGCCACCGCTGCCGCGCACCCGCACCTGGTCCGCCGACTCGTCCTGGTGGCCGGATGGGTCAGCAGCGACGACCCGCGCCACCGCCTGGTGTTCCGGACCTGGCAGGCTCTGGAGGCCTCCGATCCTGGCCTGAGCACGGCGTTCGGGCTGTCATTGGCCCTGAGCCCCGGCTTTCTCACCGGACTCGGTCACGCACGCGCCACGCAGTTCGCCGACGGCCGGTCCCCGAGCGGCACCCGGGCCCGAATCGAGCTGGGGCTACGCATCGACCTACGCGACCGTCTCCCGCGCATCACCGCGCCGACGATGGTGATCGGCCTGACGCAGGACAACCTGGTCCCCGCCACACATGCCCGCGCGCTGCACCACGCGATCGCAGGCAGCCGCTACGCCGAGATCGACAGCGGCCATGCCGTCGTCCTGGAACGCCCCGACGAGTTCGTCCGACGCGTCCGCGACTTCGTGCTGTAGGAGGCAGCGAGCGAACTCGACCGCGCCGCGCCGCTGTACGAACCACGCTCGCCCGCCGGACCACGGTCATCACGGCGACTCCAGCACCTCATCGGCCGTGAGGCGGGGTGCGGGGGCGCCCTCGGGGCCGTAGCCGAGGCGGATCAGAATCTGGACGTAGCCGGGGCGCTGGTGCGGGTCGCGGACCTCCCAGCGCAGGTAGGGCCACTCCATCGCCTGGTGCAGCAGGGAGGCGCGGACGCCGTGGACGGTGGCGGTGAGCAGGACGTGTTCCAGGGCGA
>NZ_JBHTTU010000106.1:17205-19549 GCF_042794375.1 Kitasatospora sp. NPDC056531 | reverse complement strand
GCCCTGACCACGGTCAGGCGGTCGTGGCGGACGGGCAGTCGGGCCGGGTCGCGGACCGCGGCCGTGATGTGGTGCCCGTCGGCGAGGGCGAGGGTGACCAGGTGGCGGCCGATGCCGCCGGTAGCGCCCAGAACGGCGAGTTCCATGACCCCTCCCAGGGGGTGGGTGAGTGCTCACTTCCTTACTTTTCCCGATGGTGAGTGAGTGCTCACCCACTTGTCAAGCTAGGCTGGTGCCCATGACGAACGAGTGGACGCACGAGGGGGCCGAGCCGCTGACCGGGGGCGCGCTGACCCGGGCGCGGGTGCTGGACGCCGCCGCCCGGCTGATCGGCACGGTGGGGCTGGTCCGGGCCACCACCAAGGAGATCGCCCGGGAGGCCGGCTGCTCGGAGGCGGCGCTGTACAAGCACTTCCGGGACAAGGAGGAGATCTTCGTCCGCGTGCTGCGCGAACGCGCTCCGCGCCTGGCCGCCGCCGTCGCCGACCTGCCCGACCGGGCCGGAGCGGGCACGGTGCGCGAGCACCTGGAGGCGGTGGTCGAGGTCGCCGTGCCGTTCTACCGGCAGTCGTTCCCGATGGCCGGCGGGCTGCTCGCCAGCCCCGAGCTGCTCGCCGCGCACCGCCGCAAGCTCGACGACGCCGGTCCGCACCGTGTCAGTTCACACCTGGCCGACTACCTGCGGGCCGAGCAGCGGCTGGGGCGGGTCTCAGCCGCCGTCGACCCGGACGCCGCCGCGATGCTGCTGATCGGCGCCTGCTTCCACCGCGCCTTCCTGGAGGTCTTCTACGCCGGGGAGGGCCCCGCCGAGGCCCTGCGGCCCGTCGCCCTGGCGGAGTTCGCGAGCGCGACCGTCCGGGCCCTGCTCGGCGGCATCGAGGCGCCGGAGGCCTGAGCCGACGAGGCGGGCGCGGTGGCGACCGGGGCTGGGGCGACGGCTCGGTGGGGACGGATCGCCCGGCGCTGCCACCTGGGCGACATGACCTCGAAGAGGTTCCCGGCGTCATCGGTGAAGTAAAGGCCCCGGGCGCACAGCGGGTGGTCGATCCGGCCGTTGTCGGGCGTGCGGGGGGTCGTTTCCGTACCATAAACCGGTTTGTGGCAGCCGGACTTGGCGGATCGTCAGTGCCCGGGGGCGAGGTAGCGGCGGCCCGGTATCTGTTCGAAGATCAGGTTGGTCCGGGTCTGGGCGACCGCCGGGTGGGTGGTGAGGTGGTCGACCACGAAGTCGCGCAGTGCCTCGGGGCCCGCGACGCCGACGTGGAGCAGGTAGTCGTCGGAGCCGGCCATGTGGAAGACCGCCAGGACGCCGGGCAGGTCGGGGGCGGTGCCGCGGAAGCTCTCGTTCTGCTCGCGGGTGTGGGCGCGCAGCCGCACCGAGATCATCGCCTGGAGCGGCAGCCCGATCGCGGCGGGGTCGAGTTCGGCGCGGAAGGCGCGGATGATGCCTCGCTCCTGGAGCGCGCGGACGCGGGCCAGGCAGGTGGACGGGGCGATGCCGACGGCGGCCGCCAGGGCGTTGTTCGGGAGGCGGGCGTTGTCGGCCAGGGCGCTGATGATCGCCCGGTCCACTTCGTCGAGGGGCGCTCGCCGGCCCTGCGGATTGTTCGGCATGCCTGCCAGGATTCCAGTCCGCTCCGCAGATTCGCAAACCTGATCGATCTCGGACCGAATGTTCTTCGGAGGAGCTTCCCCACGGGCCCGGAAAGTTCCATCCTTGCCGCTGGCGACGAACGTCCGTCGCCGTCCGCAGCAACCCCCCGGAGCGCCCGCCCATGAGCCCGACCGCGTCCGCCGCCCTCGCGCCGACCGCAGCCCAGACCGCCGTCGACCCCGGCCCGGAGCTGGACGGCAGCGACTTCGCGCTTCCCGCGGGCGGCCTGGACGACACGCAGCGGCTGCGCGCGCTCGACGCCGTGGACGAGTACCTGACGCGCAAGCGCAAGCACCTGGTCGGCTACCAAGCCACCCAGGACATGCAGGGCACCGCGCTGGACCTGGCCCGGTTCATGCCGAACAACATCAACAACCTCGGCGACCCGTTCCAGAGCGGCGGCTACAAGCCCAACACCAAGGTGGTCGAGCGGGCCGTCCTCGACTACTACGCCAAGCTCTGGCACGCCGAGCGCCCGCACGACCCGGCCGACCCGGAGTCCTACTGGGGCTACATGCTGTCCATGGGCTCGACCGAGGGCAACATGTACGCCCTCTGGAACGCCCGCGACTACCTGAGCGGCAAGGCGCTGATCCAGCCGCCGGCCGCCCCCTTCGACGCCGTGCGCTACGTCAAGGCCGACCCCGACCGGCGGAACCCGAACGCCCACCACCAGGGGGGCGTAGAATC
>NZ_JBHTTU010000106.1:11557-17195 GCF_042794375.1 Kitasatospora sp. NPDC056531 | reverse complement strand
TGGGTTTCTACTACTGGGATACCTACTACTCTTGATCCAAGGCCGTCGCCGTCCTGGGCGTGGAGACCTTCCACGCCGTCGGCCTGGAGAAGTACGCCGACGAGTGCCCGCTGACCGACCCGGTGACCGGCCTGCGCAGTTGGCCCACCGAGGTCCCGTCCCGCCCGGGCCCGTCCGGGCTGTCCTGGGACGGGCCCGGGGAGATAGACGTCGACGCCCTCGCCGAGCTGGTCGAGTTCTTCGCCGCCAAGGGTCACCCGATCTTCGTCAACCTCAACCTCGGCAGCACCTTCAAGGGCGCCCACGACAACGTCCGCGAGGTCTGCGAGCGGCTGCTGCCGATCTTCGAGCGGTACGGCCTGGTCCGGCGCGAGGTGGTCTACGGCACCGACCCGAAGACCGGGGAGCCGCTGGTCGACCTGCGCCGCGGCTTCTGGATCCACGTGGACGGCGCGCTCGGCGCCGGCTACGCGCCGTTCCTGCGGCTGGCCGCCCGGGAGCCGGGGGAGTACGGCTGGACCCCTGAGGTGGAGCTGCCCGAGTTCGACTTCGGCCTGCGGCTGCCCACCGCCGAGCACGGCGAGGTCGACATGGTCTCCTCGATCGCGATGAGCGGCCACAAGTGGGCCGGTGCGCCGTGGCCGTGCGGCATCTACATGACCAAGGTGAAGTACCAGATCTCGCCGCCGTCCCAGCCGGACTACATCGGCGCGCCGGACACCACCTTCGCCGGCTCCCGCAACGGCTTCTCGCCGCTGATCCTCTGGGACCACCTGTCCCGCTACTCGTACCGGGACCAGGTGGAGCGGATCCGCGAGGCCCAGGAGCTGGCCGCCTACCTGGAGCGGCGCCTGGTCGCCATGGAGCGGGAGCTCGGCGTCGAGCTCTGGCCGGCCCGCACCCCGGGCGCCGTCACCGTACGGTTCCGCAAGCCGAGCCCCGAGCTGGTGGCCAAGTGGTCGCTGTCCTCGCAGGACGTGCTGATGGTCCCGGGCGACGAGGCCACCCGGCGCAGCTACGTGCACGTCTTCGTGATGCCCTCGGTCGACCGGGCCAAGCTGGACGCCCTGCTGGCCGAACTCGCCGAGGACCTGGCGATCCTGGGGCGGTAGGCGGCTGTTGGAGCCTCCTGGTCGATTGGAGCCCCCCGGCCACCGGCCGGGGGCTCCAATCGCTCAGAGGTTGGTGAGCTGGTCGCCCTTGGCGTCCTGGAGCACGTGGTCGACGCAGACCGCGAGGATGACCAGCAGGAGCGCGTCCTGCTGGTTGAGGACGTCCACGGCGTAGGCGTCGCGGACGGTGAACCAGCGGCGGGATATGTGGGCCAGGGTGGTGCCCTCGTGCTGGATGTCGAACTCGCGGTCCCAGAGGTTGCCGTTGACCTTCAGCCGGCGGCCGTCCTGGAGGCGGACCTTGAAGCGGTCGCCGAAGAGCTTGAACATCTTCTTGCTGATCTTGGCGGCCAGCTGGCCGTCCTGCTTGATCAGCAGGGTGTGGTGGATCGTGAAGGCCTTGCGGACGATGCTCGCGACGTGCTCGCCGCGGGTGTCGACCAGGGCGAAGGTGCGGCGCAGCCGGAAGAACTTCCGGTTGACGCGGTAGAGCTTCTCCCGGTGCTCCGTCTCGATCCAGGCCTCCTCGTGGAAGGCGAACATGCGGTCGCGGACCAGGTAACGCACAGCGGTTCCCCCGTGGTAGATCGTCTCCGCCGGCCCTGCGGCCCGGCGCGGCCCAGAGCGTAGCGGCTGGTCAGCGAGGGGGAGGGGGAGGGGGTGGTGCTTTTACCGGTCCGCGACATTCTCCCTACACCACGGTGACGTGGAGCAGGGTGGCATCGGTCCTACGCGATGCCCTGCCCGTCGATGTCCGCCCCCCACTCGTCCTCACCGACGGCGCCCACGCAGTAGCCGCCGCCCTGCACGGTGCCGCCGGCCGCCTGGCACTGCTCGGCGGTGACGTCGTGCGGGAGCGCCCAGGCGGGGGCGGAAGCGGCGAGGACGAGGAGGGCGGCGGTGAGCAGGACGGCCAGGCGGGCCAGCGGTGAAGTGATCATGTGTTTCACAGCAGCACACGACAGGGACGGCCGCGAGTCGGGCGCGTCCGTTCGAGGGTCGTGCGGACGGTTCTCCGGTGCTCTCCGGCGTAACGGGGGAACGGCTGGTCCGGCGCGGCCGATATTGGCATAGCGGGACATCACATAAATGACGATGAATTAATCCAATTTTCGCGCGCCGCGACACCCGTCATTAAATGGCTTGTGCACATCCTTGACCCTGCTTAACTTGGATCCGTCCTCGAATGTCCGCTCGGCCCCGGGTGGCAGGAGAAAGGGGAGGGCGTGGTCAAGTTTTCCGATACGGTTCTGCTCGCCCTGGGCAATGCCGACACCCTCAAGTCCGCGCTCGCCCCGCAGGGCGACACCACCGGAATTCAGACGCTGGTCGGCGCGGTCAACGACCTCGATTTCGCCAGAATCGACAGGATTCGGGACGTCACGGTCGGCGACGTCACGCTCCAGGTCCCGTTCTTTCCGCCCCGGCGCGTCGACGGTGATCTGAGCGGGATCGTGCCGAGCCACACGCGGACGGATCTGAGACTCACCGTCGCCCGGGATCCGATCTGGGTCGACATCCTCGCCCGCATCCGGGTCGACCTGGTCGCCGAGGTCGACCCGGGTGGTGTGGAGTCGATGGTGACGCACCTGGTCGACAACATCGGCACGCTGGATGATTTCCGCGCCCAGGTCCCTTTCCTCGGCCTCGATGAATTCATGAAACGTCATCGGCTGGTGACGGTCGAGGACCTCCGTGACGCCTACCAAGACCTGGTTGCCGAGATCCGGCTGCGCGCGCCGCCGGTATTCGATCCGGCCGATCCGGCGAATGCGTACGGCGTCGATATCTCGGTTGCCGTCCTGATCCTGGACTCCCTCGACTTGGTCGCGGGGCTGCGGGTCGCCAAGGAACTCCGCGTGGCGACGAGTCATCTGCTGAGTCCCGCCCGGCCGTCCGTCCTGGGCGAGGCCAACGCACCGTACGCCGTGGCGGTGGTCCTGCCGAAGCCCGGAGCGGCGTCCGATCCGACCACGGGCGACGTGACGAAGCTGTTCGCCCGTGAGGACGTCCTCAGCCTCTTCTTCCCGACACCCTAGCCACCACCGGAGGAGTCCCGATGTCAGCCCCCGGCGACATGTCCGCGCCCGACGCCTCGCCCCTCGACGCACGGCCGGAGGAACCCCAGGGCGCCGTCGAGCCGTCCGCGGCACCCGAGCCGTCCGGATCGCCGGAGGTGGCCGGGGCCCCCGAGGCCGTGGCGGCGCCGGCGGAGCTGTCCCCGAGCGAGTTGCGCGCCCTGCAGGAGAAGTTGCGGGCGAAGTTCCACTGAGACGGCCGAAGTCCTTCTGAGCCAGGCCCGATAGAACGGAGGCGGCGGATGGCCGTCAGATACATCAGAGTCACCCCCCAGATCGACCTGTTCGCGCCGGTCATCCGGGCGTTCGGCGACATCGCCGTGATCGGCAAGGTCACCGCCCCCGCGTCGCCTCCGGCCGACCTCGCGACGGTCGGGGTCCCGGTCGAGTTCACCGACCCGGGCGAGGCGGGCCGCCGGGCCCCCGGTGACCTCGGCACGTCGATCGGCCTCGCGTTCAGGCAGTCGCCGGGCCCCAGTACGGTGTGGGGCGTGCGGGTCGACTCCACCAACCCGGACTACGACGCGGCCCTCACCGCGGTGGCCGGCCTCGACGTCCAGTTCGTGGTGCTCGCCAACCTGCCGCTGGACACGACCTCGGGTGCCACCGGGACGACCACGGGACCGATCGCGAAGCTGGCCGCCCATGTGGACTCGGTCTCCCAGACCGGCGGTGATGGCAAGGAGCGGATGGGCGTGGCCATGCTGACCAAGGCGTCCGCCGATCCGACGATCGTCTCCGGGGCGCTGGCCAGCGACCGGATGGTGTACATCGCGCACAAGAGCGACGAGGACGCCGCCGCCGCGGTGGCCGGTACGATCGCCGGCTACCCCCCGCACATCTCGATGCTGCTGAAGCAGGTCAAGATCACCAGCCCGCCGTTCACCCCGACGGAGATCCAGACCCTCAACGGCACGGAGGTCGAGACCGGCCCCCTCCCCTCGGGCCCGGCCGGCCTCGGCGTCAACTGGCTCACCACGCCGTCGCTGATCCCCGGGCAGGGGGTCTACCTCGGCGAGGGGTACACCGGCAACGGAGCCCAGGGCAAGAAGAAGTTCATCGACATCGTGCGCACCGTCGACGACGTCTCCTTCCGGCTCAAGGCGCAGATGATCAAGACGATCGGCAACCTCCGGATCAGCAGGTCCGGACTGCGCGCCCTGATCGGGCAGATGGAGTCGGTGCTGGATCCCCTGCAGCAGGCCGAGGTGCTCGACTCGTACACCATCGACATGCCGCTGCTGCGCCTGCTGGACAAGGACCCGGCGACCCTGACGCCCTCGGAGGGGGCCCAGATCAACAACGCCCACTCCCAGCGGGTGGTGGCGGCCGTGGTCTCGGTCGAGTACGCCGCCGCGCTGCACCGACTCAACATCGCGCTGAAGTTCCAGTAGTTCGCGGCGGACCGAGAAGCAGGACACAGAGGAGGAGAGCACCCATGGTCGACTGGAACACCAGGCTGGAGGTCAAGCTCGGCGACATCACCATCACGCCGATCTCGACCTTCACCCCGACGTTCAACGTGCCCCACACCGTGATCCACAGCATCGAGGCGGACAATGTCGGGTACGTCCGGCAGCCGATGACCTTCAGCTTCACCATGGGCGTGCCAGCGGTGGCCTCCGCCGTCGTGGACCTGACCGAAATGGCCACCAACGGGCAGGAGTTCTCGATCGCGGTGGCCGAGAAGAAGGGCACCGACTGGGCCTTCAAGTCGATCAAGTTCGCCCGCTGCATCGTCACCTCGGCCAGCCCCAGCAACGTCGTTATCGAGGGCATGCCCCAGGCCAGCTTCAACTGCCTGGCGCTCACCGTCGGGCTGGAGGCGTGATCCGTGAGCGATGAGGACGAGCTGGTCGCGCTCCCGGCCTTCGACGGCGGCGGGCGGGTCGAACGAACCGGGATTGCGCTGGTGCACGAGGGCGAGTACGTCGTCCCGGCGGCGTCCGCCGAGGCGATGCTGTCGCCCGCCGGTGACGGCGGGACGGTGGTCAACTTCCACTTCCCGGTGGAGGTTCGGGTGGTCGGCGAGCTCAACGACGACCACGTCCAGCAGGTCGCGACGTACGTCTTCGGCGAGTTCGAGCGTGAGCTGACGAGCCGGCTGTGAACGGTACGAACGTTCCGGTGCTGGTCGGCCCGGTGTCGCTGCTCTACGTGCAGTCGATGACGATCAGCGAGGGCTACCGGGTCGAGCGGATCGCAGGTGGCCGCTTCTCCCAGCTCACCCAGCCCACCACCAAGACCATCGGCATCGAGGCGATGCTGATCGGGCCGAAGCGCCTGTTGCAGAAGAAGGCCCTGGAGGTCATGGCGCTGACCTCGCGCCTGCTGGTCTCCACCGCGGCGCCGCTGCTGGCCGCGGCCGGCATCCCGGTGGTGTCCGGCGTCACCATCAGCCTGGCCAGGCAGATCACCGCCCTACGGTTCAACAAGGACGCGAAGGAG
>NZ_JBHTTU010000106.1:6302-11547 GCF_042794375.1 Kitasatospora sp. NPDC056531 | reverse complement strand
GTGCAGAAGCGGGAGGCCCTCGACGTCAGCTTGACCCTGCAGCAGGTGCCGAGGTCGGCGATCACCGCCGTGGTCGGGGAACTCGCCGACCTCGCCCTGGCCGTGGAGACGGCCGCGCTCCGCAGCGGCCCGCCGCCCAACCCGATTCCCCGTACGCCGTCAGGCCCGTTGTCGCCGAGCTATCTCCGCCTGCCGATCGAGCCCGCCGAGGGCTTCCCGCAGGCGTTCCGCCTCCAACTGGGCTCCGGGATCTACCAGTTCCACCTGCACGCGAACGTCACCGAAGACGTCCTCCTCGCCTCGCCGGGTGGCGCCCTGCTGGACCTGCCGACGGCCGGGGCGTTCCTGGTGCTGCGGGTCGCCCGGGAGGAGCCCTCGGGGCCGCGGACGATCCTGCGCCGCAAGCTCGTCCCGGGGGTCGAGTACCGCGCCGCCGAGCTCTCGCTGATCTTCCCGACCATGCGGGTCGCCCGGCAGAACCTCAACGGCGTCGGGGAGTTCGGCTCCCAGGTGGTGGGCGGGGTGGCGCTGAATTGAGCCTGGTCATCTGGTACAAGGTCGTGATCGACGAGCTCCAACCCGAGGGTGACCTGCTCTCGGCGGCCGCCTCCCTGGTCGGCGCCGGACTCCCGGTGACCGTCTCCAACGATCTGTTGAGCGGCTCGCTCATCCTGGACGCCGACATCACGGTCACCATGACGGAAGGCGCGTCCGCCGACACCTTCCAGCTCACCCTGGTCAACTTGCCGGACCCGACGGTGGAGGTCATCCGGGCGGCGAACACCCCCCTGAAGGTTCTGATCCACCTCGGCTACTTCGATGATCCCGCCACCACGCTCGGTGCCAACCCTGTGCTGCAGGGACGGGTCACCTCGATCGACAGCGTCGTGGCCCAGGACGGTTCCTCCCATACGGTGATCACCGGCCAGGAGGAGGGCGGGTTCCTGCTGTGCGCGAAACCGATCGCCAAGAGCACCGCCCCGGCCACCGACGTGACGGAATTCGCGCGTACGGTCGCCGCGCAGGCGGGCGTCCCACTGGCCGCCGGCTCCGCGCTGACCGGCACGCTGAAGGACTACACCGCCAGCGGCGATTCGGCCCTGGACATCCTGCGCGACCTGGCCGCCAAGGCGGACGTCCCGCTCGTCGTACGGGACAAGACGGTCTACCTCGGCCCGGCCGTCGGGGACCCGGCCGACCTCGCGCCGGTCGTCTTCGACCCGGACCGCAACTTGGTCAAGCTCGGCCAGAGCCGCGCCGAGGACGCCGGGGCGCGCTCGGCCTCGGACACACCGAGCCCGGCGCAGGGCCCGACCCCGCCCACCGCCCGGAGCGTGCCGATGCGGGCGGCCGTCAGCCTGCTGGCCCTCGGGCACCCTGGTCTTCGGGTCGGCCAGGTCGCCAGGGTCACCGGGGTCAACGGCATCCCCCAGCAGACCATGCGGATCAACGCCGTCACCCACAAGTTCGGCACCCGCTCCGGCTACACCGCCCAAGTGAGGCTGGTGGTGGCCGAGCGGGGCAAACGGGCGCAGCTCGGCGGCGGCGTCCAGGGCGTGGTGGACCGCGTGCGGGACGTGGTCGAGCGTCAGCAGCGCGAACGCCCGGCGATCGACGTCGGCGAGATCAGCGACTACACCCCGGGCAAGGACGGCAAGCACCTGGCCTCGCTCCACTACGGGCAGTCGCCCGCGGCCGAGGTGGTCGCGCCCAGCGTCGCCGCCCCGGTCGACACCACGGTGGACCTGCACAACAAGCCCATCGCCTCGCCCTTCGCGTTCCACAACTGCGGGCTGATCACGCCGGTCTACCCGAAGATGCGGGCCGTCCTGGCGCACAACGGCGGCCTGGTCAACGACGCGGTGGTGACCGGCTTCGTCTGGCCGGAGAACCCCGCCCAGGCCCATCCGCCCAACAACGTCGGCGACTACTGGCTCGCCCTGCCCACCCAGCTCGGCCCGGACGGCCTGCCGACCGGTAAGGGCGCCAACGACCTGACCGACGCCACCGGCCACCGGGTGGTGCAGGCGGCGGGCCTGCACCTGCAGGTCGGCGCCGACAAGCTGCCGGACCTCGGCACCCGGCCGACGCCCCCGTCGGACAGCACCATCACCATCGAGCACCAGAGCGGGACGACGATCACCGTGGACAAGGACGGCAACGTCACGATCACCACGGCCGCCTCCGCCTCGCTCAAACTCAGCAACGGCCAGGTGAACCTCGCCCTCGACGGCCCTTCGGTGCAGGTGAGCTGATGCCCAGCGTGCTCACCACCGCGTCCGTCCTCCAGTGCATCCACGGGGGGCAGCTGACCGTGCCGTCCAACGACACCGCGCTCACCGTCGACGGCCAGCCGGTGCTGCTCCAGAGCGACCTCGCCACCGCCACCGTGGTCGGCTGCGCCAACACCAACGCCGCCGCGGGCCAGACCCCGTGCCTCATGGTCACCGCCGTCCTGGCCGGGCTCAGCACCAAGCTCACCGTCCGCGGCCAGCCGGTGCTGCTGGAGACCGCGCAGGGCCTGACCAACGGGACCCCGCCCGCCCCCGTCATGTGGCAGGTCGCCTCGGCCGGCCAGACCAAGCTGACGGCCCAGTAGCCGCCGGACCCAGGAGGAACGACATGGACGACAGATCGTTCGGCCGCAGCCTGCTGCTGCGGGACGGCGACCTGGTGGTGCGGGACGGGCGACTGGCCGAGGTGTCCGGCGTGGACAACCTGCTCCAGGCGCTGGAGCTGCGGGTGCTCACGCCGTACGGCTCGGACGAGTTCAACGTCAGCTACGGGCTGGACGTCACCGAGGCCTTTACCCAGGCACACTCGGCCCGGTCGGTCCGGGAGGTGCTGAAGCTGAACCTGGTCCGCACTCTGGTGACGGATCCCCGGGTGCTGGACATCCGGGAGATCACCTTCGACGAGTCCGATGAGGCGCGTCACTCGCGGTCCTGGTCGGTCCAGGTCGACTTGGACACGGCGGCCGCGCAGCCGGCCACCCTCGTCGTCAACGTGGGGGTCTGAGCGCGCGATGACCGATTTCGGAGTCACCGAAGAGGGGTTCGTCCTCAAGCCCTTCGACGTCCTGTTGCAGGAGGCCGTCGACCGGGTCAAGGCCGTCCTCGGCGTCGACCTTTCAAGCGTCGACCGGTCCGGCAAGGACAGCCCGATCGACCTGACCAGCACCAGCCCGGTCCGCAAGCTGCTGGAGGTGGCCGCGTTCGAGGACGCCGAGCTGTGGAAGCAGATGGAGGACCTCTACTACGCCAACTTCGTCTCCACCGTGCTCGGCGACGCCCTGGACCTGCTCGGCGAGGACGTCGGCGTCGCCCGGCGCAACCTGTTCAGCGCGGGCACCGTCCGTTTCACCCTGGCCGGAGCGGCCCCCGGGCGGGGCTACATCGTGCCCGAGGGAACGATCGTGACGACGGCGACCACGCCGCCGCTGGCCTTCGCCACCACCGCCGCCGCCCGGCTGAGCGCCACCGTCACCACCGCCGACGTCGGCATCGCCGCTGTCGAGCGGGGGCACGACCACGACCTCGCCGCCGGCGCGATCATCGTGATCGACCCGGCCTGGCAGACCGTTTACCTGGGCGACTTCGCCCCGGCGACCCTGAAGGTGACCAACCCGGAACCGACCGGCGGCGGCGGGGACACCGAGTCCGACCAGGTCTACCGCGGCCGGCTCAGCGGAATCGCCCGCAGCATCTGGACCCTGGACAGCGTCCGCCAGGCCGTCCTGGACGTGGACGGGGTCCTCGACGTCGCGACCTCCGACCCGCTCGGCGGAGTGGACGTCTCGCAGAGCTACTTCGGCCAGTTCGACTTCGACCAGCGGATCTTCAACTCCGAGCGGCACATCGGCGAGCCGTACTTCTTCGACGTGCTGGTCGCGCACGACTTCCGTTGGCCCTGGCGGACCCCCGCGCCGGTGCCCGGGCAGATCACGCCGACCGTGACCGGGGTGTACGAGCGGGTCTCGGCGGCGGTCGACCGGGTGCGGCCGGTCGGGGTGCACGCCAACATCGTCGAGGCCGACCACATCGACGTCGGCGTCCGCGCGAAGGTGACCGTCGAGACCGGCTACGACACCGCCGCGCTGCTCGCCGCGATCCTGCAACGGCTGGCCACCGAGATCGGCGGGCCGCAGCTCGGCGGGGTGATCCGCTACTCCCAGGTCATGTGCGCCTTCGCTGAACAGTCCGGCGTGGTGGACGTGCAGCAGCTCCACCTGCGGCGGCTGCCGCCCGCGTTCGGCCGGATCACCTTCGGCGCGGTGCCGCAGCAGAGCGGGGTGGTCGAGGCCGCCGTCGGGGAGAACCTGGTGCTGGGGCCGACGGAGGTGGCGGTGTTCCGGCCGGACAGCCTGCTGGTCGACGTCGCGATGGTGGTCCGATGAGCGAGCGGAGCGAGCGAATCATCAGAAGGTGCGCATGGGCGAATGCCCCTGCCGAGCGCAGCGAGGCGGGCGCATGAGCATCCTGTCGGCCGTGCGGATGGCCCGCCACCTCACGACCCCCTTCGGGCGGGGCGCGGACTCGCTCGCCCTGACGCTCATTCCGAAATCCGACATCGGCGCCGCGCAGATCGCCGCGTACGACTTCGCTGACCACGAGGCGACCTACGGGCAGCCCGCCGACCCGACCTACGTGCTGTCCGTACTGGTGGACTGCGACCGGGACACCACGGTCACCGTGTCCCTTGCCGGGCCCGACAAGAACGCGGGTTCGGTGAGCCACGTCGTGCCCGCCGGCACCCTGGCCGGGAAGTCCTACCTGGTCTCGCTGCCCGCCTGGGCCACGTCGGCCACCCGCCTGACCGACCTGGTGATGACCCCCGCACCGGTCCCGCACCCGGCCTCGGCCCCGGCCAAGGCTCCGCCCGTCGTCGGCGCGGCCGACCGCTGGGCGATCACCGCCCTGCTCGGCACCACCGCCAAGCTGCTGTGGGCGATCGGCGCTGAACGCGACCAGCTGCGCCGCCACCTCGAACGAACCGTGGCGCAGCGCCACCTGGAGACCGCGACCGGCGCGAGCCTGGACCTGATCGGCAGCGACCTCGGCGTGCCGCGCTTCCCCCCGCTGCCGTACGGCTTCGACCCGGCCACCGTGGCGCTGTACCACCTGGACGACGCCGCGGGTGCGACGCTGCAGGTGGAGGACCTGACCGCGCGCTACCCGGGCCGGAACGACCACCACGGCACGATCGCCGGGCCGGTCCAGCCGGGCGCCGTCGGCCGGTTCGGGCG
>NZ_JBHTTU010000106.1:1928-6292 GCF_042794375.1 Kitasatospora sp. NPDC056531 | reverse complement strand
TGCGGGCGGCGGGGCGACCGTCGAGTGCTTCGTCCGCCCCGACCCGGGCCTGGCGGCGGGGCGCGTGCTGACCAGGCACCCCGACCCGACGACCGTCCAGCCGGGCTGGGTGCTGGAGCTCGGAGACTTCGGGCGCGGGCTGCCGGGCAACGTGCGGTTCGCGATCGGCGACGGCACCATCCCGGTCGAGCTGTTCGCGGACCTGTCGCTGCCCACCGACCGGTTCAGCCACCTCGCGGCGGTGCTCGACCGGGCCGGCGGCCAGGTCACCCTGTTCGTCGACGGGGCGCTCCGCGACCGTAAGCCGGTCGGCACCCTCGGCGCCGTCCGGAACACCGCGGACCTGCGGATCGGCCCCGGGCACACCGGGTTCCGCGGCACCGTCGACGAGGTGCGGTTGTCCTCGGTGGCCCGCGCCGACTTCTTCCCCGCCCTCGGCGAGGGCACCGAGCACTACCGGAACCGGCTGCGGATCTTCCGCCGCTGGACGCTGCCGACGCCCAGCAACCTGGCCGAGATCCTCAACGCCACCGTGCGCCCGATCGGAGGCTCCGATGACCCGCTGGTGGTCGACGACGGCAACGGCCGGGTGGTCCGCGGCGTCCGCGCGATCACCGTCCTCCCGGCGCTGCTGATGCCCGGCGAGCGCATGGACCGGTACGGCCGCCGCCGGGTGTCCGAGGCCGACACCGTGGGCACCGCCGCGGACGAGCCGCAGTTCGACCCGGTGTACCTGCTCAGGCACGACAGTTCCAAGGTCGACTACACACCGCCGGCGCTCCGCACCCTCGAACGCGACGAACCGGTGCCGGACCCGCACCTGATCCAGCTGGTGCTCACCGGCCCGCTCGACCAACTGGTGGCGCTGGCGGCCTCGGAGGGCGCCGGCGGGCGGCTGCGGGTGGAGTCGGCGTTCGACCCGCGCGCCGAGGACCTCCGGGCCACCGGCCGCGCTGTGCTGCTCACCCACAGCACGGCGCCGACGGATCGGCTGGCGGCCCTCGCCCACCAGGCCGGATTCGACTACGTCGAGCACCGCGCCGATCCCGACCAGGTGTACGCCGCGTGCGCGATCGGCGACTACCTCGCCCTCGACCTCACCCCGCCGGCCACCGGGCCGAGCGACCTGGTGGTCGGAGCGAGCACGAGCGTGCGCCTGACCATCCGACCCGCGCTGCCCGCGGGTGCGTCCGTCGACTGGCTCACCATCCCGACCGGCCCGAGCCAGGCCGCCCTGACCGACACCTCGGCCATCGCCGCGACCCTCACCGCCACCGCGCCGGGGGAGATCACGGTGAAGGCCGAGGTCACCCGGGGCAGCCACACCGTCAGCGCCACCCGCACCCTCCGGGCCGCGCCGGCCGACCTCGCCGACGGCGCGGCGATCGCCGCCGACGGCACCCTCAAGGCGCCCGTCACGGTGGCGGGCGACCCGGACCCGGACTTCGACCCGGTCTTCCTGCACCGGCACGACGACCCTCGCGCGACGTACGGCACCGACCCCAACGCCCACCTCATGCAGTACGCCGTGGCCGGCCGGCTCAACGCCCTCCTGGACGAACTGACCCGGCGCGGCATCGCCGGACAGCTGACGGTTGCCGCCGCCTTCAACCCCGACCCCCACGCCGCCGACCCGTTGGCCCGGCAGGGCCGGGCGCTCACCGTCCGGAGCACCGGCCTCGACGCCGGTCAACTCGCAGTCGTCGCCCATCTGGTGGGGTTCGGGCATGTGCAGCGGTCAGGGACGGACGTACTCCTGCACCATCCGGCGCAGCCGCTGATGGCGCTCACCGGCCCGGACACCGTGACCGAGGGCGCCGCCGTCGACCTCACGATCGTGCCGGCCCCCGCCGTGGTCGGCGCCAACGGGCAACTGAGCCTGGCCACGGGGGCGTTCGCCGACGGCCGGGCGACCCTCAGGGGCACGAGCGGCCAGTCGACGCTGAGCCTGCTGGGCGAACAGGCGGGGCCGGTCTGGGTCCAGGCCGCCTACCTGATGGGCAAGGGGAACGCGCCGTACACCTTCGAGGTCCGGTTGCGGCCGGAGCTGGTGGCCGCCGGGGAGGTCGTCCCCAAGGACAAGTACGACCTGATCATGAACATCCTCAACACCCTGCACCCGATCGGTGTCGAGGTCCTCACCGGCGCCCTGCGCGAGCACGTCGTCGAAGCCCGGGACGCCGCGACGGCCAACCCCGACTACACGTATCCGAAGTTCCGAGTCCGCGCCGTGCCGCCGCGCCGCACCAAGGAGTCCAGCCCATGACCGGGATCAGCTTCACCCCGACCTTCCACCACACGGACTGGAGGGACAACGTCGACCGGGTCCAGGCCGCCGGTTCGAACGGCTTCAACACCCGGTTCAACGCGCTGGAGTCGGACCTGAAGGCCGTGTCCACCGTGGTCGGTGCGATCGACCAGGCCATCACCGCGCTCAGCACCCACCCGCCGACCGCGCCGAAGGTGATCAGTCTGACCCCGCTGTTGACGTCGGCCGACGGGGGGACAGGATGGGGCTACGACCCGACCACCGGGGTCGCGCGGGGGCAGGCCCTGGGCAGGTTCACGGGGCTGATGAACGTGCCCGTCCCGGACGGCGCGCAGCTGGCTTCCCTGCGAGTCGTTGCCGCGAACAGCTCGGCGGTGGCGCATTTGACGGTCACATTCAACCGGATCCCGCTGGTCCTCGTCGCCTCCAGCGCACCTGATCAGCTGGCCAAGGTCAGCGTCGGAACCTCTCCGTTCGACGCCACCTTCCCCGTGGTCGGCACCGTCGCCCAGGTCGACCTCGCCCGGTTCCGCTACTACCTGGTGGCCGACGTGCAGGGCGCCACCGCCGCCGACGTGATCACCCTCAGCGGCTTCCAGATCACCTACACCAGCTGAGCCGGCATGCGGGTCGACTGCCACATCCCGATCACCCTGCGGATCACCGGCGCCCTCGGCGACGCCCAACTGGAGGAGCTGGCCCGGAGCCTGGCCGAGGCGGTGCGCGCCCGCACGGCCGAGGCCGAGTGGACGATCGCCGCCCGCCTCGGCCGCCGCGTCCTGTCCGGCCCGGCCGAGGTCCGCGAGCGGTACGACCCGGCACACGACGGCGACCGCGGCTACGCGGTGGCCTCCTACCAGGACGGCGGTCGCCCGCAGGGCGTGCCGGTGCGCGGGGCCGGCGGGCCGTGGACGGTGCTCCGCGCGGTCAACTTCCGGGCCCGGGTCGGCCGGTTCCTGGACTTCGTCGGGCGCCTGCACGAGGGCGGACAGCTGCCCGAACAGGTCCTCTACGGCGACCTGCGCGAGGAGCGCCGCTGGGTGGCGCTCTGGTGGGTGCAAACCGGCCGGGACCACACCCTGGCCGAGCTGTCCGCCGAACTGTACGAGCGGGCCGCCCGGTTGCTCCGGCTCGGCCCGGGGCAGGTCCTCGCGACCGCGATCTGGGTCACCGACGAGAGCAGGGCGGAGCTGCTCGCCCTCGACGAGGACGGGGTCCTGAGCAACCGGATCGGGAGGATCGGCCCGCACAACGCTCGCCGGATCGAGGGCAGCGGCGGTACCGCCACCCTCCGGCACGGCGGCTGGGCGATGTTCGCCGCCATGGTCCTGCCCAAGGTCGAGCTGACCGACCTGGCCGTCCTCGGCGTGGACACGGTGCTGCGGCTCCCGGCCGTGGACGCGGCCTTCTGCCTCGACGGACAGGACTTCGAGTCCCGGTACGGCCTGACCACCACCCAGTACCTGACCGAGTTCGGCACCGACCCTGTACCGGTCTGGCTCCAGCCGCTGACGGTTCGCCGCCGCGCCCGCCCGGCCGCGCTCGCCCTGCTGCTGGCCCGCCGGGCCGAGGAGCGGACGGCCTCCGCCGATGACCGGGTGACGGGCGACCGACTGCTGGTGCTGACCGACCCGGCGCTGAGCCGGCTGCCCGCTGCGGTAAGGGACCGGGCCGCCGCCTGGACCGACCCGGCCACCCGACGGCTGGACGACCGGGCCGGCACCTACCACCTGGAACCGGGCTGGCGGTGCCTCTTCGCCAGGGCCGCCCTGCCCGTCGACGCCGAACGGCTCGGCGCCGCCCGGTACCGGCCGCGCGCCCGCCACCTGGCGGTCCGGCTGCGCCGGCTGCTGGGCGGCGATCCGACCGAGCGGCCCTGGCAGCGAGCGATGTCCGCCTTCCTGGACCACGAGTTCGAGGAGGACCCGCCGGCCGAACGTCCGGCGGGCGGGACGCTCTTCGAGCACGTGCTCGCCGAACTGGCCGGGGACTTCGCCCGGCTCTACGAGGCCGTCGAGGCGAGCCGCCACTTCGGCCTGCGACACCGCCTGCTGCGGCTCAGCCTCGCCACCTCCCGGGCGGCGGACCCCAGGGT
>NZ_JBHTTU010000106.1:1374-1918 GCF_042794375.1 Kitasatospora sp. NPDC056531 | reverse complement strand
TACGGATCCTGCTCGAGCGCAAGCCCGGCCGGGCGGTCGCCGCGAAGGGCGTGCTCGGCGAGGTCGACTCGATCTACACCACCCGCCGCGAGCTCAAACGGCTGCCGCCCGCCAGGGCCGACGCGCTGCGCAAGGCGCTGGAGGCCGAGCGGGTCGAGCTGGTGGGCCGGATCGCCCGCGGCGAGGACCGCACCGGCTACGACCAGGAGCGGTTCGCCACCGCGCTGCTGGCGGGAGCGGTCCGGCGAGTGGGGCTGACCAAGGCCGACTTCGTCAACGTCACCGTCGAGCGCAGCATCCGGCTGCTGGACGTACGACGGTCGGAGGAGGGCGGACTACCGGCCTTCCAGGTGCAGTTCGAGATCGTGGAGCGGGTGGTCGGCGAGAAGGGCTGGTCCCGGGTCGGCGATCCGGTCCAGGAGTCCGCCGGGAGCTTCGAGGAGCGGCTGACCTGGTGGCGGCTCGGCCGGGCCGGGGAGGTGTACCAGGTGGCCGGCCTGGTCGTCGCCGCGATCGGCGCGGCCGCGCTGGCTGTGGAGGCCGG
>NZ_JBHTTU010000106.1:0-1364 GCF_042794375.1 Kitasatospora sp. NPDC056531 | reverse complement strand
GGTCAGCCTCGGTGGCGGAACGGGCGCGGTGGTGACCGGGATCGCCGTCTCGGAGCTCGTCTACCTGTTCAGGGTGATTTTCGGCGACGCCACACTGACGCTCGGCGGCATCCTGATGGCCGCCCTCGACGGCTACCTGCTCTCGGTCGGGTTCCGCTTCGGCGGGGTGCCCGGGCGGTGGGCCGCCGAGGCCCTGGGCACGGCGACGCTGCGGGAGACCGTGGCCGGCTGGGCCGCCCAGGCGCTGATCCGGGGCAGCGTGGGCGGGGCGACCTCCGCGGGACTGACCACCTTCGCCCACGACGTGGTCAACGTGGCGACCGGCGAGGGGTCCTGGTCCGGCATCGACACCTATGTGGCGAACATGGCGCTGGGCGCGGTGATCGGGATCGTCGCGGAATTCGTGCTGGCCCCGGCCCTGCGGGAGGTCCTGGTGAGGGCGCGCGGCGCGCTCACCACGGCTGCCGGGACCGCCGCACGACTGCGCGCGGCCGGCTGGGGAGCCCGGGAGTGGGTCCAGGTCTCGACCGAGGCGGTCGCCAACCTGCGGGCCACCCTCGGTGCCTTCCTGGGGGAGGCGGCGGCCCGTGGCTTCGCCGCCGCGATGGCCGCCCGGCTGGCCGAGGTCGCCACCGAACTGGGCGGCCGCGAACTGGCCCGGTACGTCCTCGAACTCGCCGGGGCACGGTTGACCCTCGCGGCGAGCGCCGGGCTGGAGCGCCTGCTCCCGGCCCTGGAGGCGGTCGCCCCCGCCCGGGCGCACGCCGTCGCCCGTACCCTCGCCAAGCACCCGGCGGAGACCGTCCACCTGCTGGAGGTGCTGACCACCCTCGACCAGGCCGCGACCCGGCGGCTCGTCGCCGGGACCTTCACCTCCACCGAGGACCTCGCCGCCTTCCTGGGGCGGATCGCGAAGTACACCCCCGCCGAGCAGCGCGCGGCCCTGCGGCTGCTCGCCGAACTGGACGTCGTGGCCGCCGAACCCGTCCCGGCCGGGACGCCCGCCGAGCTGGCCCGCCGCCAGTTCGCCGCCTCGTTGCGGATCCAGGCGGCCGGGGCGGAGACGGAGGTCCGCCGCCTGGAGGAGGAACTCGCCGGGATCCTCGACAAGGCCCACGCGGCCGAGGCCCGCGGCAACACCCGGCGGGCGGGCGCGTTCCGGAGCCGGGCCGAGGAGTTGCGGACCAGGATCGAGGCCCAGCGGGCGCGCGCCGCCGAGGCGCGCGCCGAGGCCGCCCGGGGGGCGACCGCGCCGCCGGAGCTGCCGGCCCCGGCGGACATCGAGCGGGCGTTGGAGCAGCTGGAGAGTGGAGGCAGCGCGCAGACCTGGATCTGGCTGCCCGCCGGTATGCGGTTCCGGGACC
>NZ_JBHTTU010000105.1:0-19934 GCF_042794375.1 Kitasatospora sp. NPDC056531 | reverse complement strand
AGAAGCGGCAACCGTCCCGTCCTCGGTGCCGGTAGGGGTGGTTGCGAAGCTGGGGGAACCCGGGGTGTGGGGTGGTGTGGTTGGGGGGGGGGTGGTGGTGGCCCCTCCGCGGCCGTACGGTCGCGCTCGCCCAGCGCCACGCCCCCGCCCGGGCGGGCCCCGGCGGGGCCCAGGACGGGCTTGCGGGTGGACTCGGGCCGGATCCAGCGACCGTCCGCGCTCATCTGTACTGCTCCTATCTGGGGCTCTGCATCCGGATGCGCCACAGGGACGCGTCACGCTCCGGGGCGTGCGCCAGCCGCCCCGCACCGCCAAGGTCGGCGGTGGTGCGGGGCGGCGCTTGACGTTCTCGGGCCGGACGGGCTCCGGGCCGGATCAGCCGTTGAGCCAGGCGCCGATCGGCGGGACCGACGGCGGCGAGCTCGGGCCCGCCACGATCTTGACGATGTCGGCCTCCGGCAGCACCTGCTCCCAGGTCTGGATGTCGGCCACCGCACCGTGCCAGGGGTCGGCCCACTGCCCGTTCGAGCTCAGCCGCCCGACCTGCAGGTTGTTGTTGCCGGACGGCTGCACCCCGGCCGACTTGGCCGAGGACTGCGGGGCGCCGTTGACGTACAGGGTGAGCGTCTGCGACGCGTCGTCGTACACCCCGGTCAGCAGCACCCACTGGTTGACCGTCGCGTCGGCCTTGGACCAGGCGATCGCCGAACCGCCGCCCGGCATCTGGACCTTGAAGTACCACTGGTCGTGCCCGTTGTTGTTCGCCCGGCCCAGCGAGTAGGCGTAGTACTGGCCGTCGCCCTGGCTGACCGCGCTGCGGTTGCCGTCGGGCTTGTCGACCAGCACCCGCGCGGAGACGGTGAAGCTCTTGTTCACATCGACGGCCTGGCCGGAGGTCGAGGCGAAGGAGTCCGGGCCGCTGGGCAGCTTGAGGACCTGTCCGGAGAAGCCGCTCATCGTCCCCGGCTTGGCGTCGGCGCCCAGGTTCAGCTCCGGGCCCTTCTTGGCCGGCAGGGTGCCGACGGTCGGCGGGCTGGTGATGCCCTTGACCGGCGGGGCGCTGCTCGTGGAGGACGACGGGCCGGCCGAGGTGGAGGTGCTCGCCGAGACGGCGTTGCCCGGCTTCTTGTCACTGTCCTTCTTGTACAGCCAGAAACCCGCACCGGCGCCGGCCAGGACCACCACGGCGGTCGCCGCGCCGATCAGCTTGAGCCGGCGGCCGCGCTTGGCGGCCTTCTCGTTGCGCTCGGCCAGCGCGTCCCAGTCCGGTGTGCCGGACGAGGAGGCCGGCGGCGGGAAGCCGGGCTGCTGCTGCCACTGCGGCGCGGGCTGCGTCGGCTGGGCGGCGGCGGGCTGCGCCTGCTGCGGGAAGGGCTGCGGGGCCGGCTGCTGCGCCTGCTGCGGGAAGGGCTGCGCCGCCACCGGGCCCGGCTGCGGTGCCACCGGCCCGGGCTGCACCGGGGCTGCTCCGCCCGGCTGCGGCACCGGGGGCACCGGCTGCGAGGACGAACGGGGCGTCAGCTGCTGGGGTGGTTGGGCAGGCGCACCGGGCGGAGGCCCGAAGCCGGTCGCGGGGCCGAACGCCCCGCTCGGAGACTGCGGTGGCACACCGGTGGCCGGAGCGGGCCCCCCGGCCGGTGCCTGCTGCGGTGGCGGGTAGGGCTGGCCCGGCTCGCCACTCGGTACCGGTCGATCGCTCATGGCCGGAATGCTAGGGCATCGGCCAGGCCATGCCCATGGCGGGTGCGCGGACGAAAGGTTGACGCTGTCAAGGGGCACCGAACGGCCCGCCTCACCCGACCCCGTTGTACGGGATCCTCCAGCGCTGCGAGACCACGTCCGCGCACGGGCGCAGCTGCGCCGCCGTACCGTCCGCGAGCACGCCGCCCGCGGTGCCCAGGCACAGTCCCGTGTCCGGGTGCGCCAACCGCCCTCCGGCGGTGGGCACCCAGCGCTGCGCGGAGCCGCCCGTGCACGCGGCCGGCGTCACCGAGACCCGGTCGGCGCCCGGCGCCAGGCAGGCCGCTCCCCCGCGCAGTGATCCGTCGTTGCCCACCGTCCAGCTGGTCGACGAGCCCAGGTCGCCGCAGGCCCCGACGGTCACCGGAGCGCCAGCCGACCCGCCGCCGTGCCGCAGACAGATCCCGGGCGCACCGGCCGGGATCTCGCCGACCGGCAGCCCGACCCGGTTGTGGAAGGCGAACGACTCGCTGCGCAGGCCGGTACCGCCGCTCCACACCTCGAAGCCGGCCTGCACCCGGCACAGGTAGGAGCCCTTGGGGACGTACCCGCGGGCCATCGCGTCGGCGGTGAAAAGCCGCAGGTCGAGGCCCCGGGTGGTGTGGGTCGGCGTGGTGCGCACATAGCTGATCACACTGTGCGGGCCGGTGATCGGCGCCTGGAACACGTTGTACGCGGCGTCCCCGAACGGCTGGGCGTCGGCGACCTTGTCCCCGGCCGGGCGGACGTTGTCGGTGGCGTCCAGCCACACCATCAGCTCGGCGCTCTCCCCCGGCAGGCAGTCGTCCGGGCTGGAGCCGTACCAGAGGTCGAAGGACAGGTTGAAGGAGCCGTTCACCCGGCCGTTGGCGTCCCAGTCGGCCGTCGCGTCGCCGAGCGCGCTGACCGGCACCGGCAGCCCGCTCGCGCCGGGGGCGGTGGAGACGTTGGGATAGGCGCCCGGGGCGAGCGGGTTCCTGGGGACGAAGTCGCGGATCTGAGACACCGTGAAGCCGGTCTCGCCCACCGGGTCCACGCAGACCGTGCCCGCCGTGTTCCACGGGTTCGGTTCGAGGATCTTCGACCCGCCGTCCAACGCCAGCTTGGGGAAGGGGTTCTGCGGGGTCGAGCACTGGCTCGCCGCCGCCGAAGCGGTGGCGGCCGGCGGCTGCTCCACCGCCCCGACCTCGCCGCTGCACCCGGCCAACAGCGCGGCCACCGCGCCGAACGCGGCGACCGCCCGCAGCCTGCGCGCAGGGCGCCCGGCCCCACCGACCTCGATGTTCATCACGCTTCCCCGAACCGTCCTCGCCGCCTGGGCGGACAACCGTACACAAGTGCCCCACCGGCGCCCCGTTCACATCACGATCGGAACTCGATATCGGTTCCGGATGGCTGACAGTAGAGGGGGGAGCGAATTCGCGACGATGGGTCCCGTACGATCCTGGCGTTCCCCGCAGCCCGACCGGTCGACGGCCGGTCTGGGGGGGAGGGGTCAGATCGGTACGGCTTCGGGGGAGTAGAGCACGTGACTGTCACCGAGAGCGCGCGACTCGCGGGCAGCGGTCAACCACCCGTCTCACGACGCCGGAGCCGGCGGGACCCGGCTGCCCGCAACCAGTGGGGCCTGCTCCCCCAGCCACCGGACAACACCGAGAAGTACCTGTACGCGCGCACCCACCTGTGGGTGCTGACCTGCTTCTCCCTCATCAGCTTCGCCTGCATGGTGGCCAGCGAGATCGGTCTGCTCAGCGCGACGCCGTGGTTCTTCGTCTTCGTCCCGCCGCTCGCCTTCACCGTCGTGTACTACCTGATCTCCCGTTGGGTGCACGGCTTCAACGAGACCTTCGACATCGCGGCGCACCGCTCGCTGGTCAAGTCCTGGCAGCCCGAGCGCTATCCGACCGTCGACGTCTTCCTGCCCGTCGCCGGCGAGCCGATCGAGGTCCTGCACAACACCTGGACCCACGTCGCCCGGCTGCGCGACCAGTACCCGGGCGAGGTCACCCCGTACGTCCTCGACGACAGCAACAACCCCCAGCTCGCACAGATGGCCGTCGACTTCGAATTCGTCTACGGCACCCGCAACAAGCTCGGCTGGTTCAAGAAGGCCGGGAACCTGCAGTTCGGCTTCCGCAATTCCGACAGCGACTACATCCTCATCCTGGACGCCGACTTCGCGCCCCGGCCGGACCTGCTGAACGAGATGCTCCCCTACATGGAGGCCAACCCCCGCCTCGGCATCGTCCAGTCCCCGCAGTTCTTCCGCATCCTCGACTCGCAGAACTGGATCGAACGCGGCGCGGGTGCCGTCCAGGAGCTGTTCTACCGGACCGTCCAGGTCTCCCGGCAGCGCAGCGACGGCGCCATCTGCGTGGGCAGCTGCGCGATATACCGGCGGGCCGCCCTGGAGGAGAACGGCGGCACCACGCTGATCGGCCACTCCGAGGACGTGCACACCGGATTCGACCTGCGCCGCCTCGGCTGGGACCTGCAGTACATACCCGTCGCCCTGGCCACCGGCGTCTGCCCCGACAACGTCGGCGGCTTCTTCAACCAGCAGTACCGCTGGTGCACCGGCTCCATGAGCCTGCTCGGCAGCAAGAAGTTCTGGCAGACCAAGCTGCGGCCGGTCACCCGCGCCTGCTACCTGTCCGGATTCTTCTACTACATCCACACGGCGCTGTTCACCATCGTCTCGCCGCTCGTCCCGATCATCCTGCTGCTCGCCCGGCCCGACCTGGTCCGCTGGCAGAACACCGCGCTGGTGCTGCCCGGCCTGATCTACGCGACGGTCATCTTCCCGCTCTGGCACCGCAACCCCTACCGGCTGGAGGCCTGGGCCGCCCGCATGATGTACGGCTGGGCGCACGTCTTCGCCATCTGGGACATCGTGCGCCGCAACCGGATGGCCTGGCAGCCGACCGGCTCCAGCGGCGCCAAGAAGAACAAGACCCGCCGGTTCTGGCTCGGCGTGATCCTCTGGGGTGGCGGGACCGCCCTGCTCTGGGTGGGGGCGAGCATCTGGCGGATGCTCACCATGGGCCCGCTGAACTTCGCCCTCGTCCTGGCCTCCGGTCTCTTCTACGCCACCATCGTCGGCCGGGTCCTCGTCCAGCCGCGCCCCACGGAAGCAGTGTGATCACCATGTCCGCCCATCCCCGACGGGCCGGCCTGCTCCGTCGTCGACTGGCGCTCCCGCTGCTGACCACCGCCCTGCTGCTCGTCACCGGCTGCGGCCCCGCTGACCCGGGCTTCGCGCTGCAGGAGGACCTCGCCCGGCCCGCGCCGACCGCCACCGGTCCCGGCGCGCCCGCCCAGGGCGCCCCCGCCAAGCCCAAGGCCCTGCCCACCGGCGTCCCGTACGACATCACCCCGCTGCTCAAGCCGAGCCACAAGTACCTCGGCGCCGCCCTGACCGACGTGCCCGCCTCGATGGACGCGCTGCCCGGCTACACCTCCGCGGTCGGCAAGCAGCCGAACGTCCTGGAGTACTACGCCCACTGGAAGGGCGGCTTCGACACCGCCGGCGTGCGCCGGATCTACGAGGCCGGGGCCCTGCCCTTCATGGCCTGGGAGCCGTACGACCACTCGCTCGCCTCGATCGCGGCCGGCGACACCGACGACTACGTGCGCGGCGTGGCCAAAGCGGTCGCCAAGCTCAACCTGCCCATCGCCATCAGCATCGCGCACGAGATGAACGGCGACTGGTACCCGTGGGGCCGCAAGACCGCCAGCGCCCAGGACTTCGTCGCGGCCTGGCAGCACGTCCACGACATCTTCGACCGGGCCGGCGCGACCAACGTGATCTGGGTGTGGAGCCCCAACATCACCGTCCCCGCGCCCAACACCCGGCTCGCGCCGTACTACCCCGGCGACAACTACGTCGACTGGGCCGGCATGACCGGCTACTTCACCAACGACGGCCCCAAGACCTTCGAGACCCTGTACGGCCCGACCATGGCCGAGATCCGCACCTTCTGCAAGAAGCCCTTCTTCATCAGCGAGACCGCCGCCGAGCAGGGCAGGAACCAGCACCCGTTCGTCGACCAGCTGTTCTCCGGGATGGAGGCGCACGACGACATCGTCGGCTTCATCTGGTTCAACATGATCAAGCGGGCGGACTGGCGGGTCGAGACCGTTCCGGACACCCTCTCCGCCTTCAAGCGGCACGTGTCCGCCCCCCGCTACGGCTTCGACATCCGGAACCCATGATGAGTACAGAGCCCGAGTTCTCCCCCGCCCCGAAGATCCCCGCACCGCAGGCCGCCGCCGAGGCGCCGGAGGCGGACGTGCCCGCGCCCCGCCGAACCGCGAAGGCGGCTGCGTCCACGACCGCGGCCGTGGACGCAGCCGTGGACGCAGCCGTGGCCGTGGACGACCCCGACGCCGTCGAGCTGGCCCCGTACACCATCCCGCAGGTCCCGGCGATCAGCTGGGACCCGGCCTCCAGCCCCCGGCGCCGCTGGATCGCCCGCGGCCTGCTCGGCGCCGTCCTGGGCGTCCAGGCCGCGCTCTCCATGCGCCTGCTCGCCGCCGCGCACCCCGACGAGGCCGCCGCCATGGTCGCCGGCCGCCAGCAGCTCGCCCACCTCCTGCACGGCACCCCGGTGACCACCGACCTGATCGACCGCGTCCCCGGCTCGCCCTGGCTGTACCCGCCACTGGCCGGCGCCGCCGCGAACGCCGGCGGCATCTGGGGCACCCGGCTGCTCAGCCTCGGCTTCGCGCTGCTCACCACGGTGCTGCTGTACTCGCTGACCCGACGGCTCTTCAACGAACGGGTCGCCATCTGCGGCATAGCCGCCTACGCCGTACTCCAGTCCACCGTCGTGGTCGGCTTCTACGGCGCCCCCGAGTCCCTCGCCGTCCTGCTGGTCGCCCTCGCGGCGTGGATCACGGTGTTCACCGCCCGGCGCCACCCGGCCCTGGTCCTGCTGGCCGCCCCGGCCACCGCACTGGCCTGTGCCGTCGCCTACTCGGCGGCCTTCGCCGTCCCCGCCCTGGTCCTCCTGGCCCTGGCCTGCGCCTGGCCCCACCGCCGGCCCGGCCCGGCCGCCCTGCGCGCCCTGCTGCCGGCCGTCGGCACCGCCCTCCTGCTGCTGCCCTACGGCGTGCTGGGGAAGGTCGTCCACTGGTCCCCCTCGCACGGCAACGCCCCCGGCTCAGCCGGCTCCATCCTGCTCGGCACCGTGCAGTGGGGCGGCCTGTTCACCCTCCTCGCGGTGGCCGGCACGGTCTCGTACGCCCGCCGTGAGCAGATGCACGAACACGAGTCGCCCGAGAACGACGGCGTCGCCACCACCCGCGGCCAGCGCGTGCTGCTCGGCACCGTGCTCACCGCCAGCGCGCTGCTGATCCCGGCCGTCCACCTGTGGACCGGCACCTCCGGGGCGCTGTTCCGCCACCTCGGCTACGGCATGCTGCTCGCCACCCCACTCGCGGGGCTCGGCCTCACCCGGCTCATCGGTGCCCACTTCCGCCACCCCCAGCTGGGCATCCTGGTCTGGGTCGCGCTGCTGGCCCTCGGGATGGAGCAGTCCGCCCTGCGCTACCAGAACGGGCCCGACTCCGGCCGCCTGCTGGCCGTCCTGCGGGCGCACGCCGTGCCCCAGGGCCACTACCTCACCGAGGTCGACGGCCTCGCCGAGTACTACCTGGGCAGCGTCAGCAAGCCCGAGCAGTGGGTCTCGGCGCGCGCCGGGACGGACTACCGCGACGGCGCCGGAGCGCAGCACCACGGCCAGGACGGCAGCACCGCCGCGATCCGGGACGGCTGGTTCACCATGGTGGTCCTCGACAGCACCGCCCCGGAGGCCACCGACCGGGCTCTGAGCGCCGCCCTGGCCGCCGGCGGGCAGTACCGGCTGATCGCCCAGTTCACCTCCCCAACCGGTGATTCGAGCACGTACAAGGTGTACCTGAAGCACTGACAGCCCGCCGGGCCCGTCGGCGCCAGCGACACGACAGGCACAACATATGGTGCCGCCGCAGTCCGCTGGCACTACATGTATGCTCACTCCTGCTGTCGATGCAGGGGAACCCGGTGGGAGTCCGGGACTGCCCCGCAGCGGTGTGCGGGCGGCTCCAGCAGCCGTGTCCGCGAGTCCGAGTACCTGCCGACGGCGTGCCCACGGCCCTCCCGCAGAGGCCGCGCCAGCACCAGCACCACACCTCCGGGCCTCGCGGGCGGGCCGGGGAGACACCGTCGCGCGACGCCGTTTGCGTTCGCGCCGTGCTCCCCTGCCCGGATCGGTCCGGTGCCACTCGATCACCGCCGCCGATCGCCGCCAGGAGAGAGCGCCTTGACCACCGCTGCCTCAGCCACCCTGCCCGCCCAGGGCTCCGGTACCGCCTTCACCGACCCGACGGTCTCCGACCCCGGCGGAGCGCTGCTGCGGCTTCTCACCGACCGCAGCGCCGACCTCACCGAGGTGGACCCCGGCCATGTCGCCGCCGCCGCGCTGCGCGGTCGCCACGCCGGCTCGGACTACGCCGAGCTGCGCGGGCTGGCCGTGGACGCCGCCGCGTCGATGATCGCCGAGGACCCCCAGTACTCGAAGCTGGCGGCCCGTCTGCTCGCCCTGGAGATCGTCGACGAGGCGAACAGCCAGGGCGCGGTCTCCTTCTCCGCCTCGATCGCCGTCGGCCACGCCGAGGGCCTGATCGGCGACACCACCGCGGCCTTCGTCGCCAAGCACGCCGCCGCCCTGAACGCGCTGATCGACACCGCCGGCGACGACCGCTTCGAGTACTTCGGCCTGCGCACCGTGCAGTCCCGATACCTGCTGCGCCACCCGATCACCCGCAAGGTGATCGAGACCCCGCAGCACTTCCTGCTCCGCGTCGCCTGCGGCCTGGCGGTCGGCGACTCCGAGCAGTCGGTGCGCGAGGTGGCCGAGCTGTACGGCCTGATGAGCCGCCTGGAGTACCTGACCTCCTCCCCGACGCTCTTCAACTCCGGCACCCGGCACCCGCAGATGTCGAGCTGCTACCTGCTCGACTCCCCGCTGGACAACCTGGACTCGATCTACAACCGCTACGCGCAGATCGCCCGGCTGTCCAAGCACGCCGGCGGCATCGGCCTGTCCTACTCGCGCATCCGCTCGCGCGGCAGCCTGATCCGCGGCACCAACGGCAAGTCCAACGGCATCGTCCCGTTCCTGCGCACCCTCGACTCCTCGGTCGCCGCGGTCAACCAGGGCGGCCGGCGCAAGGGCGCGGCCTGCGTCTACCTGGAGACCTGGCACGCCGACATCGAGGAGTTCCTGGAGCTGCGCGACAACACCGGTGAGGAGGCGCGCCGCACCCACAACCTCAACCTGGCGCACTGGATCCCGGACGAGTTCATGCGCCGGGTCAACGCCAACGCCGACTGGTCGCTGTTCTCCCCCGCCGACGTGCCCGAGCTGGTCGACCTGTGGGGGGCCGACTTCGACGAGGCGTACCGCAAGGCCGAGCAGGCCGGCAAGGCCGTCCGCACCATCCCGGCGCAGACCCTGTACGCCCGCATGATGCGCACCCTGGCGCAGACCGGCAACGGCTGGATGACCTTCAAGGACGCCTCCAACCGCGCCGCCAACCAGACCGCGCTGCCGGGCCGCACGGTGCACTCCTCCAACCTGTGCACCGAGATCCTGGAGGTCACGGACGACTCCGAGACCGCCGTCTGCAACCTGGGGTCGGTCAACCTCGGCGCGCACGTGGCGGACGGGGCCTCGGTCGAGGACCTGCTCGGCGCCATGGACTGGGAGCGCCTCGACGCCACCGTTCGTACGGCCGTCACCTTCCTCGACCGCGTGGTGGACATCAACTTCTACCCGACCACCGAGGCCGGCACCTCCAACTCCCGCTGGCGCCCGGTCGGCCTCGGCGTGATGGGCCTGCAGGACGTCTTCTTCAAGCTGCGGATCGACTTCGACTCGGCCGAGGCCGCGCGGCTGTCCACCCTCATCGCCGAGCGCATCATGCTCACCGCCTACGAGCGCTCCGCCGACCTGGCCGAGCAGCTGGGCCGCCACGAGGCGTACGGCGAGACCCGCGCCGCCCGCGGCGAGCTGCACATCGACCACTTCCCGACGGCCGCCCCGCAGTGGGCCGACCGCTGGACGGCACTGCGCGCCCGCATCGCCGAGACCGGCCTGCGCAACTCGCTCCTGCTCGCGATCGCCCCGACCGCGACCATCGCGTCCATCGCCGGCGTGTACGAGTGCATCGAGCCGCAGGTGTCCAACCTGTTCAAGCGCGAGACCCTGAGCGGGGAGTTCCTCCAGGTCAACCCGTACCTGGTGCGCGAGCTCAAGGAGCTCGGCGTCTGGGACCAGCAGACCCGCGACGCCCTGCGCGACGCCAACGGCTCCGTGCAGGAGTTCAACTGGCTGCCGGAGGAGGTCCGTTCGCTGTACCGCACGGCCTGGGAGCTGCCGCAGCGCGCCCTGATCGACCTGGCCGCGGCCCGCATGCCGTACCTGGACCAGAGCCAGTCGCTGAACCTGTTCATGGCGGCGCCGACCATCGGCAAGCTCAGCTCGATGTACGCCTACGCGTGGAAGGTCGGTCTGAAGACCACCTACTACCTGCGCTCGCGCCCGGCGACCCGCATCGCCCAAGCCGCGTCCGGCGCCGCCCGCGCCGCCGCGCCCGTGCCGGCCAACACGATTCCTGTGGGCACCCCCGCCCTCACCCCGGAGCAGGAAGCCGCCATCGCCTGCTCCCTGGAGAACCCCGAGTCCTGCGAGGCCTGCCAGTAATGACTGCCGACGACCGCAAGATGCTGCTCGACCCCGGCTTCGAGCTGACCCTGCGCCCGATGCGCTACCCGTCGTTCTACGACCGGTACCGCGACGCGATCAAGAACACCTGGACCGTCGAGGAGGTGGACCTGCACTCCGACGTCGCCGACCTCGCCAAGCTCAGCGAGGGCGAGCGGCACATGATCGGCCGACTGGTCGCCTTCTTCGCGACCGGTGACTCGATCGTCGCGAACAACGTCGTGCTGAGCCTCTACAAGCACATCAACTCCCCGGAGGCGCGCCTGTACCTGTCGCGCCAGCTGTTCGAGGAGGCCGTCCACGTTCAGTTCTACCTGACGCTGCTGGACACCTACCTCCCGGACCCGGAGGACCGCGCGGCGGCCTTCGCCGCGGTGGAGAACATCCCCTCCATCGCCCAGAAGGCGAAGTTCTGCTTCAAGTACATGAACGCGGTCGACCACATCGACTCGCTGCAGACCAAGGAGGACCGCCGCGCGTTCCTCCTGAACCTGATCTGCTTCGCGGCGTGCGTCGAGGGTCTGTTCTTCTACGGTGCATTCGCGTACGTGTACTGGTTCCGCAGCCGCGGCCTGCTGCACGGTCTCGCGACCGGCACCAACTGGGTGTTCCGCGACGAGTCCATGCACATGGACTTCGCGTTCTCCGTGGTGGACACGGTGCGCGAGGAGGAGCCCGACCTCTTCGATGAGGAGATGGCCAAGCAGGTCACCGAGATGCTGGAGGAGGCCGTCGAGGCCGAGCTCCAGTTCGCCCAGGACCTGTGCGGTGAGGGCCTGCCCGGCATGAACACCGCCTCCATGCGCGAGTACCTCCAGGCCGTGGCCGACCAGCGCCTGGCCCGCCTGGGCCTGCCGATCCGGTACGGGTCGACCAACCCGTTCGGCTTCATGGAGCTCCAGAACGTCCAGGAGCTGACCAACTTCTTCGAGCGCCGGGTCTCCGCGTACCAGGTCGCGGTTGAGGGTTCGGTCTCCTTCGACGACGACTTCTAAAGAGTCAGAGCCCTGCCAGAGGGGGAGCGCCACTCGGCGCTCCCCCTCTGTCGGTGATGGGCCAGCGGACGCCGTCCGGATCGCACAGCCACACCCACTGGCGCTCCGGTGTGACGGTGATCCCGTAGTCGTACGGCGTCGGTTGGCCGTGTGCCTCCCACTGGGACCAGGCGGTCAGCAGCTCGTCGCCGATGCGGCGCGGGCCGCCCTGGTGCAGCACGGCGCTGCCGTCGCCACGCGCGGACAGGGCCGCCCATGATGCGTTGCCGTCGTGGATCCAGGCGTTGACGCCGTCCTCGTCTCGGCCGGTGATGACCACGGCCTCTGGAACGGCGACGCGCAACGCGAAGCGCAGATCCCAGTCGTCGGCGAGCGGGGCAAGGTCGCGTTCGGTGATCTGCTCGGAGTCGGGGTCGCCGGTGCCACGCACCTTCGCGTAGCCGCCCGAGACCGGAACCGGTCCGGACCGGTCCGCCATGAACTGTCCGAGGCCTTGCACCCAGCCGCTCGCACTGCGCCCGTCAGCGGCCGCCGTGAGCGCCACGTGCCCGAGCCGTCCCCACGGGTAGACGATCCGGCCGCCCGGCTTGGCGGCTTCGATCCACTCGTACGGGACGGTCTCGACGGCGTAGGTCGCGTGGATCCGGTCGAACGGGCCACCGGGCGGAATGCTGCTGGTGCCGTTGCCGACGAGCACCTCGGCAGCAGCAAGCCGCTTGCGAGCGAGAACAGCAAGGTCTTCGTCGATCTCCGTGGAGACGACCAAGCCGGGCCCAGCGCGCCACGCGGCGAGTGCACAACTCCAGCCCTGCCCGGTACCGATGTCCCAGACCGTGTGACCGGGTTCCAGCATCAGGCTGTCCAGCATGTCCGCCACCACCGAGGGCGCAGAGAGGCTCGACGAGGGAAGTCCATCGGTGACCTGGGTGACCGCCGCCGCATCCGGGCCGGCGTACAACTCGTCCGCCCAAGCGGCCGGATCAGCCACACGGTCGAGCGGCACGTAGGAGTGACCGTCCCAACGCCACAACCGATCCGGCGCGAACGCGTCGCGAGGCAGCGCGGCCATCGCTTCGCGCACCCACGGCGAATCGGCCGGCCACACCCCACACTGCTCCATGACCGCGTCCATCCGCTCACGGTGGCCCACCAGGTCACCGGTCACTTTTTGTGTTTCCCGTCGCCCGGCGGCGGAGGCGGTACCTGCCCGTCGGCGTTACCCGGCGGTGGGGTCCCCTGGCCCGGGTCCGGCGGCGGCTTCTCGTGCTCACCCATACTGCGCTCCCTTCGGGTGCAGAGCACGTCCGGTCGCCCATCGTTGCCTGGCACCGATGGGCGACGGTAGAAGCGCAGAGACGCACCCGGGGGTGTGCAGTTCTGAGACGCGCGCTGGTTCAGATGACGATGCCCCGCACGGCCACAGCCCGTGCGGGGCACCACTGTTAGGTCAATCGGTCGGAAACTCCCCGCCCTTGACCCCCGCGACGAACGACGCCCAAGCATCAGCCGCGAAGAGAAGAGCCGGCCCACCCGGGTCCTTCGAGTCACGAACCGGCACCGCACCGACCACACCGACCGCGATCTCCACACAGTTGCTCTGCGCGCCTGAGAACGACGACTTTCTCCAGATGAGGTCAGCGGCTGCCCCCTGGGGGATGCTACTCATCGCTGTGCTTTCCTTTCGCGATGCGCTCGATGAGCGCGACTGATTCCTTTCGGGGCAGAGACTCGGCCAACGCCCGCCGGAACAGGTTGGAGTACTTGAAGACCTCTCCTGGCTCCTCGATGTAGAGCGTGCTGAGGAGGCTGTCCACGTACACGACGTCCGTCTCAGTGCTCTCGGGGAAGCTCAGGATGACGAGCGGACCGAACAGTGCGGCATGGACATCCGAGTCCTCCGGCAACACCTGGATGTTGATGTTGGGCTGGTCTGCCATGAGGACCAGGTAGTCGAGTTGCTCGCGCATCACCGCCCGTCCACCAATCTGGTGCTTCAGCACGGACTCCGACAGCACGACCCAGAGCCGGAGCGGAGACTCACGCTTGAGCACCGATCGCCGCTCCAACCGAACTTTCGCCAGCTGCTCAACCTGGTCGACGCTGGCATCCTCTATCTGCGCTCGTACAACAGCCCGGGTGTAGTCCTCCGTCTGCAGCAGACCCGGGACGAGGAAGGTCTCCACGCTGTAGGCGTCCGACGCATCAGCCTCCAACGAGATGTAGTCGGCGTAGAGCGGCGACAGCGCATCCGAATACCTGTCCCACCAGCCACGCAGACGCCCATCGCGCGACAGATCCTCCAGCCGGCTACGAACCGCCTGGTCCGTCACGCCATAGAGGTCAAGTAGCAGCCGAAGGTCCACGAGCCTGATACCGGACTGCGCGGCCTCGATCCGACTGATCTTGCTCTCGGCGCAATCCAATTGCCTGGCGGACTGAGCCATCGTCATCCGCGCAGCAACCCGCAGCTCCTTGAGCGTTCGAGCCAGCCGTCGCTGCCGAACCGTCGGATTCCTGTTCACGGGCACGCGTTGACCTCCCAGCGGTATGTGCGTTGCCAGTCTGCCGCCCTCCGCCCGCGACAACAATCTTTGATCATTTCCAAAGTCGAGACTTGCACTCCAGAAGATGCGAGAGGCATGCTACTCAACGTAGTCCCCTAGACGACACAACGTGATCATGGCGGGCTCTTCACCCGGGCATCCCCATGCCTTCTTCAGCCGCTCTCACCTGCACATCCCAGAGGTGGCCCCGCCATGCCTGAAACCGTCTCCACCGCCCCCGCCGAACAGACCTGCTGGCTGCCCCGGCACCACAAGTCGCCCCGCGCCGCCCGCCAGGAGCTCCGCGAGTTCCTCCTCCCCCGCCCCTCGGGCAAACTCCTCCTCCCCACCGGTGAGTTGCTGGTCAGCGAGCTCGTCACCAACGCCGTCCAGCACGCCCGCACCCCGCGCGGGCGCCTGATCTTCGTCCGCTTCCAGCTCTCCCCGAACAGCACCCTCCGCATCGAGGTGCACGACGCCGACAGCGAGAAGCCCTCGCCCCGCGCCGCCTCCACCTGCTCCGAGACCGGCCGAGGCCTGCTCCTCGTCCAGGAGTTGGCCACCCAGTGGGGCTGCTCCCCGCGCGAGGGCGGCATCGGCAAGTTCATCTGGTGCCACGTCACCCCCGAGGCGGCCGCCGCGTGAGCGCCGTCCGGGCCGGGATCACCGGCATCATGGCGCCCGCCCTCTTCCCCAGCCTCGACCACGCCCTGCCCGTCCTCTGGGAGCGCGTCCGCGAACTCCCCATCCGCGAGGCCCACCGGGACTTCATCCGGATCTGCATCGGCCCCGGCGGCGGCAACGGCGCCGCCCACTGCCTCGCCCGCACCGGCCGCTGGTCCGTCACCCTCTACGTCGGCGAGATGACCGACTGGACCGCCCACCCGATCACCATCACCACCCACCAGCCCTGAACTCCCCCGCGCCCGCCCGGCGTTCAAGCCGGGCGGGGGCGATCCGAACCGCTTTCCGGCTCTCGAAAGATCGCATCCTTGACCCCGCCCCCGGGAAGTCGGGAGCATCAAGCGGAACAGTCCCCGCATCGACGGGCCACCCCTCTGGAGGAACACTTCCGTGATCAAGGGTGAAGACTTCGGCCGCCTCTTCGAGACATTCCAACGAACGGCCTTCCGGCTCGAAACACTGGCCGTCTATGACGTGGACGAGGAACGCGAAGAATTCGCCGACTTCCTTGCCGGCAAAGGGCTGCCACCCGAGTCCTCCGACAACCCCTGGGTCCGCTCCATGACGGATCTGGGCAAGCAGGTGGCCCGGGTCCACACCCTCCGGTCCCCCATGTCGGACTACCTCCGCTACGAGCTGGCGTCGTACCCCGGCAACGTCAAGGCCGGCGAGTCGATCGGCATCATCGACACGGCCCACCAGGACGTGACCGGACTGCCCGACCACGACTTCTGACTGTTCGACGACGCCCGGGTCCACCGGATGCACTACACCAACGCAGGGGAGTTCATCGGCGCCGAACTCCTGCCCGACGACCGCCTCAACGAGTACCAGCAGTACCGCGACATCGCCCTTGCGAACGCCGTGCCCTTCCGGAAGTACACGGCAGCTCATCGACCTCCCGAGAAGGCGTGACCGCGACCATCCCTCGTGACGCCTCCGACTCGGACGAAACCGGCCGACGTCCGCCCCTCGTCCCGGCCGAGCCGCGACGATTCGTTCCGGCGGGCCCTTGCTCCTCGCAAGGGCCCGCCGGGGAAGAGGCGCCGTCACTGCCGAACTTTTGACCGCCTGTTCGAAGTTGGGCCAGTTTCCAGTATTGGAAACATGCACCTCTTGCCTGTGCCCGGCCCAACTCGGGAGCATCGTAGGGCGACCGAGCAAGGAGGCAGCGTGGAGCTGACACGGCTTGTGGGTACCTGCGAAGACGGCGATTGTCCGACGCTCTACCTGACGGATCGGGGAACCCTCGCCGTCCAGGGCGAACACCTCACCGAGCACGATCTTCAGGTTCCGGCTCACGAGACACTGGTCGAAATTCCCATCGAACTCATTCGAAAGGCCATCCGTGACAATCTCATCCAGGACGCTCGGAGACTGGTTCTCGGAGTTCGATCGAGAGGCGTTCCGACTGGAAACGCTGGACGACTACAGCCAGTCCGGCGGAGTGGACGCCTATCACGCCTTCCTCGCAGGCGAGGGACAACCGGAAAGCTTCAAGACCGCCGACTGGGTCAAGACCGTGGCCAATGCCACTCGATCCGGCAAGCGCATGTATCGGGTACACGTCCTCGCCCGCCCGCTCACGGACTACCTCCGGTTCGAACTCGCATGGGGATACCACCGAAACATGGCGGCTGGTGAAGAATTCTTCATCCTCGACACCACGGGCCAGGAAAACCCCGTTCCCGAGGCGCCTGACTTCTGGCTCTTTGATGACGAGACCGCCGCCGAGATGAGCTACGACGGCAACGGGAAGTACCTCGGAGCTGAGTTCATCACCGGCAGCCGGATCCCCCAACTCAAGGCATACCGTGACATCGCGATGGCAAACGCCGTACCGTTCACGGAATGGTGGGTCGAGCACGGCGAGTGAACAGAACACAGCTCGGGGCAGCGCTGCGGGACCTTCGGCAGGCTTCCGGTAAGGAGGCCAAGGCCGTGGCCCGCAGCGCTGTGATGTCTCCAAGCAAGTTGAGCAAGATCGAAACTGGCAAGGTGCCACCCACCGTCGTGGACGTGGAACGCATCCTTACGGCCATAGGCGTGTCCGATGAGGTCAAGGCCGAGTACATGGCCGTCGCGAGAGCTCACGCCACCGAGGCGACGGCCTGGCGCCTGGTCCGACGTCTGGGGTATCACCGCAAGCAGCAGCAAATCAAGGCGCTGGACGACTCAACCCAGCTTCTCCGCGTGTTCCAGCCATCTCTCATTCCTGGGCTACTCCAGACCCCCGAATACGTACGGGGGGAAGGATCTCGGCGAGGATCAGCTGTCTCGGACGATTTCAGCGCGGCTTGAGAGACAACAGGCCCTCTACGATGCCACCAAAACGCTGCAGTTCGTCATCACCGAGCCCGTTCTTCGTTGGCGCCTCGTTCCCGCCCCGATGATGGCCGGGCAGCTGGACCGCATCATCTCCGTTTCCCGCCTCGGCCATGTCGACATTCGGGTTGTTCCGCTGGCTGCACCGCAGTTCGACGTGCCGTCGCACTCCTTTGTCATCCGCGATGATCGCATGGTCACGGTCGAAACCATGCATGCCGAATTGACGGTCACTGACCCGCGCGACGTTGAGGTGTACGTACGAAAGTTCAATAGGTTCTCCAGCGCCGCCGTGTCCAGCGACGTGATGCGCCGAATGCTCGAAGACATCCGGGACGAGTTCTTGGCGGAACAGGAAGGTGCTCCGTAACGCGAGATCGTCAGTCCACGAGGAAGCCAAGGGAGTTGCAATGGACAGCAGTTCGGATTTACCACGGATGGCGGGTGCGGAGTGGCAGGACGCCAAGACCCTCCGCCGGAACGGCGCGGACAAGAAGCAGGTTGAACTGGCAACCCTTGAGCGGACCTCAACGAGACTCCGCTACTTCCTCCCGACCATGGTCACCGGACTCCTCGCGACGCCGGAGTACGTCAGCGCCAGCCTGGCCCTGATCCCCGGCGATCACTCGAAGGTCATCGTCAAGAAACTCGAACGACAGGCCGTACTCCGCGACGCCACCAAGAGCTTCACCTTCATCCTGACGGAGCAGGCCTGCCTTTGGCCGCTGGTACCGGCGCAGGCCATGGCCGCGCAGCTCGACCACCTGGCCTCGGTCTCCCGCCTGCCGAAAGTCCGACTCGGAGTCATCCCGCTGGCAGGCCATATGCCGAAGGCACCGATGAACGTCTTCACCGTCTACGACGCGTCCCTGGCCACCGTTGAGGTAGCCACCGGCGTGCTCGTGTTCCGCGACCCCCATGACGTCCAGGAGTACCTGGACACGTTTCGAACCTTCGAGGAGTACGCGCTCTGGGACGAGGACGCTCGGACCAAGCTGAAGGAGTGGGCTTCCCGCCATCGGGAAGCGCCGCAGGGTCGCCACTGATACAACCCCATCCGAACCTTCGTAGCGCAGGAAGTCGGCCGGTCCGACTTCCTGCGCGCGCGTTCGGCGACACCAATACGCGCGCTGGTCCAAGGATTCCGAGACGAGTTCTTTCGGGAACAGGAAAGCGCAGCGGAATAGGCCCGGCTCGCCCGTAATTTGGTGACTCGCCGAAACGATCCGAGAGTCACGGGAGCTCCCCATGTCCGACGCCGGTTTCGCACAACCGACCGCTCTAAGGCGTCGCCGCACGCACGCGGAACTCATGGAGCGGATCGACAACAACCCCATCCGCAAGGACCTGACGACCGGGCGACTGGTCGAACTCGTGGGTGCCCAGGACGGCCGGGCCCTGGTCCGGCCGCTGTTCGAGCCGGACGCCCCGCCGCGCCAGGTGCCGGTCGACCAGCTCACCACCCGCATCAGTCTGTGGCGCTGACTGCTCCCTGCGGCTCTCCCCATCCATTCTTCCGCCCAAGCCCTGGGCGGAGCGGGGCCGTTCCGTGCCCCGAAGCGATACCGGAAGGTGCAGGCGATGACCGAACGCAACCTGTACGAACTCGACCTCTCCCGCGTGGAGTTCACCCGCGCGTGCGGCGGCAACCAGGGCGGGGGCGACGACGGCGAGTCGTGCGTGACCCTCGGCCTGGTGGAGCACGGCGTCTACGCCCTGGGCGACAGCAAGCGCCCCGACCGTGAACCGCTCCTCTTCACCGCTGAGGAGCTCACCAACGCCGGGATCGACCCGGCGCGGTTCGGCCTGTCCGTCTGAAGCCCTGACCGTCCCGGCCGGCCGCAGTCCCGTGCGGGCGGCCGGGGCACCAACGTCTCCGAGGAGAAGCGCAGGTGCACTTCCATGGCTACGAGTGGGCAGGTGACGGCCGCCTGCTGGCGAAGGAGTCAGAGCGTCGCCCGATCGAAAGCAGCGGCTTCAGGCTCTCCGAACTTCCGCCCATGATGACCGGCTGGTGGTTGCTCCGTCCGGCCACCCAGATCCGGGGCACCTGGCACACGGCAGCAGACGCCGCCGACTGGCTCGCTAAGCGGTACGAGGAGCACACCCCCGGCGGCGACCCCTGGCTGCCGATCGACGCACGGCGACAGCGCGCCCTCGCCCAACTGGCCAGAGCCTCCGACGTGATCTGGTCCCGCTGGGTGTCCGACAGCCGCTGGTCGGGTCACTACCTGATCGCATGCCCCAACAAGACCTGGCCGACCATCCCCTGCCCGACCAGGCGTGCCGCTCGACCGTCGGCCTAGCGCTCTGCTCCGTCGGATGCACGGTGGACGGCGGCGTGCCGGACGGGATCGGTCAGCTCGGGCGGCGCGGCAGCGAGGATGCCGGCGATCTCCCGCTGCGAGCGCTCCAGTTGCGCGATCGATACCGCCTGCCGGGCCTGTTGCCGTGCCAGGTGGGTGAGCATCTCCGGGCAGGTGGGGAGCAGCCGGCCGGCCCGATAGGTGGTGCACGGCAGGACGACGCGGATCGTCGCCGTGTTCAGGCCCGCCGCGAGCAGCGCGCGGATGACTTCCACGCGCGGCACGTCGGACTCCTCGAAGACGCGGCGGCCGCCGGGGGTGCGACGGGGTGTCAGCAGCCCGCGTTCCTCGTAGTAGCGCAGCAGCCGCCCGGGCAGTGGCAGCACGAGATCGTGCACGTCGGCTCGACACCGGTCCGACCCACCCCGCATCAACACCTCCCTTACCCCCAACTCCCCTGCCCCGGGGGGGGGGGTGCGGGGGGGGGGGGGGGGGGGAAAAGATTTCCTTTTTTTGGGGGGGGGGTTTTTTTTTTTGTTGTTCTTTCGTTCCCCCCCCGCCAAGTCCTTTGTGGGAAAGCAAAAACACCCC
>NZ_JBHTTU010000104.1:0-20713 GCF_042794375.1 Kitasatospora sp. NPDC056531 | reverse complement strand
CCCGAGGGGGTGGGCGGATCCGTCACGCCCCCGCCCGCCCCCTCGGGCGTCCCCACTCCCACCAGCCTGGACGCTGACGGCGCGCCGTCGGCGTCCGGGCTGGTGGGAGTGGGTGTCACGACCCCCTAAGCTCAGGGAGTCGGCCTGTCGCGGGAGGGAAGCTGCCCATGAGTACTCCGCCGTTCCTGACCCTGCCCGGTTGCGCCCGGGCGGAGCGCGTGGTGACCGCGCGCGGGGAGTTCGCGGCGTTGCGGGCGGAGCCGGACGGGCCTGTGCGGGGGTCGGCCCTGCTGGTGCCGGGGTTCACGGGCAGCAAGGAGGACTTCATCGGGCTGCTGGAGCCGCTGGCGGCGGCCGGGTACCGGGTGACGGCCGTGGACCAGCGGGGGCAGTACGAGACCGGCGGGCCGGACGAGGCGACCGCGTACGAGCTCTCGGCGCTGGGCGCGGACGTGCGGGCGCTGACGGAGGTACTGGCGGCCGAGGACGGGCCGGTGCACCTGCTGGGGCACTCCTTCGGCGGCCAGGTGGTGCGGGAGGCCGTGCTCGCGGCCGCCGCGGCGGGGCCGCTGCCCTGGCGTTCGCTGACCCTGATGGCCACCGGGCCGGGGGCCATCGACCCGGCCGAGGCGGCTCGGACCAAGCTGCTGCTGGACGCCCTGCCGGTGCTGACCCTGGAGGAGATCTGGCAGGTCATGCGGCAGATGGACGAGAGCAGCGACACGCCCAAGCCCGTCCTGGAGCCGGATGTCACGGAGTTCCTGCACCGCCGCTGGGTGGCGAACGTGCCGCAGGCGCTGGCCGCGATCGGCGGGTACCTGGTGGCCGCGCCGGACCAGGTGGACGAGTTGGCCGCGGTGGCCGCCGGGGCGCTGCCGGTGCTGGTGCTGTCCGGGGTGCAGGACTACGCCTGGCCGGTGCCGGAGCAGTCCCGGATGGCGGAGCGGCTGGGCGCCCGCCGGGTGGTCGTCGCGGACGCGGGCCACTCCCCCAACGCCGAGCAGCCGGCCGTCACGGCCGAGGCGCTGGCGGCGTTCTGGGCCTGAGCCGCGGCTGCGGCCGCGGCCTGCGCCGAGCCCCGCCCGACCCCCCTCACCGGAGTGGTCTGAACCACTTTTGGAAGCCCGACCGTCCTCAACGCAGGACAAAATTCGTTAGTTACGGTAATCTTTGATTCTGTCCGGGAATCATCGCCGGCCCGCACGCGGTTGCCGATCAGGCGAAACCTGGCCGTTACGGACGGGCAACGGCCCAGTAGCACCGCCACGACACCGTGGTTGCACGAGGCATTGGACGCACCAGGCAAGCAGGGGGAGCCCTTGCCGCAGCAGACCGCCGCACGTACGACGCGATCGGTCCGGCCGTACCGCCGGATCCGCAAGACCCCGAAAGGGCTGATACCGACTCAGCCCCGACCGCCCCGCCCCGCGGGGCCAGGAAAGGAGACGCCCATGACCAAGCCCATGCGCTTCGAGATCCTCCGACTGGACGACACCGACGGTTCCGCCACCGACCGCCTGATCGCCGACGCCGAGACCGTCCGCGAGTACGTCGAGGCCGCCGCCCGCACCGGCGAGCGCCTGCTCATCCGCCCGTGCCCGACCGTCTGACCAGGCGCGGCGGCTCCGACCGGGAGCCCTCACCCGCCGCCGACGAGCCGGGCGCGTCCGATCCGGACGTTCCGATACCAGACTGACGCCCCGTCACCGCATTCGCCGATGACGGGGCGTCAGTGCGTCCGGGCCTGACCCGCGCGACGTTTGCCGCCGTCCGCGACGGGACATCCCCCAACGGGAACCGCCTGCGCCGCGCCCACCCCGCGCCGGCCGGGAGTCCGCCACCGACAGGTGCCGCCGAGCCCTCCGTACGGGTGATCGTCCTTGACGCGGCGGTCCGGAGGGAGGAGCGTTGTCGGCTATGAGGGGCGAGCCTAGCTGCCCGAGGTGCGCAGGTCGGGTCCGCGCCCCCGGTCTGTTCTCAGACACCTGGCAGTGCGACCGGCACGGAGCCGTGCACCCGATGCAGCCCGTGCTGCCCCCGAGCGTGGAAGCCCTGGGCGTGGCCGTCGTCCGCTCACAGGTCCCGGTCTGGCTGCCCTGGCCGCTCCCGGTCGGCTGGCTCTACACCGGCATCGGCCACGTCGGCGACGACGTCTCGGGCGCCCGCGCCACCGCCGTAGCCTGCGCCGGTCCGGCGCCGCTCGGCGGCTTCGGCGAGCTGGTGCTGGTCGCCGAGGAGCTGGGCGTCGGGCTGGGCGCACGCTACGCCGGACTGCCCGGGCCGGACCCGGGCGACTCGGTCGGCCTCTACAAGCCAGCCGACGCCAAGCTGATGGCCGCAGGGCGCCCCACCCCGATGTTCCACGTCCCGGACGCCCCGGCCGACCGGGCGGTGTTCGTCGGCGAGGCACGCGGGCTCTGGCTCTGGGCGATCGCCTGGCCCGAGCAGTCCGCCCTGGTGATGTACGACGAGCTGGTGCTCACCGACCTGCGTGAGGCCGGCGCCGAGTTGGACTTGCTGCCCTGCGGGGCCCTCTCCCCCCGTCTGCTCGGCTGAACGCCTGAACGGCCTATCCTGGGCGGCACCCACGAGCCCCCAGGAGTCCACCCCGTGCGCATCGACCTGCACGCCCACAGCAACGCCTCCGACGGCACCGACAGCCCGGCCGAGCTGGTCGCCGCGGCGGTCGCCGCCGGCCTCGACGTGGTGGCGCTCACCGACCACGACACCGTCGCCGGCCACGCCGAGGCCGCCGGGGCGGTGCGCGCGCTGCCGGACGGCACCCGGCTGACCGTCGTCCCGGGCGCCGAACTGTCCTGCGTGGTGGGCGACATCAGCATGCACCTGCTGGCGTACCTGTTCGACCCGGAGGAGCCGGAGTTCGCGCGCGAGCGGGAGCTGGTGCGCACCGACCGGTTCCGGCGCGGGCGGGCGATCGTCGAGCGCTGCCGCGAGCTCGGCGCGGACATCAGCTGGGAGCAGGTGCAGCGGATCGCCGGGGCCGGCTCGGTCGGGCGGCCGCACATCGCCAGCGCGCTGGTCGAGGCGGGCGTGGTGGCCACCGTCTCGGACGCCTTCACCCCGGCCTGGCTGGCCAACGGCGGCCGGGCGGACGTGCGCAAGCACGAGACCGACCCGGTGGAGGCGGTCCGGCTGGTCCGGGCCGCCGGCGGGGTGCCGGTCTTCGCGCACCCCGGCGCGGTCAAGCGCGGCCGGACGGTCTCGGACCAGGTGATCGCCGACCTCGCCGCAGCCGGGCTGGCCGCGCTGGAGGTCGACCACACCGACCACGACGAGGAGACCCGGCAGCGGCTGCGCGGCCTGGCGGGCGAGCTGGGCCTGCTGGTCACCGGCTCCAGCGACTACCACGGCAGCCGCAAGACCGTCCGGCTCGGCGAGCACACCACCGACCCGGCGGTGTACGAGGCGCTGCTGGCGCAGGCGACCGGGGCCAAGCCGATCGAGCGCTGAGCCGGTCCGGCGCGCCACGCCGAGCCGATCGGCCGCACGAGCAGCCGCACGGGTAACCGTACGAGCGGCCGATACTCCCCGGCCGCGCTCCCCGGCCGGCACTCCCCGGCCGCGCTCCGGCGTACGGGGGCGCGGCACGGGCGCGCACTGCAGCCAGCACGCCCCGTACACCCCTACGCCCCGTCTGAGCGGCCGTCAGTCCAGCCGGACGCCTCGCCGGTCCGGGTCCCTCAGGTCGGTGCCCTGGTCCAGCCAGCGCTCCTGGAGCGCGGCCGCACCGTGCACCCGCTTCCAGCCCGCCTCGTTGGGCGTCATCGGCAGCAGCGGCAGGAAGCGCACCGGCTCGGCGGGTTCGGCCAGTTCGAGGTCCTCGACCAGGCCGCCCGGCTCGGCGGCCAGCACCGAGGTGAAGGGGGCACCGTCCCACAGCGGGGCGCCGAGGTCCAGCGAGCCGCCCGGGGCCACCACCAGGCCCTCGACCTGCGGGGTCGCGGCGAAGGTGGCGAGGCTGCGCAGCACGCTGTCGTGCCCGCCGCGCACGGTCAGCACCAGTTCGACCCGGGGGCCGCGCAGCTGGTCGGCGACCAGCGCGGTCGGGTCGGCCATCGGCGCGGCGGCCATCCCGAGCGTGCTGTAGCGGACCAGGCCGTCGGCGTCCGGGCCGAAGCGCAGCACCTCGATCCGGTCGGCGCCGAGGAAGGTGACGGCGGCGCGGCCGCTCGGCTCGCCGAAGGTGGAGATCAGCCGGGCCTCGACGGCGGCCAGCACCGCCTCCCGGGTGAGCTCCGGGGAGCTGCCGCCGTGGGGGTCGCCGAAGGACGGGAAGTCATGGGCCATGCCGGTGAGCGTAACCCGCCGGGTCGCACGGGCAACGCGGGGGCGGCGGGCGGGCGGCGGGCGGGGCGGGGCCGTCAAGGGCCCGTGAACGACGGGGAAACCCCTCGGCGTCGATGCCCGGTCAGATGTTAGGGTGAGCGACTGGCCACCGGGATCGTTCGTCCCGGGGCGGCGGCGCGAAGGAGGTGGTTGCGGTGGATACCGGCCGACCATGCAGTACCGGCAGCTCTGCCCGGCCCCGACTTCCCCGCATCCCTCGCCTCGCAGGCCGTAGCGGCTGATCCAGCCGCAGTGGCCCCGGGCGCGGGCCGACGGCGGACGGACCGGCCGGGAGAGCACCCCCATCCCCTTCACCGGTGTTCCTCGCCGTCGCACCACGGCCCTGCTTTCCCGCGTTCTCCGTGCCGCCGTGCGACGGCTCCTGTCCCAGGGAGCCTGCCATGTCGATGATCAACAACCTGCGCGCCGCCGTCCGCACCAACCGTCGTCGGGGCGTCTCCGGTCCGTACGACGCCGTGCCGGAAGGCAGCGGCTCGGCGGTCGTGGACTGCGCGGTCTACCAGCACGGCCGGCGCAACGGCGAGACCTGCAGCCCGCGCGAGGCCGCCCGCCGGGTCAAGGCGGCGCACCAATTCCCGGACAGCGCGGGCTCGTTCAGCTGGATCGGGCTGCACGAGCCGACCGAGGCGGAGTTCGAGGGCATCGCCCAGCGCTTCGGCCTGCACCCGCTCGCGGTGGAGGACGCGGTGCACGCCCACCAGCGGCCCAAGGTGGAGCGCTACGACGACGTCCTCTTCGCCGTCTTCAAGACCATCCGCTACGTCGAGCACGACCAGCTCACGCCCACCAGCGAGGTGGTGGAGACCGGCGAGCTGATGGTGTTCGCCGGGCGGGACTTCGTGATCACCGTCCGGCACGGCGGCCACGGTTCACTGCAGGAGCTGCGGCACCGGCTGGAGGCGGACGCGGACGAGTCCGGGCTGCTGACCAAGGGGCCGTCCGCGGTGCTGCACGCGATCGCCGACCACGTGGTGGACAACTACCTGCTGGTCGCCGAGCGGCTGCAGAACGACGTGGACGAGATCGAGTACGGCGTCTTCTCGGCCAAGGGCGGGCGCAGCGCCGATGTCGGCCGGGTCTACCAACTCAAGCGCGAGGTGCTGGAGTTCAAGCGCGCGGTGGCGCCGCTGCTGCGTCCGATGCAGCAGTTGTCGGAGCCGTCGCAGGGCCTGGTGGACCCGGACATCCAGAAGTACTTCCGGGACGTCGCGGACCACCTGGCCCGGGTGACCGAGCAGGTGCACGGTTTCGACGAGCTGCTGAACTCGCTGCTGCAGGCGAACCTGGCGCAGGTGTCGGTGGCGCAGAACGAGGACATGCGGAAGATCACCGCCTGGGCGGCGATCTTCGCGGTGCCCACCATGATCACCGGCGTGTACGGGATGAACTTCGACTACATGCCGGAGCTGCACAACCCGTACGGCTATCCGACGGTGCTCGGCGCGGTCACGCTGATCTGCGTGGGGATGTACCGGGGCTTCCGCCGCAACGGCTGGCTGTAGCCCGCTACCTGCGTCCGCCGCGGGCGACCAGGACCAGTCCGAGCAGGATCAGCACGACCGCCGGGTAGGCGGCTGCCGGGGGCCACTGGCCGAGCCAGAGGGCGGCGATCAGGGCGGCGCCCGGGGTCTCCAGCAGAATCGCGGTGGAGGTGATCGACGGGCCGAGGTTGCGCACCACCCGGTTGCTGAGCGAGTGCCCGAGCAGCTGGGCGGCGACCATCAGCAGCACGATCTGCCACCAGGCCCCGGCCGACCAGCCGGACAGCGGCGTCCCGGCGGCCAGGCAGATCACCAACAGGCCGACCGCCGTGGTGGTGTAGCAGACCAGGGTGTACCCGGTGGTGCTGACGGTCTTGCGGACCTCGGCGCCGAGCAGCATGTACCCGGCCGCGGCGAGTCCGGCGGCCAGGGCGAGGGCATCGCCGAGCAGGGCGCGCGGGGAGAGCGAGAGGTCCACGCCGGTGAGCACCAGCACGCCGGCGAAGGCGACGACGGTTCCGAGCCAGACCATGCGGGGGGCGCGGACGCCGAACAGCCGCATCAGCAGGATGGTCCACAGCGGGGTGGTGGTGACCAGGGCGGTGGCGGAGGCCACCGAGGTCATCCGCAGGCTGGGCATCCAGAGCGCGAAGTGGACGGCGAGCAGCGCGCCGGCGGCGATCGCGAGCAGCAGCGCCCGTCGGCCGATGCCGCGCAGTTCGGCGCGGTGGCGCAGCAGCGCGTAGGGGCCGAGGACGCCGACGGACATGACGTTGCGCCAGAAGGCGATCGCCAGGGCGGGCGCGGCGGTGGCGCTGATCAGCGGGCCGGAGAACGAGATGCCGGCGATGGAGACGGCGAGCAGCAGCAGGTCGAGGGTGGGGAGCGGGTGCGCGGGCCGCGGGTCGGCGGCGGTGGGGGTGGCAGGGGCGGTCGCGGGCCGGGCGGCGGGCACGGCGCTCCTTCGCTGGTCACGGTGGTCGGGCGCTCATACGGTAAGGCCCGTGTCGCCGCAATGGAACTGTCGCCCGGAGGCTGAGACATCTGGTGGGCAGGAGCTGAGACGTCTGGTGGACGGGAAGGGACGGCGGCGGGGGCGAAGCCGTACGCTGTCCGCCATGGACCGTACGCCCGCCGCCGCGACCGCCGACGACTTCCTCGACCAGGCCCTGCTGGAGGAGGCCGCGAAGAAGTCCGGCCTGCTCTGGGTGCGCGCGGACGGCCAGGAGCAGGCCCGTCCGCTCTGGCACGCCTGGCACGACGGCGCGGTGGTGGTGGTCGGCGGGGGCGGCGAGCAGCCGCTGCACGGCCTGGAGGCCGGGGCCGGGGCCGTGGTCACGGTGCGCAGCAAGGACAAGGGCGGTCGGCTGACCGGCTGGGGCGCCAGGGTGGTGGAGCTCGCGCCGGACGGCGAGGCCTGGCGGGGCGCCGTGGAGGAGCTCAAGGGCAAGCGGCTGAACGCGCCCGACACCGACGCCATCGCCGAGCGCTGGGCCCGGGAGTGCCGGGTGCTGCGGCTGGAGCCGGCCGGCGCGCTCAGCGAGCGCCCGGGCGCGATGCCGGACGACTCGCACGCGGCCCGGCCGATGCCCACCCCGGCCACCACCCGCCGCCCGATCCCGGCCGGACTGCCCAAGCTGCTGTTCAAGCGCCGCTGAGGGCCGCCCGACCGTAAGGCGGAGTTGGCGTCCACGACTCCTGCGGCCGCTACCGTGCCACAGCGGGCCCGGCCCCGGGCACGCGGGTAGCCTTGGGCCGCGGGTGTGCTCGGCGCACCCTTGCCGAGGCGTCGAGCGATCAGAGGGAGTTCATGGCAGGGCCAGGAACCCGGGTCTTCATCTCCCATCTCTCCGCCATCGCGGTCTTCGACCCGAACGGCGACCAGGTCGGGCGGGTCCGGGACGTGGTGGTCTCGCTGCGGCTCGGTGGCCGCCCGCCGCGGGTGCTCGGCCTGGTGGTCGAGGTCGTCGGCCGACGCCGGATCTTCCTGCCGATGACCAGGGTGACGAGCCTGGAGTCCGGCCAGGTGCTCACCACCGGCCTGATCAACCTGCGGCGTTTCGAGCAGCGCCCGGCCGAGACGCTGGTGCTCGCCGAGCTGCTGGACCGTACCGTCACCTGGTCCAAGACCGGTGAGGACGTCACCGTGCTGGACATCGGCATGGTGCAGAGCCGCCTGCGCGAGTGGGAGATCAGCAAGGTCTTCGTCCAGGTCGGCCGGGCCGGCCGGCTGCGCAAGGGCAAGGGCGAGCGGCTCACCCTGGACTGGCAGGACGTCACCGGCTTCTCGCAGCCCGAGCAGGACCAGGGCGCGGCCAACCTGCTCGCCACCTTCGAACAGCTGCGCCCGGCCGACCTGGCCAGCGTGATGCACCACCTGTCCGCCAAGCGCCGCGCCGAGGTGGCCGCCGCGCTGCCGGACGAGCGGCTCGCGGACGTCATGGAGGAGCTGCCCGAGGACGACCAGGTCGAGATCATCGGCAAGCTGAAGGACGAGCGCGCCGCCGACGTCCTGGAGGCGATGGACCCGGACGACGCCGCCGACCTGCTGTCCGAGCTGCCCGGCGACGAGGCCGAGCGACTGCTCCAGCTGATGGAGCCGGACGAGGCCGCGCCGGTGCGCCGCCTGCTGTCGTACGAGGAGGACACCGCCGGTGGTCTGATGACCACCGAGCCGATCGTGCTGGAGCCGGACGCGACGGTCGCCGAGGCGCTGGCGCGGATCCGGATCAGCGACCACAAGCCCGCACTGGCCGCCCAGATCTTCGTCTGCCGCCCGCCGAACGAGACCCCGACCGGCCGCTACCTGGGCACCGTGCACTTCCAGCGGCTGCTGCGCGAGCCCCCGTACGTCCTGGTCGGCTCGCTGGTCGACGACGACCTGGACCCGCTGCCGCCGGACACTCCGCTGTCGCTGGTCACCAGCTACCTGGCGACCTACAACCTGGTGTCCGCGCCGGTCGTGGACGAGGCGGACCACCTGCTGGGCGCGGTGACCGTCGACGACGTGCTCGACCACCTGCTGCCCGAGGACTGGCGCGACGCCGCGCTGCACACCCGCGACGACGAGAGCGAGGAGACGGCCGATGGACGGTGACCGCAACGGACGGCCGGACGACTCCGCGCGCCGGCGCCTGCAGGGCGAACTGCGGCAGTTGCGCCAGCTGCGCGAGCTGCGCACCCGCGAGGGCGGCGGCCGGCTGGAGACCGCCCCGATCACCGGTTCCAGCCGCACCCGGCTCGACCAGCCGCGCACCGCCCGGCCCGGCCTGATCTCGCTGCCGTCCTACGACCCCGAGGCCTTCGGCGTGCTGTCGGAGCGGATCGCCCGCTTCCTCGGCACCGGGCGGTTCATCGTCTGGATGACGGTGGTGGTCGTCATCTGGATAGGGTGGAACAGCCTGCTGCCGACCACCGTGCGCTTCGACGAGTACCCGTTCATCTTCCTGACCCTGGCGCTGTCGCTGCAGGCCTCCTACGCGGCGCCGCTGATCCTGCTGGCGCAGAACCGCCAGGACAACCGGGACCGGGTCAACATGGAGCAGGACCGGGCCCGCAGCGACCGCAACATCGCCGACACCGAGTACCTGGCCCGCGAGGTCGCCGCGCTGCGGCACGGGCTCGGCGAGGTCGCCACCCGGGACTTCGTCCGGTCCGAGCTCCAGTCCCTGCTCAAGGAGATGGACGAACGCCGGGACGCCTCCGGGACCTTGTGACCGGCAGCACGCTACCGACCGGTTAAGCGGTTCGCCCGGAGCCGTACCATCAAGGCATGGCCAACGAGACAGAGGTCGCTGCCGGCGTCACGGAGGAGTCCGTACGCGAGGCCCTGGCGACCGTCAACGACCCGGAGATCAACCGCCCGATCACCGAGATCGGCATGGTGAAATCGGTCGAGATCGGCGAGGCGGGCGCGGTGCGCGTCGCGGTCTATCTGACCGTCTCCGGCTGTCCGATGCGCGACACCATCGTCACCCGGGTCCGCGAGGCGGTCGGCAGGGTGCCGGGCGTCACCGGCGTCGAGGTCGAGCTCGACGTGATGAGCGACGAGCAGCGCAAGGAGCTCTCCCAGCTGCTGCGCGGCGGCGCCCCCGAGCGGGAGATCCCGTTCGCCAAGCCGGGCACGCTGACCCGCGTCTACGCCGTCGCCTCCGGCAAGGGCGGCGTCGGCAAGTCCTCCGTGACGGTCAACCTGGCCGCCGCGATGGCCGCGGACGGCCTGAAGGTCGCCGTGGTGGACGCCGACATCTACGGCCACAGCGTGCCGCGCATGCTGGGTGTCGAAGGCCGGCCGACCCAGGTCCAGGACATGATCATGCCGCCGCAGGCGAACGGCGTGAAGGTCATCTCGATCGGGATGTTCACCCCGGGCAACGCCCCGGTGGTCTGGCGCGGCCCGATGCTGCACCGCGCGCTGCAGCAGTTCCTCGCCGACGTGTGGTGGGGCGACCTGGACGTGCTGCTGCTGGACCTGCCGCCCGGCACCGGCGACATCGCGATCTCGGTGGCCCAGCTGGTCCCCAACGCGGAGATCCTGATCGTCACCACCCCGCAGATGGCCGCCGCCGAGGTGGCCGAGCGGGCCGGCACCATCGCGGTGCAGACCCACCAGAAGATCGTCGGCGTGATCGAGAACATGTCCGGCATGCCGTGCCCGCACTGCGACGAGATGATCGACGTCTTCGGCACCGGCGGCGGCCAGACCGTCGCGGACGCGCTCACCCGCACCGTCGGCGCGACCGTCCCGGTGCTCGGCTCGATCCCGATCGACGTGCGGCTGCGCGAGGGCGGCGACGACGGCCGCCCGGTCGTGCTCGCCGCCCCCGACTCCCCGGCCGGCGCCGCCCTGCGTGCCGTGGCCGGCAAGCTCGGCGGCCGCCAGCGCGGCCTGTCGGGCATGTCGCTCGGGCTGACGCCCAAGAACAAGTTCTGACGGGGTCGGTGACCCGCCCCGAGCGCCCCGGAGACGAGCGGGCGAGTAGTCGCCCCGAGCCGGAGGGGCGCGCCGGTGCCGAAAGGGAGAAGCGACCAGCGAGGCACGAGCGCCGGAGCGCCGACCGTCGGCACCGGGTCCGAGCGCCCCGGAGACGAGCGGGCGAAAGTTACCGCGAGGGGCCGGGTGTAGCCGCCCAGGTCGGGGACGGTGGCGAAGCCGACGCCGTAGGCGCTGACGCCGCGGCCGAAGGCGCCGAGGAGGACGCCGGGGGCCTCGCCCGCGAGCACCCAGCCGTACTCGGACTCGCGGTAGCGGAAGGGCTGCGGCAGGCCGTTGACCGGCAGGCTGAGGGTGGACCAGCCGGGGCCGGCCAGGTCGTCGGCGAGGTCCCACGCCAGGGTGCTCTGCTGGTCCAGCCAGTCCTGGCGCAGCGCGCGGTCGAGCTGGCCGGGCCAGGTCGCGGCGAGCAGGCCGGAGCCGGCCAGCCAGGCGGCGGAGGAAGCGGAGGTCGCCTCCAGGGTGCCGGTGTTGTCGGCGCTGCGGCGGCTGTCGCGGCGGGCCACGGTGACCACGACCGCGAACTTGCGCATGTCGCGCGGCTCGTGCTGCTTGGCGGGCTCGTCGCCGTGGCCGAGGGTGCCGTAGTCGACGCTGCCGGCCGCCCCGCCGCGGGGGCCGCTGGCGCCGGCCTGCATCAGGTAGCGGCGGCCGGTCCAGCCGTCGTCCAGGCCGTACCAGGGGAAGTCCGCGGACAGGTAGGGCACCAGCGGATCCGCCGGGCCCGCCTGCCCGCCGACCACCGGGCCGCCGGCCGTGGCCGTCGCCCCTCCCGCCTGACTCGTCGCGTCCATCCCCGGGCCTCCTCAAACGCACGTATGCCTGCCGTGGCGCGCTCCCATGGTGGCGCACCTCGGCGTTCCCGGGGGCCGTTCCTGGTCCGCGCAAGCGCGGATGTGACGGACGGCTCAGCGGGAACAATCAGCACAATAGCGGCGAGGATGCCGCTGCCCCGCTCAGCCGGACGGCCGGGCGGGGCGGTGGCGTCGCGTTCCCGCGGGGTGCGCGCAGGCGCGATCAGGTCGCGTCGGGGTCGAACGGGGGCCGCTCGCCGGGCTGCAGCGGGGCGCCGGCGGAGGCGGGCGCCGGGGCGGCCTTGTCGAAACTCACGTTGCCCGCCCGGCCGTTCACCGGTGCCGCGGGCTTGTCGTCCAGGACGGAGCGGATGTCGAGCGAGTCCTTCATGTCCTTGAGGCCCAGCGGGTCCTCCTCGCCGCCCATGAGCTGCTTGCGGACGAAGGTCTTGGGGTTGAGGTCCTCGAACTCGAAGTCCTTGAACTCGGGGCCCAGCTCGCTGCGGATGTCCTCCTTCGCGTTGTCGGCGAAGGAGCGGACCTTGCGGATGAAGCCCATGGTGTCCTGGATCAGCTTCGGCAGCTTGTCAGGGCCGAAGATGATGATCGCCATCACGATCAGGGTCAGGATCTCCAGCCCGCCTACGTCGCTGAACACCTTTGCTCCCTAGCTCGCCGGACGACGGTTCCTCCAGAGTAATGGCCACCGGCGGGTCCCTGGTCCACGCTGCGATGAAGCCGTGGTAAAGACCAGCCGGCGGCCGAGCCCGAAGGCAGGGTGTCCGCTAGCGGATCTGCTGGCGCAGGGCCGCGATGCCGCCCGGGTAGCGCTCCGGCGAGGAGGAGGGGCTCGCCTCACGGGTGGCGGCGACCGGGCGGGCCGGGAAGTCCACCGGGACCTGCGCGGTCATCGGGACCAGGCCGCCGCGGCCGGTGGTGCCGCCGCCGATCGGGCTGACCGTGGTGCCGTGCTGGTCCTCGCCCTGGGCGAGGCCGCCGACGCCGCCGAGCGTCACCGCGGCGACCGAGAAGGCGCCCGCGGCCGCGAAGACCAGGCGGCGGCCGCGCGCGGAGGCACGGACGGCGGCCGCGGCCGGCAGCGGCCGGGCGGGGCCGACGGCGGATTCCGGACGGCCGGTGCGCCGGCCCATCAGCGGCCGCAGCACCGAGCCGCGGCCGAAGGCGCGCGGGTCGACCCCGGGCACCGGGGTGTCGGCGCCGAGCGCGCCCGCGCCGAAGGAGGCGCCGGCGCCGCGGCCGAAGGAGCCGCCGGTGAGCCGGCTGCCGCCGAGCGTGCCGGTGGCGCCGACCCCGCCGCCGGGCAGGTCGTCGTCGTCACGGCGGCCGCCCTGGCCCGGCCAGCCGCCGTCCGCCGGGCCGTCGTCGGGCAGGTTGCCGACGGCCATCAGCCGGGCCATCAGCGAGGAGGAGGGGCCGGGGGTGTCGGTGCGGGTCAGCAGGTGCTTCACGGCGCGGCCCTCGTCGGCCTCGGCCAGGCACTGGGGGCAGGTGGCCAGGTGGGCCTGGACCCGCTCGCGCGAGTCGTGGCCGAGTTCGCCGTCCAGGAATCCGGACAGGCGCTCACCGAGGTGGTGTTCCTCGACGGCGGGCTCTACGGGGCGTACGGGCACGGCACGCAGCTCCGTGTCGCCCGGCAGCGGGACGGCGGTCGGCAGCGGATCACCGGGGTCGTCACCGCCCCGGCGGCCCAGCGCCCAGCTCCGCCGGGTCTGGGGCCGGTCGGACGCCTCCGACCGTTCCGGACCGGACCGGCTGGCTCCGCTCACGATCGCCTCCGTCCGCGCCCGCCCGGTGCAGCCGCGGGCTCCGCGGCGACGGCGCCGACCGGCACCGGCTCCTCCGAGCCGCCGCGGCGCTCACGGCCGGGGGCCTGGCCGGGGGCACGGTGCTTGAGCGCGGCGCGCAGGTGCGAGCGGCCGCGGTGGATGCGGCTGCGGACGGTGCCGAGCTTGACGTCCAGCGTGGCGGCGATCTCCTCGTAGGACAGGCCCTCGATGTCGCAGAGCACCACGGCGGCGCGGAACTCCGGGGCGAGGGTGTCCAGGGCGTGCTGCACGTCGGCGTCGAAGTGGGTGTCGCTGAAGTGCTGGGCCGGGCTGGGCTCGCGGGAGGCGAGCCGCTCGGCCGCGTCCTCGCCGAGCGCGTCGAAGCGGATGCGCTGGCGGCGGCGGACCATGTCCAGGAACAGGTTGGTGGTGATCCGGTGCAGCCAGCCCTCGAACGTGCCGGGGGTGTAGGTGGACAGCGAACGGAACACCCGGACGAAGACCTCCTGGGTGAGGTCCTCGGCGTCGTGCTGGTTGCCCGTCAGACGGTAGGCGAGGCGGTAGACGCGGGCGCTGTGCGCCTCGACGATCTCCTCCCAGGTGGGCGGAGTCCAGCTCTGCGCGTCGGGGCCCTCGGCGAAGGTCGCGAGGGCGGGAGCCTCGGTGGTGCCGGCGGCCGGCGTCGCGGCGGCGGGCTGGTCCAGGTCGGAGTGCGCAGGCTGGTTCATCACGGGCTTCGGCGTACGGGCCGACGCGGTGCCGCGGGAGTGCCGCCGCACGGGGACGTCGCCCTCGGCCACACCTCCTCGGTCGGCTCTTCTGCCCAGCAGGGCCACCACCATATCCACCTCACCCGTCAAGCCCGGATAAAAGTGCCCGGGAGGTCTCCCGTACCCGGTCCTCAGTGACAACGGCCCGCCGCCGTACGCGGTTCCCGCCCGGCCAGTAATCTGTGGCAGGAAATATCGACATCCCCCGGCACCGGGCCGCCACCCGGGGCTCCGAAAGAGGCAGCCATCAGCGAGTTCGGGCCCGCGCGCGCGGCCCTCGCCGACACCTACGTGGGCGAGGACGCGGTGCTGACCTACGCCCGGGCGCAGTCCGCACGGACCGGGATACGGGCCATCGGGCCGAGCGGCGGGGCGTGCCTGCGGCTGCTGGCCGCCGCCCTGGACGCCAAGGCGGTGGCCGAGATCGGCACCGGCACAGGTGTGTCAGGCGTCTACCTGCTGCGCGGGATGCGGCCGGACGGCGTGCTCACCACGGTGGACTCCGAGCCGGTGCGCCAGCAGCTGGCCCGCGAGGCGTACCAGGCGGCCGGGTTCGCGGCCAACCGCTCGCGGTTCATACCGGGCCGGGCGCTGGAGGTGCTGCCCCGGCTCGCCGACGGCCAGTACGACCTGGTGTTCTGCGACGGCGATCCGGCCGAGTCCCGGGAGTACCTGCTGGAGGCGCTGCGGCTGCTGCGGCCGGGCGGGATGGTCTGCTTCGAGGGGGTCTTCCAGGAGGGCCGGCTCGCCGAGCCGGAGCTGCAGGACCCGCAGACCGGCGCGGTGCGGGACCTGGTCCGGGACGTGCGGGAGAGCGAGGCGCTGCTGCCCGCGCTGCTGCCGGTCTCGGACGGGCTGCTCTGCGCCGTCAAGCGATAGGGCCCGTCCGCCCCGGAGACCGCGCGGGCCCGGGCCGACGTGACGTCGTACCCGGGCCCGGCAGTACGTCTCCAGGAGACGGCGAGCACCCGCTGCGGTCAGCCGGTGACCTTCATCAGGGCATCGCCCAGGGCTTCGGCCTCGTCAGGCGTGAGCTCCACCACGAGGCGTCCGCCGCCTTCGAGCGGAACGCGCATGATGATGCCCCGCCCCTCTTTGGTGACTTCGAGCGGGCCGTCACCCGTCCGCGGCTTCATGGCCGCCATGCTCGTTCCCCTTCCTGCAACCGCTCAGCTACGCACCGGCAGTCCGTCCACCGCCGGTATCGAACGCATTGATCGGAAGCCATTATCCCGCATGCCACGGCCTGATGACCAACATCACTCTCGGTGCAACATCGGCCGGACCGACTCCAACCGCCGCAATTGGCGTCATAAGCCCCGGCGTGGCGGCGGTACCGGCACCGCGGGAAGGTGCGATACCTCACACTCCCCAGCCCGGCCCGCGCTCCGGCATCCTGGCACAACCACCGACGCGACGATCGTTTAGGGAGCCCTCGCCCATGTCCGATTCCGTTCTGTACGAGCTGGACGGCGGCCTGGCCGTCATCACCATCAACCGCCCGGAGGCGATGAACGCCCTGGACGTCGCCACCAAGGTGGCGCTGCGCGACGCCGTGACCGAGACGGCCGGGGATCCGGCGGTGCGGGCGGTGCTGCTGACCGGGGCCGGCGACCGGGCGTTCTGCGTCGGGCAGGACCTGAACGAGCACCTGGCGCTGCTGAAGCGGTTCGAGGAGACCGGCGAGGGCGCGCTGCGGACCGTCGCCGAGCACTACAACCCGCTGACCCGGGCCCTGGCCGGCATGCGCAAGCCGACCGTCGCCGCGGTCGGCGGGGTGGCGGCCGGTGCGGGCGCCTCGCTCGCCTTCGCCTGCGACTTCCGCATCATCTCCGACCGGGCCGGCTTCAACACCGCCTTCGCCGGGATCGGCCTGACCGCCGACTCGGGGGCGTCCTGGACGCTGCCCCGGCTGGTCGGGCACGCCAAGGCCACCGAGCTGCTGATGCTGCCCCGGACGGTCAAGGCCGCCGAGGCGATGGAGCTGGGCCTGGCCACCAAGGTCGTGCCGGCCGAGGAACTCGCCGCCACCGCGCGGGTCTTCGCCCGCGAGCTGGCCGAGGGCCCGACCGTGGCCTACGGCGCCATCAAGGAGTCGCTGGCGTACGGCGCTTCGCACTCGCTGGACGAACTGCTCGACAAGGAGGACGAACTGCAGACCCTGGCCGGCGAGAGCGAGGACCACCGGATCGCGGTGCGCGCCTTCATCGCCAAGGAGAAGCCGAAGTACGTCGGGCGCTGAGGCTCAGCCCCGCTTCCTCCCGCCGGTGCGGACGTGGCAGTCCGCCAGGTGGTCGTCGACCAGACCGCAGGCCTGCATCAGGGCGTAGGCGGTGGTCGGGCCGACGAAGCGGAAGCCCGCCTTCTTCAGCGTCTTCGCCAGCGCCGCCGACTCGGGCGTGACGGCCGGCACCTCCGCCGGCGTGCGGGGGGCCGGCCGGCCCGGGTCGGCGGCGAACTGCCAGATCAGCGCGTCCAGGCCGCCGTCCAGGTCGCGGGCGACCCTGGCGTTGGCGATCGCCGCCTTGATCTTGGCCCGGTTGCGGATGATGCCGGTGTCGGCGAGCAGCCGCTCCTCGTCCGCCCCGCCGAACTCGGCGACCTCGGCGATCCGGAAGCCGGCGAACGCGGCCCGGAACCCCTCGCGGCGGCGCAGGATGGTCAGCCAGGACAGGCCGGACTGGAAGGCCTCCAGGCAGACCCGCTCGAACAGGGCGTCGTCGCCGTGCACCGGGCGGCCCCACTCGGTGTCGTGGTAGAGGCGGTAGTCGTCCGTCGACTCGCCCCAGCCGCAGCGGCGCAGGCCGTCCGCGCCGAGCACCGCGCCTTCGACGACCTCTGTCACTGCTGCTTCCCCGGCTCGGCGTCCTCGGGGGCCGGCTGCTTGGTGAGCGCGACGGCGGGCTGGACCACCTTGGCGAACTCCTCCAGGCCCGGCAGCGGTTCGGCGGCCGGGTCCGGGGCGGTGGTGGCCTCGACCGCGCCGCGCAGGTGGGCGGCGGCCTCCAGCTCGGCGATCCGCGAGTCGCGGTAGGCGAGTTCGGCGCCGAGGCGGTCCAGGACGTCGTCCACCTCGTCCATCCGGTAGCCGCGCACGGCCATCGGCAGGCGCAGGTCGTCCACGTCCGTCTTGCTCAGCGGTCGGTCCTGCGGCAGCCGCGCGGCGATGCGGTCCGGCACCGCCTCCGGCATCGAGCCGCCCCCGCCCAGCGCCACCAGCGCGGCGCCGCCGACCACCACGGCCATGGCGACCACGATCACCCAGAACACGAGCTGTCCTCCCGAACTCCCGGCCGGTCCCCGATCAAGTGCCAGGGAACCAGACTGATCATGACAGCATGGTCCCTAGTGAGGCCGGGGGCCATCATCGCACCCGCAGGAGCTGTGGAGGAGACATCGGTGGCACTGCGCCTGGGACCGCGCGAATTCGCTGAGGACGAGCTGGTGATCATGGCGATCGTGAACCGGACGCCGGACTCGTTCTTCGACAAGGGCGCGACCTTCGCCGACGAGGCCGCGTTCGCCGCCGCCGACCGCGCGATGGCCGAGGGCGCGGCGATCCTGGACATCGGCGGGGTGAAGGCCGGCCCCGGCGACGAGGTCACGGTCGAGGAGGAGCTGCGGCGCACCGTCCCCTTCGTGGCCGAGCTGCGCAAGCGCCACCCCGACGCCGTGATCAGCGTGGACACCTGGCGGCACGAGGTCGGCGAGGCGGTCTGCGAGGTCGGCGCGGACCTGCTGAACGACGCCTGGGGCGGGGTGGACCCGAAGCTCGCCGAGGTGGCCGCCCGGTACGACGTCGGGCTGGTGTGCACCCACGCGGGCGGCGCCGAGCCGCGCACCCGACCGCACCGGACCGGGTACGAGGACGTGATGGCGGACATCCTGCGGGTGACCGTCGGGCTGGCCGAGCGGGCGGTGGGGCTGGGCGTCCGCCGGGACGCGGTGATCATCGACCCGGGGCACGACTTCGGCAAGAACACCCGGCACTCGCTGGAGGCCACCCGGCGGCTGCCGGAGATGACCGCGACCGGCTTCCCGGTGCTGGTCTCGCTCTCCAACAAGGACTTCGTCGGCGAGACCCTGGACCGGCCGGTGAACGAGCGGCTGCTCGGCACCCTGGCCACCACGGCGGTCTCGGCCTGGCTGGGCGCGCAGGTCTACCGGGTGCACCAGGTCGCGGAGACCCGCCAGGTGCTGGACATGGTCGCCTCGATCCGGGGCACCCGCCCCCCGGCGGTCGCCCGCCGGGGGCTGGCCTAGGGCCCCTTGACGGCGCTCGGCTCGCCTCCGGAGCGCTCGGGACCCGGTGCCGACGCTCGTCGCTCCGGCGCTCGTGCCTCGCTTGTCGCTCCTCGCTTTCGGCACCGGCGCGCCCCTTCGGCTCGCTCCCGCTAGATCTCGTCGGCGGGTCGGCGGGCGTCGGCGAGGATCTTCATGACCTCGTCGATCTCGTCGGTGATGTGGAACAGCTCAAGGTCGCGCGGGGCCGCCTTGCCCTGCGCGACCAGGGTGGTCTTCAGCCACTCGTAGAGGCCGCCCCAGTAGGCGCTGCCGTAGAGGATCACCGGGAAGCGGGTGACCTTCTTCGTCTGCACCAGGGTCAGCGCCTCGAACAGCTCGTCCAGTGTGCCGAGCCCGCCGGGTAGGACCACGAAGCCCTGGGCGTACTTCACGAACATCGTCTTGCGGACGAAGAAGTAACGGAAGTTCAGCCCGAGGTCGACGAACTCGTTGAGGCCCTGCTCGAAGGGCAGCTCGATGCCGAGCCCGACGCTCAGCCCGCCGGCCTCGGAGGCGCCGCGGTTGGCGGCCTCCATCGCGCCCGGGCCGCCGCCGGTGATCACCGCGTAGCCGGCCTCGGCGAGGGCCCGGCCGATGGCCACCCCGGCCTCGTACTCGGGCGAGTCGGCCGGGGTCCGGGCCGAGCCGAAGACGCTGATCGCGGGCGGGAGTTCGGCGAGGGCGCCGAAGCCCTCGACGAACTCGGAGGTGATCCGCAGCACCCGCCAGGGGTCGGTGTGCAGCCAGTCGGTGGGGCCGGTGGTGTCCAGCAGGCGCTGGTCCGTGGTGCTCGTGCCGACCTGGTCCCGGCGCACCAGCACCGGGCCCTTCTGCTTCTCGGGCCAGGCCTTCTTCTTCCGCGGCACGCCGACCTGCTCGGGGCCGTGTCCGTAGTGCTTGTCGTCTCCTGTGCCTGTCATGACGAAACCCTACGCCGACCCTCCCCCGTTTTCAGGCAACGGGGAAAGGTCGGTTGGGCAACCGGAAGATGGCGTTCGGCAGCTGGTCGGACCGTGGCCGAACGGCCCCGGCTCAGCTGGTCAGCCAAGCGCGCAGCCGGTCCTCGGTCTCGGCGATGGCGCTCAGCGAGCAGTGCTCGTCCCGCTTGTGCGCGAAGTTCGGGTCGCCGGGGCCGTAGTTGACCGCCGGGACGCCGAGCGCGCTGAACCGGGCGACGTCGGTCCAGCCGAACTTGGCCCGGGCCTGGCCGCCGGTGGCCGCCAGGAAGGCCCGGGCGGCGGGCTGGGAGAGGCCGGGCAGCGCACCCGCGGCGAAGTCGGTCACGGTCAGCTCGAAGCCGTCGAAGACCTCGCGCACGTGCTTCTCCGCCTCGGCCTCGCTGCGGTCCGGCGCGTAGCGGAAGTTGATCGTGATGACGCACTCGTCCGGGATCACGTTGCCGGCCACGCCGCCGTCGATCCGCACCGCGTTGAGACCCTCGCGGTACTCCAGGCCGTCGATCTCCACCCGGCGCGGCTGGTACTGCGCGAGCCGGGTGAGCACCTCGGCGGCGTGGTGGATGGCGTTGTCGCCGAGCCAGCTGCGGGCCGCGTGGGCACGCACGCCGGAGAGCCGGATCTGCGCCCGCAGGGTGCCCTGGCAGCCGCCCTCGACCACGGCGCCGCTTGGCTCCATCAGCACCGCGAAGTCGGCGGCCAGCCACTCCGGGCGGTCCTTGGCGAGATGGCCGAGGCCGTTGCGGTGGGCCTCCACCTCCTCGCAGTCGTAGAACACGTAGGTGAGGTCGCGGTTGGGCTCGGTCAGGGTGGCGGCCAGGCGCAGCGCGACGGCCACGCCGGACTTCATGTCCGAGGTGCCGCAGCCGTAGAGCAGGTCCCCTTCGACGTACGAGGGCAGGTTGTCGGCGATCGGCACGGTGTCCAGGTGGCCGGCCAGGACGACGCGCTCGCCGCGGCCGAGGGTGGTGCGGGCGACCACGTTGTTGCCGTACCGGTCCACGGTGAGGTGCGGGTAGCCGCGCAGGGCGGCCTCCACGGCGTCGGCGAGCGCCTGCTCGTCGCCGCTCACCGAGGGGAAGTCGACGAGCCGGGCGGTCAGCGTGCCGCCGTCGAGAGTCAGGTCCAGGGGCGTCGGGTTCGGGCTGCTCATGGCGTCAGCCTATCCGCGCGGCTGTGCCGCCGGTGTGGTCGTTCCGTGACCCGCCCGAGCGCCCCGGAGGCGAGCGGGCGAGTCCCCGCCCCGAGCCGCATGTGTGATCCGACTCCGACACTGACAA